>JBBQNA010000085.1:0-12898 GCA_038329515.1 Candidatus Limnocylindrales bacterium | reverse complement strand
GCATGGGCGCTCCTCCTGCGGGCTGGCTGGCTACTGGGGGACGGACGGGACCTGAGCGAACGAGGGGGTCGACTGCGCCGCGACGGCGGCCACATGGCACGCGGCCCGATGGGCGGGTCCGAACTGGGTCGTGGCTGGCCGCTGGACGGCGCAGATATCGATGGCGACGGGGCAGCGGGTGTGGAAGTGGCAACCCGGCGGTGGGTCGATGGGGCTGGGCACCTCGCCCCGCAGCACGGTCTGGGGCAGACGCCTCGACGGGTCCGGGTATGGGATGGCGGCCATCAGCGCGCTGGTGTAGGGGTGCCGAGGGTCGGCGAACAACGTCGGCACGGGTGCCTCCTCCACCAGGCGTCCCAGGTACATCACCAGCGCCCGGTCGCAGATGTGCTCCACGACGGCCAGGTTGTGGGTGATGAGCAGGATCGCGATACCCAGCTCCCGCTGGAGTCCCGCCAGCAGGTTGAGGATCTGCGCCTGGACCGAGACATCCAGGGCGGATGTCGGCTCGTCCGCGACGATGAGCCGCGGCTCAAGGGCGAGTGCGGCAGCGATGCCCACCCGTTGCCGCTGACCACCAGACAGCTCGTGTGGCCGACGGGGTGCCATGCGTGCCGTGAGACCGACGAGGTCCAGCAGCGTGCCCACCCGCGCCTCGCGATCTGCGACGCTCCCGATGGCGTACGCATCGAGCGGCTCGCGGACGGTGCGTGCCACGGACCATCGTGGGTCAAGGGAGGCGTACGGATCCTGGAACACCGGCTGGACCTGGCGCCGGAAGGCCCGCAGCGCCCGGCCATCACCGCGTGTGACCTCGACGCCATCGAGCACGATGGCACCGCCGGTGGGGGGCGTGAGACCCAGGATGCAGCGGGCGAGCGTCGTCTTGCCCGATCCGGACTCACCAACGACCGCGACTGCTTCCCCCGGCGCGATCGACAGCGATACGCCATCGAGTGCGTGCACCACCGTGGCCGTGCCCCGGAGGCTGTGCCGGATGGGGAACTCCTTGACCAGGTCGCGGACCTCCAGCAGCGGCGTCACGCGGCGGCTCCCCGGGGAGCGCCGGTGCTCGAGGCAGTGGCGGCGGCGCCGGGGTGGGTGGCCGGGTCGGCCCAACAGGCGACGCTGTGACCCGGCTGGGCCGCCAGCAGCTCTGGTGGCGTGTCGCACTCCGGTCGGACGAGCGGACAGCGGGGCGCGAAACGGCAGCCCGGTGGCGGGTCGGATAGGTCCGGCACCTGCCCCCCGATGACCCGCAGGCTGCCGCGCGCCAGGCCGGCGCTGGGCTGCGCGGCGAGCAGTGCCTGGGTGTACGGGTGTCGCGGTGCGCGGAAGACCTGCTCCACGGTCGCGGTCTCGACCAGTTGCCCCGCATACATCACGGCGACCCGGTCGCACAGCTGGGCGACCACACCCAGGTCGTGGGTGATGAGCAGGATGGCCATGCCCCGGGCGTCACGCTGGTCGCGCAACAGCGACAGGAGCTGTGCCTGGATGGTCACGTCGAGTGCGGTGGACGGCTCATCCGCGATGAGCAACGCGGGGTCGTTGGCGAGTGCCGTGGCGATGACCACGCGCTGGCGCATGCCGCCGGACAGCCGGTGCGGCGGGTCGCTGTAGCGCGTCGCCGCGGCCGGGATACCCACCGACTCCAGCAACCCGATGGCACGCGCCCGAGCCTCCGCCGGGGTCACTGTTCGGTGCGCCCTGATCGTCTCGGCGACCTGGTCGCCGACGCCGAACGCCGGGTCGAGCGACGTGAGCGGATCCTGGAAGATCATCGACATCCGGTCACCGCGCACCTGTCTCCGCTCTTCCACGGTCAGCCCTGCGAGGTCTCGTCCCAACAGCTCCACGCGACCGGTGATGTGGGCGGTGCTGCCGAGGAGACCCATGATGGCCATCGCGAGGGTCGACTTGCCGCAACCCGACTCGCCCACCACGCCCACGATCTCACCTGCATCGATGGTCAGGGACACGTTGCTGACTGCAGATACCACTTCGTCCTGGACCGCGAACCGGACACCCAGGCGCTGCACGTCCAGCACCCGGCCAGTAGCGGGAGTGCCCAGCGGCGCGCTCATCGGGCCATGCCCCGCGGGTCGAGCCGGCGGCGCAAGCCATCGCCCACGAGCGTCAAGGCCAGTACCGTAATCGCGATGGCGAGGCCCGGGAAGATCTCGACCCAGGGTGCCTGCGTGAGCACGTCGCGACCGTCGCTGAGCATCACGCCCAGGGACGGCGTGGGCGGCTGCGCGCCCAGGCCCAGGAACGACAGCGCAGCCTCGATCTGGATGGCGAAGCCCATGAGCACGGTGCCCTGGATGACTGCCGGGCCGACGGAGTTGGGCAGCACATGTCGGATCATGACGCTGCGTTCGGCCACGCCCCGGGCACGCGCGGCGTCCACGTAGGGCATCTGCTTGGTGACCATCACCGATCCGCGCACCACGCGCGCCAGGATGGGCACGTAGATGAGCGCCGCGGCCACCAGGACCGTGAGGGCACCGGGGCCGATGATCGCGATCAGGGCGATCGCGAGCAGCAGTGCCGGCAGCGCCAGGAGCAGGTCCAGCGGGCGCATGAGCATCGCGTCGACGCGACCGCCGCGATAACCCGCGATGAGCCCGATGGGCACCCCGATGAGCGCCGCCAGGATGACCGAGCCGATGGCCACCGAGAGCGATACCCGGAACGCGTACAGCACCCGGCTGAACACATCCCGACCGAGCGCGTCGGAGCCGAAGAGGTGGCCCAGGTCGGGCGGTCCCAGCACCCGCCCGGTGGCGATGGCCTCGGGATCGTGGGGCGCGATCCAGGGTGCGCCGGCCGCGATGAACACGAGCATGCCCAGGAGCAGGAAGCCGACCAGTGCCTCGCCGCCACCGGTCCGGCGCTTCAGGCGCGTCAGGTGCGATGGCGCGCTGCGCGTCGTGGCCGCCGTGGTCACAGGTCCGTCCACGCGGTCATGCGTCCGCCTCGGCGAGTCGAGGGTCGAGCGCGCCGTACAGCAGGTCGGTGACCAGGTTGAGCAGGATGAACAGCGTCGCGACGGCCAGCACACCCGCCTGGACCACGGGGTAGTTGCGCTGGTTGATGCCGGTCACGATCATGCGCCCCACACCCGGGAGCGCGAACAGCGACTCGACCACGATGGCGCCGCCCAGCAGCACACCCAGCTGGATGCCCACGACCGTGACGATGGGCACCGCGGCACTCCGGAGGGCGTGCTGGTACACGATCCGCCGCTCGCTGATGCCGCGTGCCCGGAGAAAGGTGATGAACGGCGTGCCCAGCGTCTCTTCCATGGCGCCCCGCGTCGTGCGCAGGATGTAGGCAGCCTCCGCCACGGCGAGCGTGAGGATGGGCAGGATCATGTAGCGCAGGTTCGCGACGGGATCCTCAGCGAACGGGGTATAGCCCGACGGCGGCAGCAACCGGAACGTGCCCGCGAACAGCAGCACCAACATGATGCCCAGCCAGAAGTCGGGGATGCTGATGCTCGCGACCACGAACGCGGTGCTGGCGCGTCCGGTGCGCTTGCTGCGCGTGGCCGCGATGACCCCCGCGGGGATGCCGATGGCGAGCGCAAGACCCATGGCCAGGAACGTCAGCTCCAGGGTCACCGGCAGCCGCTCCGACAGCAGCTCCGTGAGTGGCACCTTGCTGATGAAGTCCTGGCCAAGGTCCAGGCGCATCAGGCCCCCCAGCCATGACAGGTACTGGTCCAGGAGTGGCTGATCCAGGCCCAGCGCGGTCCGGATGGTGGCCACGTTCTCGTCCGTGGCGCGGAATCCCAGCATCGTGCGCACCGGGTCGCCCGGCACCAGCCGGATCATGAGGAACACGAACAGGCTCATGGCCAGCAGGATGGGCACGGTCGCCAGCAGCCGATGGACCACGTAGCGCAGACGCGGGCTCATGCCGATGCCTGTGCCCGCTGGTACAGCTCCCGGAGGCGGTCCTCCGTCAGCGCGAAGTGTCGGCGGCCGATGTCGGCAGCGGCGTCGGCATCACCGCCGATGACCGCCTCGGCGATCTGGGTGTGCTCGATGATCGCCCGCTGGCGGATGGCCGGCGTGTACGGCTCCGCCCGGAAGCCCAGGCTCACCGCCTGGCGGATGCGATCAGAGAGGTCGACGAGGTACGGATTGCCGGTCGCCTGGGCAACGGACGCGTGGAAGGCCCCGTCGGCGCGGCTGGACGCTTCCCGGTCGCTGGCGTCACGGTACTGGTCGAGCGCCGCGCGGATGTGCCCGCAGTCCTCGACCGTACGGCGTTCGGCGGCGGTCCGCGCGATGAGAGGCTCCAGCAGCGTCCGCAGGTCCAACAGCCGCTCCAGCTGGGCCCAGCCAGGGACCAACGTGCGCCGGATCGCCTCGTCCGATTCGGGTCCCGTGTCGGCGAGCACGAATGTGCCACCATGACGGCCGCGGCGAACGGCCACATAGCCAGTGGCCGCGAGCCGCGATATCGCCTCCCGGATGGTCGTCCGGCTGACGGCGAGGGTCGCGGCCAGCTCCCGTTCCGTTGGCAGACGCTGGCCGGGCACGAACTCGCCCAGCGCGATGGCGGTCATGAGGCGGTCGGCGACATGCTCGCCGGCGTTGCGCAGCCGGAGTGGTGCGAAGAGCTCCGCGACCAGCGCGTCACTCACCAGTGGCAGGTCCACGACGGCACCGCGGCGGCTGGTCACCGGCGCTTCCGCACCTTGGCGACGGGCTCGACCCAGGGTCGCTCGTCCGCCGCGGACCAGCTGATGAGGAACCGGGCAAGGGTCCGGGCACCCGCCACGATGCTGGCCAGCTCGACCGCCTCGTCGATCCCGTGGATGCGTGTCGTGACGGGCCCGTAACAGATCGCCGGTAGGTCGTGTCGATTCCGATAGATGCGCGCATCGGTGGTGCTGGCCATGACGATGCTGAGCGGATCATCCCCGTGGGCGTCGCGGTGTGCAGCCGCGAGCGCAACGGCGAGTGGCGCGTCGGCCGGCAGGTCATAGCCCTCGGCCTGGAAGCCCGACCGGCGAAGGGTGGGTGGGTGGTCGGCAAGCCAGGGATCGGCGGCAGCTGCGAGGTCCAGGTGTCGCTGGACCACAGCCTCCGCCTGCGCGGGTGTCCAGCCCATGGGATAGCCGACGCGGATCTCCATCCGGGCCACGGACGGCACGCTGGATGCCCAGTCGCCACCGTGCAGCCGGCCGATGTTCAGGCGGTATGGCCGGCCGGCGTCGATCCGCGGATCTGGCTCCAGGTTCAGCTCGTCCTCCGCCGCGTGCAGCGCTGGCAACAGCGAGATGGCGGTCTCCAGGGCGTTCACGCCGCCAGCCGAAGCTTCCGCGTGCGCCGCCCGGCCGAGGACCGTGATCTCCAGCCACAGGACACCGATACCGCCGCGCAACAAGGTCAGGTCGGTGGGCTCCAGGAGCACCACCGCGTCCGCCAGAACGCCCGCCGCAGCGGCCGCCAAGGTGCCGTTGCCGGTGTACTCCTCCTCGATTGCCGCCACCAGGCTGATGGAGCCCAGGTCCTCGTCGGGCATGACGTCGCGCACCGCGCGCAGCGCCAGGACACCCATCGCGAAGCCGCACTTCATGTCACCTGCGCCCCGGCCGAACATCCAGCCGTCGCGACGTCCCGGCAGGAAGGGCGGTGAGGTCCAGAGCTCAGGTTCGTCGGCGGGCACCACATCGATGTGGCCGTTGAGCAGCAGGGACGGCAGTGCCGGATCACCTCGACGTCGACCGACCAGGTCGTATCGCCCGGTGTATGGCAGCAGTGGCACACCGGCGCCCGGCAACTCCACGACGCTCTCGGGAATCGGCAGGCGCTCGATCTCGAAGCCCAGGCCGTGCAGCTCCGAGGCGAGCACCTCGAGGGCGGCCTGCTCGTGACCCACGGTGCTGTCCGCTGCGACCAGTCGCTCCAGGAACACGAACGCAGCCTCGGCGTAGGACTCGATGGCCGCATCGATGGCGGCCGTGACCTCGGGTGCGAGGAGCGGCCGGGTCGGTGCAACGGGCATAAGGTCTACTGTCCGGTCCATTGGCCCTATGGTGGGACCCCTGTCAATGCCGGATCGGTTGCGGACCGCCGATCGAGTCGACGGACCGGATCAGGTTGGCGTGTGGCGGAACTCGAAGGACCCTCGCTCCATGATCACACCCTTGGCCCCCTTCTTGGACCAATCCTTGGTCGCGAGCAGGGTGTCCTGGGCGACGTTCCAGTCGACCGTACGGAAGGGTCCACTCTGCTCGACCGGCTGGATGTCCGGCAGCTGGAACATCCCGGGAGCACCCTGGGCAAGCGCGATCGTATGCAGGCTGCCCCCGGCCTGGATCTCATCCTGGTGGAGGATCGGGAACACCAACGTTCAGAGCCCGGTCTCCATCTCGGTCACGATACGCACCGGCCCGCTACAGGTCACCGTCGCGCTCTCATGGCTCGGCTGCGGCTCCCAGGTGAGCGTGAAGTCCTTGATCGACCCCACCCGATCGTTGGGGTCAGCCGTCACCTCCCAGGTCAGGCTCATCACCTCCACCACGGAGTCAGACGTGTGGTCCTTCGCGCGGCAGGGCGACGGCAGCTTTGTCGTGTAGTCAGTGTTGGTGAGTGGCGCCGAACCGCGGAGGACAGAGTTCGACAACGCTTGCTCGAGGTGGAGCTTGATCGTCGAGTCGGGTGGCCAACGCCATCAGACATTCAGATCAGCCGCAGGCACCAGTCGCCAGCATGAAGCCGGCGAAGCTCGCGGCGCCTCCGCCGACACCGCCCAACAACCCTCCCAGGACCCCCAGTGCCCCTCCTTCTGAGGCGGCGTACGCACCCACCGCCACATCGAGCAGTCCGGCGTCCAGCAAGGCGATCGCGAAGACACACCAGCCCAGCCGGTGGAAAGAGATCCGCGCCTCGAACGCGCCGATCTTGATGACGATGTCTTCGCCAAGCTCGGCACCTCGACCATCATCCATCTCATCCACGGTGCGGCCTGTCATCCGGTCGACCAGCCACCAGCCGGTCCGCTCATCCTCGCCCACGAGGATGGGACGCTCCGGCACGATCGCGATCCAGCCCTCGGCGAGGGCCGCCTCCAGCCGTGCCTGGGCGTCCGATCCGATGGGTAGACGGCTGCTGGCGCCAGCACCCGAGAGCACGCGGATGCCGATCCCCTGTGCCGACGCGACGTCGAACACCGCGCCCACGGATGGGGTCCGGGTGGAGAGGAGACGCTGGGGTGATGTATCGAGGTCGCCGAACACGATCCGTTCGGCCAGGTGCCCGAGTACCCCGGCCGTGATGGCGGGTGGCAGGCCCGCGGCAGCGTCGGCGAGCGGCAGTACCGCGTAGCTTCGATGCCAGATGTCGAGGATGGGTCGAAGCACGATCCCAGCGTCCTGGCCCGCCTCGACCACGGTCGTCAACGAGGTCACATTGGGCGCGTCGAGGAATGGCCGCACACCGAGCGGGACTGCCAGCACCTGGGCCGCTGTCTCCCTCGCCAGGTGGAAAGCATGAACGGCAGCCACCATCCGACCAAGGTCATCAGTGGGCGTCAGGAGTCGTCCGAGCGACTCGCCTCCCACGACGCCGCCGTTAACCGTCAACACGTGTGTGGTCATAGCTGGCAGGAAATCCGGACGTTCGCCGTCCACCAGGTCCACGAGATCCGCCGGCTGGACGACCGATCGAGGGTCCGATCGAGCGGCACGGGCCGCCGGGCCGAGTCGATCGAAGACCGCTCGCCGGACGATGACCGGATCGCGGTCCGGCGACAGCATCGTCACCTCCACCCATTGGGCGAGGGCTTCACCGTCCAGAAGCAAGGTCGTTGACGGGTCGTCGAGCGGTCCGCCGGTGCCACCAAAGCCGATCGGCTGGCTGCCGACGACGACATCGTCACCGACGGCAAGACACGGCTGATAGCTCGTCCGTCCCTGCGGGCCCGCAGCTATCTGGACCCCGATGCCCTTGAGGCCATCCGGTTGCACGTTGACGAAGGCGATGGTCTGGCCCGCGAGCGCATATACGTCACGCTTGACCGTGAGGATCGTGTCCGTTCGAGTCGCATCGCCAACGAGCGTCTCGGCCACGACCCTGAACTCGACGCGATGGCGATGATCCGCGGGCAGCTCATCGAGCGGGCTTGAAGCGATGCCGAAGGAGTCGCCGATCGTGGCGCCGGGAGTCGATGGATCGAGGTCGACCCAATCGGTGCCCAGACTCGCCTGCACCCAGGCGTGTTCCTGTCGCTCGGACACCGGCAGTGATGTGAAGGACCCAGGGACTGCCAATCCTGCATCCTCTAGTGACGACACGAGCAGAGACACGGTGCCCACGAGCTGGTCGCGTGCCAGGGACACGAAAGCGTCATCCCGTGAGACGGAATCGGGGTCACGCCCGGGCACGGCCGTCGAGGTCGGGACCACCGGGCGGCCACCGGGCCCGAGACCGAGGAGCGCCGCGAGGGTGGCCTCGTTGGCGGTCGCCCGATCGACGACCGCGCTGCTCATCAGCGCGGCTGCCGTCGCACTATCGATGGGACCCATCGCGAACCGGTAGGAGACCAGCGATGCGTCGAGCAACGCCGCGAGGAGCATCGCTTGGTCGGCCGAGTTACCGGCTCGGGCCAAGAGGGTCCCCGATGCACCCCGCAGGATGCCTGCGTACGGCTCATATCGGATCTCGCCGCTCACGAAGCGGAAGACCGCCGCCGTGTCGTAGTCGAGCGCGCCCGCAAGGGCATCGATGGCCGGGTCCGCAACCAGCGCATCTCCGACGGCTGCCGTTCGCGACCCAGACGGTCGACTCGCTCCCAGGGCGACCGCCGAGCCACCCAGAACGGCGGCACCCGTGGTGCCCGCAACCTTGAGGAAGGTGCGTCGATCGAGGAACCACGTGTCCACGCCGCTCACAGCTGATCCAGTACCAGCCGCGCAAAGCGGTCTTCCACGGCCTCCGTCACGGCCCTGGTGGCCTCTGGATCGTCTGCCAGCGACCGCAGCCTGGACCCCACCACGAACACATCCGTCCCATGCTTGACCCACAGGTGGGGATACAGGTTTGTGCGGTACGCCCGATCCCCGAGCCCCTCGACCGGCGTCACGCCGCCGTTCCCGGTTTCCACATGGAGCATCGGCGATTCGTTCTCCCAGAACTGCAGGCCGATCCACGGATCAACGGATCCAGGTAGGGCAGCCAAGGGAGCCACCGTCCAGCGGCACTCGATGTCGCCGTACGCCACCATGGCCGTGACCGGGCTGCCGATGGCGGCCTCGATCTGAGCCCATGTGAGCAGCGCACAGGGATCGATGGCGCCGGCTGCATTCCGCGTGACCACGCGAGCGGCACCGGGACTTGCGAACGGGTCAGCCGCGGCTGACGCACTCGGCACCGGCGAGGCGACGGGCACCGGGCTGGCGTCCTGCGCCGTCGCCAGTGAGCTGACACTGACCGCTGCCGCAAGCGCAAGGATCGTGGCCAAGCGCAGCGGCTTCCCGGAAACATCGTGAGCTGCCAAGGCAGACCTCCTGTCGGGGGATGTCACGGGTGACCGCCCGTGGGGACACTGATGGCGCTGGGCGTCAGCGGGACACCCTCGGAGATGCGGTCGTACGGCTGGTCGGTCCGTTCACCAACGGCCGCGACGTCCTCCGACGACTGCGCGCCGAAGAGCAAGAAGATCGTGTCATCGCTGGGCACGAGGAGTGATCCCACGAGCATCACCGGGCGACCCTCACGGGACAGTTCTGCCGCGGCGATCCGCGCCGCCTCGGCTTCCCGACGCGCGGCCAGCTGGGATGTGCCCGCGCGATATCGCTCAGCGAGGAAGGTGCGTGTGACTCCCGGAAGTCCGGACAAGTGCTCGGGTGGCATGCCCGGCACGATGCCGTCGCGGTACCTCTGGCAGCATCCGGTGATTCCCTACAACTTGGGTAAGCCGGACTCGTCTGAGGTCGTGGTCGCCGATGCGAGACGTCGCCCAAGCTCGGCACGAGAGCTGATGCCGAGCTTCGTGTACGCACGCGCAAGGTGCGCTTCGACGGTCTTGGGGCTGATCACCAGCTGCTCGGCCACGGCCCGATTGGTCAACCCCCGAGCACTCAACTCGACGACACGCGTTTCAGCTGGCGTGAGTGCCTCGCCGGCACCTCGATGACGGCCGAGACGCTCGATCTCCAGTCGGGCCCGGGCCGCCCAGACCGGCGCAGGCAGCGCATCGAATAGAGCGACCGCCTGGTCGAGTCGCTCACCGGCGAGCCGACGGCGGCCGATGCGGCGCTCGAGGATGCCCAGCACCAGCAGGGCGCGCGCGCTGGCATACGCATCGGCGTCACGAGCCGGATCGGTCAGCAGGTCGGCCAGCGCGTCCGATGCCCCGACCACGTCTCCCCCGGCAGCATGCACGAGTGCCTGGAGACGGGGCAGCGCCGCTGTGATCCAGGGTCGAGGCATCCGCTCATGCCGCTGTAGCAGTCGAGACAACAGCCGGGTCGCTCGCTCCGTGGCCCCCATCCCGAGCAGTGCCTCGATGTGATCGGGCTCCGTGCGATGGCGCAGCGGCTCCCGAACCCCACGCGCTTCGATGAGCTGAGCCATCCGGTCGAACGAGCGAACAGCGGACGCGTCATCCGCGGCCGCTACATGCGCCGTGCCCAGGACATCGAGATACATCGCTCCGAGCTCCGGGTCGGTGTCCCCGATCGCGGCGATTCCGGCCTGCGCAGCCGGGATCGCGCGGTCCAGCCGACCCAGATGGACATCGACGAGCGCGCGGACACGATGCGACGGGTTGGGCATCGACTGGCCCATCTGCTCGGCCGCATCCAGGCTTCGATCGGCGGCATCGTCCGCGGCCGACCAGCGTCCGGCATAGAGCTCGAGCTCAGCGAGATGGGCGTAGAGGTCGGCGTCGGACGATTCATCGCCCGAATCTCGCGCCCAACGGATGTGGCGGTCGAGCCGGGTCCGGGCCAGGTCCAGCTGGTCCGTGTACTTCCACCACAGGGCCGGGATGGTGCTGACCTCCCACGACGGTATCGGCGGCTCGATGACCAACGCTTGGTCGAACATGGCCACGTCAGGGGGACGTCCCACCAACACGTCAGCGTAGAAACACCCGAACATGGCGAACGCCAACGCCGAGGGATCGACGGCTGCATCGATGAGCCCCACGGCCGCACGAGCGTGGGCGCGGCTGTTCTCGAGGTCATCGTCGAAGAGCGCCAGACGGCTGTTGATCCGGCCTCGAAGGGTCGCGTCGATGGATGTCTCCGCGAGTGCTCGCTCCAGGGTCGCCGTCACCTGCGGCCGACCGAGGCACCACTGTCCGGTGCCAAGGAGGAGCAATGCCTCCGCCATTCGACGCCCCGCGGGTATCCAGTCGAGCGCGGCCTCGAGCACACTCACGGAGCCAGCGAGGTCACCCGCCTCCATCAGCGCCTCCGCCTCGAGCACGACCCGACGGCCGCGCGCGTCGACATCCGCGGTGGGGGTCAGTGCGGCGGCGCGTGCCAGGAGGCGAGCCCCGGTATCGGGAGCCCCACTGTGATACGTCTGGACCGCGGCCACCTCCAGCAGGTCAGCGACCGCAGCGTCCTGGACGGTCGCCGCGAGTCCCAGGTGATACGCGCGCTCCTCATCGCTCGCCACCACCGCGGCCAAGCGTTGATGCGTCGCCCGACGGAGTGCCGGCGAGGATGCCGCCTGGACCACTGACGCGAAGAGCGGGTGTGTGAACCGCAGGTCATCCTCGTTGATGGCGACGATGCCCGCGGCCTCGGCCGCGATGAGGCCTCGTGTGGATGCGTCCTCGTCGTCCGATGCGGCTCCGATGAGTCCGACGGTCGGATGCGACAGTGCGGCCGCGAGCAGCAACGCAGATCGGGCGCTTGGGTCGAGTCGAGCGAGCCGAGCGTTCAGGAGCTCACGCAGGCGTTCTGGCACGGGCAGATCGACATCTTCATCGATCCCGGTCGTGTCCGACTCCAGGAGCGTGCGCGCGATCTCGAGCGCGGTCATCGGGTTGCCCGCGGACATGCGCTCGATGCGGGCCACGACCGGTCTCGCGAATCGATGACCTGTGCGCACGGTGAGGAGGCGGTGCAACGCACCAAAGCCGATGGGACCGAGGCGGATCGCGTGTGCCCGTTCGGCCAATGCGGCCTCCGTGTCGGCGAACAGCCGGGCATCCTCACCTGTGCGTCGCGTCAGCAGGAACCCGACGGGGCTCGCGCCCAGCCGGCGAACGACGAATGCCAGCGCCCTGGCGGTCGGGCTATCCAGCCATTGGGCGTCGTCGATAGCCACGATGGTCGGGCGGATCGCGGCTGCTTCGCGGATGACGCTCGTGAGCGCTGCACACAGCACACCTGGGTCTGCCACCCCATCGGTCGGAAGCTGGAGCAAGGCAACCCCGAGTGCCTGACGTTGGGGCTCAGGCAGACGCGCGGACGCGTCGGCCGGAAGACCGTCGAGCAGGTCGCGCAGAGCCGCGAACGAGAACGCTTCCTCAGCGGCAGCTGGCGCGCACTTGAGGACGAGGATGGATCGTTCCTGGGCGCGGGCGACCGCCACGCGCCACAACGATGACTTGCCGATGCCGGCCTCGCCCTCCACGAGCAACGCCGACGACCCACCGTCAGCCGTGGCTACCCTATTCAGGAACCCATCGACGGCCTCGAGCTCCAATGCTCGACCCACGATGTCGGGATCAGCCTCCTTGGAGCGAGCCTGCGTCATGCCGCAACGGTACAGCGGCCACAACTGGCAAAAACGGGCAGTCTCGGCCTCGGCGCCTGGGCGTACACCTATGGCGAGATCGGCAGCTCGTTGCGCATGCCGGTGTGGATGGCGAACGAATTCTTGATGGCGGCAGCGATGGCCCCCTCGATCCAACG
>JBBQNA010000084.1:0-12904 GCA_038329515.1 Candidatus Limnocylindrales bacterium | reverse complement strand
TGACCCCGGACGCTGCTTCTTTCTTGCCTTAGGTGGTCTGGGTGGTCAATCCAGCCGCAAGCGCTCTCTCGTGGTGGGCTGCGGGGTTGGGCGCGCCGCCCAGCCGCCGGGCGGGGAGTCGCGGCGCCGCGACCGGTCCGTCATCCAGCAGCCGGCGAAGTTGCGTCGGCACCAACGAGACGAGCGTCACGCCATCCACCGCCAAGGCGGTCCGGACCGCGGTCGGATCGAACCGGTCATGGATCGTGAGTCGGGCGCCCGCGACCTGCGAGCGCATCACGACGCCCAGCCCGGCCACGTGCCACAGCGGCAGCGTCGCCAGCCAGTGGTCATCCGCGTCCGAGTCCAGGAACGCGTTCCAGGCATGGGCACTCGCCAGCAGGTTGGCATGCGTCAGGCGGACACCGCGCGGCTCGCCGGTGGTCCCGGACGTGAACACCACAGCCGCGAGCGCAGCCGGGTCCAGCGTGCCGGCAGCCGTTGGTGTCTCCGCCGCTGCACCTGTCTCCGCCCCCGGAACATCCAGTGGCAGGAGTGTCATCCCGGGCACGCCGGCAGCGATCTCGGCAGCCATCTCGGCGTGGTGGGCATCGTGGAGCAGACGTGTCGCACCCGATCGGGCCACGAGCGGCACGAGCTCCGCCACGGTGAGTCGTCGATTGAGGGCCACGAGGGTCGCACCGGCGAGCCGCACGGCATGGATGGCGACCACCGCGCGTCCCGTGTCCAGGGACAGCACGGCGATCCGGCCACCACGAGATGTCTCGAGCCGCCGCGATAGGTCGTTCGCATCGGCAAGGAGTTGTCGCCACGTCCAGCGGTGCGCCGCGTCGCTCAGTGCCTGCGCGTCCGGCCACTGTTCGGTCGTGGTCGCCAATGGATCGATCATGCCCCCACCCGCTGTGCGAGGCTCGACGCCGGATCCAGGGTCACGCCCAGCCCGGCGCCCGGTGGCAGCGACATCCGGCCAGCCACGACCGGGAGGCTGCCGCCGATGAGGTCCGACTCCAGCAGGCCGAGGGTGCCCAGGCCGTGCGCCCGGTCCCCCGACAGTGTCGCGGCGACGTGCAGCGCTGCGGCGAGGCCGATACCCGACTCGTACATGGTGGAGATGGTCACCGCCACGCCCGCGGCTGCTGCCGCCCGTGCGATGCGCACGCTGGCACGCGGACCACCCACCCGCGTTGGCTTGACGACGAGCACATCGCATGCCCCTGCGTCCAGGAGCGCCACCGCGGCGGCACGGTCGGTCACGGATTCGTCGGCGGCGAGGGGCATCGGGATCGAGCCGCGCACCCGGCCCAGGGCCGCGCTGCCCAGCGATGGAGCGATGGGCTGCTCCACGTACTCCAGGCCGATGGACGCCAGGGTCATCAGCCACTCGATGGCATCAGCTTCCGTCAGCTGTCCATTGAGGTCCAGGCGCAATGCGATGCCTGGACCGACGGCGTCCCGGATGGCACGCAACGACGCCCCGGTGCGGGAGCCACTGGCCGCTGGCTTCAGCTTGAGGGTCAGGTAGCCCGCATCGACCAGGGCACGCGCGGCAGTTGCATCCTGGTCGGGCGTGCCGCTGACGATGAGCAGCGCGTTGACACCGACACTCCCGACACCGCCGCCCAGCAGTGTCGCCACCGAGTGACCCTCGATGCGGCCCAGCACATCCAGAACCGCGGTGTCCACCGCCGCACCCAGCGGCCCCTCGATCGCGCCGATATCGCTGACGCCCGTGCCGAGGAGCTCGCGACGGATCCGCACGACGCCCGCCTCGATGTCGCCGGGGAGTGTCGGCCCCGCCACCTCCCCGTGGCCCACCACGCCGTCGTCCGTGGCCAGCCGCAGGATGGCGACCTCCTGCGTCATGCGCCATGCTCCGGCGTAGCGGACCGGCTCGCGGAACCGAAGCAGCATGCGCAGCAGCGACACGTCTGCGATGCGCGTCATGTGGGCGCCACGACGCGATGGAGCGCCAGGCCGAGCGAGAACAGGGCCGCGAAGACGAGCTGGAGCCGAGCCGTGCCCTTGAGCACGGGGTTGAGTCGCCGAGGGTCGCCTGTCGCGAACACGGTGCGCACCAGCGGCACTGCCATCGGGAGGCTCAGCAGCGGCAGGAGCACGGGATAGCTGACTGCGCCGACCACCAGCAGCACCACCGGCACCGCGTAGGCGACCAGCAGCATCGCGAGGTACTCGCGCTGCGCGAAACGCGCCCCAAACATCACCGCCAGCGTCCGCTTGTCGGCACGCGTGTCTGCTTCGATGTCACGGAGGTTGTTGACGACCAGGATCGCCGTCACCAGGAGGCCCACCGGGATGGCCGCAGCGAACCCGAGCGCGGTCCACGCGCCGGTCTGGAGGTATGCCGTCCCGGCAACGGCCACGATGCCGAAGAACAGGAACACGGCGACCTCGCCCAGGCCTCGGTAGCCGTATGGGAACGGCCCGCCGGTGTACGCGACAGCGGCGACGAGAGCCAGCGCGCCCAGGGCTAGCAACACAGGACCCCCGACCGCGACGAGTACGAGCCCACAACATGCCGCGAGGACGAGCGCGATGCCGGTCCCGATGGCCAGCTGTCGCTCGGTCAGCAGCCCGCTCGCCGCCGCTCGTGGCGGGCCGAGCCGATCGGTAGAGTCGGCACCCGATCGGTGATCGAACAGGTCGTTGGACAGGTTCGCGGCGACCTGGAGCAGGAGCGCGACGGCGAGACATGCTGTGGCCACGCCCAGCTCAAAGGCACCCTGAGCCACGCCGACACCCAGCCCGACGAGCACCGGACCCAGCGCCGCGGGTAGGGTCGCGGGCCGACTGGCCATCAGCCAGACGCGTGCCGTGGAGAGCGACGGGGGTGTGGTCACGAGAGGATCAGCCTCAGGGCCGACGCGGGAAGCGGGAGAAGTCGGGCTTGCGCTTCTCCAGGAAGGCCTGGCTGCCCTCGTGCGCCTCGTCGGTCGTGTAGTACAGCATCGTCGCGTCACCGGCCAGCTCCTGGAGCCCGGCGAGGCCGTCCACATCAGCATTGAACGCCCGCTTCAGGAACCGGATCGCCGTGGGGCTCTTCTCCAGGATCTCCTCGCACCAGCGGATACCTTCCGCCTCCAGCTCCGCGAGCGGCACGACCGCATTGACGAGGCCCATCTCGAGTGCATCGGTGGCCGAGTACTGGCGGCACAGGTACCAGATCTCGCGTGCCTTCTTGTGGCCCACGATGCGTGCCAGCATCGAGGTGCCGTAGCCGGCGTCGAATGAGCCGACCCGGGGTCCGGTCTGGCCGAAGATGGCGTTCTCGGACGCGATCGAGAGGTCGCAGATGACGTGCAGCACGTGGCCACCGCCGATGGCGTAGCCATTGACGAGCGCGATGACCGGGATGGGCAGGGACCGGATGAGCCGCTGCAGGTCCAGCACATTCAGCCGCGCCACACCATCCGCATCCTCGTAGCCGCCGCGGATCTTGACGCTCTGGTCGCCGCCGGAGCAGAACGCGATATCGCCGGCCCCGGTGAGGATCGCGACCCCGATCGACGCGTCGTCACGGATGTGCCGGAACGCCTCCAGCATCTCGGTCACGGTCTGCGGCCGGAACGCGTTGCGGACCTGCTGGCGATCGATGGTCACGCGAGCGATGCCGGTGCCGGAGTGTTCGTAGCGGATGTCCTCGTAGTGGACGTCCTCGCGGGGGCGGACCGTGGTCCAGGTGACAGGCATGATCGTCCTCTATGTGGCTGGGGTGGGGATGGGCGCGACGATGGGTGTCGCCAGCGCGGACAGGACCAGGCCCAGGAACCGCTCCGGGTTCTCGAGATGGGGCGTGTGGCCGGCGTCCTCGATGCTTTCGTGGCGCGCCGCCGGGATGCCGCGTGCGACCTCTCCGGCACGCTCCGAGCCGCGCCGGTCCAGGCGGCCCGAGATGACCAGGGTCGGCGCCGTGATGGCGCCGAGTCGGCCGTGGAGCGGCGCCATGACGCCCTGACCGGCACCCAGGAGGGAGGCGGCGAGTCCATCGGGCCTGTTGCTGCGACGCTCGGCTTCCAGCCCCAGCCGGGTCGCGGGGGGCAGTCGCTCCTGGCTGGCAAAGATGGGTTGTGCTGCCCAGTCGTGCACGAACCCAGCCATGTCGCCACGTGCCAGCTGGTCCACCCAACGCTGGTCCGAGATACGGCGGGTGGCCCGCGCAGCCGCGTCAGCGATACCCGCGGACGGCGATTCGAGGATGAGGCGACGGACACAGCCGGGGGCGTCGATGGCCAGCCGGAGAGCCACGCGTGCCCCGAACGAGTAGCCCAGCACGTCAGCCGGTGTGGCACGCAGTCGCTCCAGCAGATCAGCGAGGTCCCGTGTCTGCCGCTCGACGTCGTGGCGCGCGGGCGCGGGCGAGTCCGAGTCGCCGTGACCGAGGAGGTCGAAGGTGAGCACGTGGTGGTCGCGCGCCAACTCAGGCACGAGTGCCGCCCAGCTCGCCCGACTGCCGGTGAAGCCGTGGATGAGCACCAGCGAGTTGCCGTGGCCATGCTCGGAGACGGCGTAGCTGATGCCGTCCGAGACGGCAAGTCGTGTCATGCCAGCGCCTCGTCCACGGCCTGCTGGACGGCTCGATGCTGCGCCACGTTCTGTGCCCGATCGGTGCGCAGTCGCAGGACCCGGATGCCCGGTCGAGCCATGGACGCAGCGAGCGTGGGCCCGATGTCGGCTGGTGCCAGCTCCGCGGTCTCGGCGCCCAGGATGTCCGCGACGGCCAGGATATCGACCCCATGGGGCGTCCCGAACAGCTGCTCGTAGTGTGCCGGCAGGCCAAGTTCCGCCCGATCGACCGTGCCCTGGGGCAGGAACGAGAAGATGCCGCCGCCGTCGTTGTCGATGACCACGATGGTCGCGGATAGCTGCTGGAGCCTGGCCGCGACCAGGGCGTTGAGGTCGTGCACGAAGGACACGTCACCAACCACCAGGAGCACCGGTCCGGCGTTCGCCGCGGCAGCACCGAGCGCGGTGGACACGACGCCGTCGATACCATTGACGCCCCGGTTGGCCAGACAGCGGACCCGCACTGTGCCGCTGGCCAGGAACGCGTCCAGGTCCCGCACGGGCATCGAGTTGCCCACGACCACGATGGCGCCGTCGGGCAGGGCGCCATCCAGCGCGGCGAACACGCTGCCCTCGAATGGTTGGTCGAAGCCGTCCACGGTCGCGCGGATGGCTGTGTCCGCCCGCTGTCCAGCGTCCAGCCACGCGTCGAGCCATCCAGGCTCAGGCTTCGGCCCCACCTTGGCCAGGCGCTCGGCGAGAACGACGGCCAGTGCGACCGGGTCTGCGTGGATGAGCGCGCCCCCGAGCAGCGTGGGGTCGTTCCAGGCGCCATCATCGACGATGAGCTGGGTCGCCGCGGTCCGCTCCAGGAATGCGATCGTCGCCGCCGACGTGGGCGTGCCACCGAACCGCAGGACGACATCGGGTGCGTGGGCGCTCGTGAACGCCTCATTCCGGACGACGGAGTCGGGCCGCGCCACCAGGTGCGATACATCGTGGGGGCCGAGTCGGAGATTACCGAGCGCATCCGCCAGGACGGGGGCACCCCAGCGTGCGGCCAACCCGACGATACCTGGCGCGCCGCCGTCCAGGTCGAACGAGCCGACCACGATGAGCGGTCGGCGTGCCGCCGCGAGCGTGCTCCGGATGGCCTCCAGGTCAGGGCCGCTCGGCAACCGGACGCCGGGCACCAGTCGGGTATGCGGCGAGAGCGGATCATCTGACTGGGGCGCCAGGGGTCCGTCCGGCAGCAATGGCGCTCGGAACGGCAGGTTCAGCTGCACCGGCCCTGCCGGCGCCTCCAGCGCCATCGCCACGGCTCGGCCCACGACACCGCGCAGGTGGGCGACGGCGACATCCGTTGAATCGGGCACCGGTAGCTCCGCGTACCACTTGCAGGCGGCTCCATACAGCCGTTGCTGGTCGATGGTCTGGGCGGCCCCGCGGTCACGGAGCTCGGGCGGCCGGTCCGCGGTCAGGACGATGAGCGGCACGCGACCATGGAACGCCTCGGTCACGGCCGGCGCGAAGTTGACGACTGCGGTGCCGGATGTGCCCAGAATGGCCACGGGACGCCGACCGGCCTTGGCCAGGCCGAGCGCCAGGAATGCAGCCGCACGTTCATCGAGGTGAGTCAGGACCCGCAGTCCCGGATGTGCCCGGAGTGCCAGGGCCATGGGCAGCGACCGGGACCCGGGACACACGACCGCATCACGGACCCCGGCCGCGACAAGTTCCGCCACGAACGCCCGCAGCGGCCCGGCAGGCGTTACGTACCCGCTCATGGCTCCAGCCGCCCGAGCGCCGAGGCGAGACTCTGGAGCTTCATGCCCGACTCGGTCCACTCACGGTCGGGTTCCGAGTCGCCCACGATCCCGCAGCCCACGAACAGGCTGGCTCGGTCGCCCTCGATGACGCCAGAGCGGATGGCGACCACGAACTCGCCGCCGCCGTGCGCGTCCAGCCAGCCAACCGGGGCGGCGTACCAGCCGCGGTCCAGATGTTCCTGCTCGTCGAGCAGCTCCATCGCTGCCGCCCGCGGCCAGCCACCGACGGCGGGTGTGGGATGGAGTCGCGCCACGAGGTCCAGGATGCCCAGGTCATCCCGCAGCTCGCCGGTCGCCTCGCTCGCGAGATGCTGCACGGTCGGCAGCCGAACGATGTGGGGGGTCCGATCGATGTCCAGAGTCGTGGCCACTGGCGCGAGGGTCTCGCGGAGCATCTCGACCACGACCGCGTGCTCCTCGCGGTCCTTCTCCGATGCCAGGAGCGCCGCACCGAGCCGCTGGTCCGCCGCGGCATCAGGGTCTCGGCCCGTGGTACCCGCAAGGGCGACGGTCCGGAACGCGCGACCCTGGGCCGCGACCAGTCGTTCGGGTGATGCGCCCAGGAAGGTCCGGGCCCCACGCGTGAACGCGAATACGGTCACGGGCGCGGTCGTCGGGTCCGGTGTGGCACCCAGGCGACCCAGGACCGCCGCGACATCGATGACCGTCGATGCCTCCAGGTCGACACGTCGGGCGAGCACGACCTTGTCGATACGCCCACGCCCGACCGCACCCGCGGACCGTGCCACGGATGACGACCAGGCGGCCCGGTCGGGATGACCGCCGACGTGGCGCAGCAGGGCCGGCTGGTCACCGGCGGACGACCGGGGCCCATCTTCCAGAAGTCGCGCGACACGATCGAGTGTCGGCTCGATCGTGGCCCAGGCCGCCGAGATCGCTTGCGTCGGATCGATGAGAACGGTGCAGGTCAGGATGAGCGTGCGATCGGTGAGCGACAGGAGCAGCGCAGGCACGTCCAGGCGGCCGCGCTCGAATCCCGCCCAACAGCTGTCAGACGACGGCCCATCCGCAAAGGTGCTGCCACCCAGCAGGATGGGGCCGGCACCCGGTCGTCCGGCGGCGGAGCCACTCGTGATGCTGTTGTCCAGGAGCTGGACCCACGATGCGGCCGCGTCGCGGAACCGGTCCCGGCCCGAGAGCGCGATGGATGTCGCGACACCGATGCCCACGAACGCTCGACTGCCCGGCTGGTCCCAATAGGCGACCTCCTCGCCGAGGCCGCGCGCTGCCGCGAACCAGCCGAGGGGATCGGCCGTCTGGACGACGACCGAGGCCGACACCAGCACTGGTCGCGGCCCGGAGGCCCTGGCGGTCAGGTCGCGGAGCGCCTGGCGCAGTTCGTCGTAGGTCCCCAACACTGACGTGTCTGCCACGGGCGCCTCGACCGAGGTCATCGGCCTGCCTCCTCGAGGCCCAGTGCCGCGATGCGCGCTTCCGGCACGCCCACGCTTCGGAGCAGCAGCGTCCGGAGCGTCGGGAACGCGTCCTCCAGTGGCGCCGGATGATCGCTCACGAGCCAGCGCACGACCAGCTCGTGAATCGCCCCGAACCAGATGGCACCAGCCACGCGGGTGTCGAGCGGCGGGATCGCCCCCTCGGCGACCGCGCCGTCCAGATAGGACGCCACGAGACCGATGAATCGCTCATGGAGCCGGAGGGTCTCCACCCGAAACATGGCTCCCGAGCCGAGGCCGTCGATGAGCAGCAGCCGGGCCATGGAGCGATGTCCCGAGAAGATGCCCAGCGTCGCGGCGATGGCGGCACTGGCCCGCGCCACGGGCTCCGTCTGGGCCTCGACCGTCCGCTCCACCTTGGCGATGAGCCGGTCCGCGGTCGAGTCCAGCAGCTCGACGAAGATCGACTCCTTGGTCGGGAAGTGGAAGTAGATGCCACCCTTGGAGGTATCCGCTTCACGCGCGATGTCATCGACCGCCGCCTCGCGGTAGCCGGTCCGGCTGAAGACGTGGAACGCCGCATCCAGGATGCGCTCCCGACGCTTCCTCGTCCGCTCGTCGTTCGGGGTGGGTACCTTGCCCTGCATTGCCTCACCGAGTCAACTGGAAACCGACCGACCAGTCGGTCGGTCGGGCCAATCATACCGTCGGAGCCTGCCCACGAGGCCGATCCTGTGTGCTAGGGTCCCGTCGGCGCGGATCAGGCCTGCATCCGCCATCGTGAGAGGACTGATCATGGACAAGATCGATACCCGAAAGGTCGCAGCGGAGGCGGTGGGGACCTTCGTGTTCTTCCTCATCGGCCTGATGTCCGTGCTGTCGACGAAGGCATTCAACAACCCCGGCTACCCGGGCACCCCGAATCCGTTCGTGGACCTCATCGTCATCGCATTCGGCTTCGGCTTCGGCCTGTTCGCCGCCATCTTCATCGCCGGTCACGTCTCCGGTGGCCACTACAACCCGGCGGTGACCATCGCTGCGGTCATGGACAAGCGACTCGACCCGATGCACGGCGTGGGCTACATCGTTGCCCAGCTCGTCGGCGGCATCGCGGCGGCACTCGTGGTGGCTGCCATCTTTGGCCAGTCCGCCGTAGCGGGCACCGAGACCCACCCCGGCGGCGGCGTCTCGGAGATCCAGGCGCTCATCATCGAGATCGTGTTCACGGCCAT
Organism: Candidatus Limnocylindrales bacterium; assembly: GCA_038329515.1. Taxonomy (GTDB): domain Bacteria; phylum Chloroflexota; class Limnocylindria; order Limnocylindrales; family CSP1-4; genus JAFMJV01. The sequence goes on along the minus strand of JBBQNA010000084.1, from coordinate 3,907 downwards.
CTTCCTGGCGGTCATCCTGACGGTCACCAAGAAGGCGGCCAACCACGCGGCCTTCGTCATTCCCATCACCCTGATGGTCATCCACTTGGCCATCGTGCCGTTCACCGGCTCGTCCGTGAACCCGGCCCGATCGCTGGCATCGGCCATCGTCGGTGGCGACCTGACCGGCATCTGGATCTACATCATCGGTCCGATCGTGGGCGGACTCATCGGCTGGGGCGTGTTCAAGTTCCTGACGCCGAACCCCGACGAGGCGTAAGCCGCGCAACGGCCGGGGCTCTGCGCCGACCCTCGGTCAGTCGCGCAGCGACTGAACCAGCCAACGGGAGCCCGATCTGGGGCTGGATTCGCCCGATTCGGTGCCATCGTTGGCGGTTTCAGTCGCCCCACGCCTGGTATGCCAACGAGTGTCCGATCGTCAGCTTGATCAGTCGCCCAACGACTCAGGCCCCGTCGAGCGCCCCGAGGATGTCCGCGACCAGGTCGTCCGGGTCCTCGATACCCACCGACAGGCGGACCAGCGCGCGTGGCACTTCCAGCGATGAGCCCTGGACCGCGCCGTGGGTCATGCCGTGGGGGATCTCGATGAGCGACTCCACGCCACCCAGCGACTCGGCGAGCGAGAAGATGGTCGTCGATTCGCAGATGCGGATCGCTCGCTCTTCCGCGGAACGCCCACCGAGTGGCGCTGGCTGGAATGAGATCATGCCGCCGGCGTAGCGCATCTGGCGCTGGGCGAGTGCCGCCTGGGGGTGGGCATGCGGCCCATCGGCAAGGCCGGGGTAGCGAAGCTGCGCGACATCCGATCGCGCCGCGATGGCCTGGGCCACGCGCAGACCGTTGCTGGAATGACGCGTGATGCGGAGCTCCAGGGTGCGCAGGCCCCGCAGCACCAGGAAGCAATCGAACGGCCCGGGCACGGCGCCGACAGCGTTCTGGAGGAATCTCAAGCGCGCGAACAGGTCGTCGCGGGATGTCGCGAGGACACCGTTGATGGTGTCCGAGTGGCCCGACAGGTACTTGGTGGCGCTGTGATACACGATGTCCGCGCCCAGCAGCAGCGGTTGCTGCGAGAGGGGCGATGCGAACGTGTTGTCCACGACCACGATGGGCGACTCGCGCCGGGCCCCGACGAAGGCATGCGAACTCGCCGCCACCGCCGCGATGTCCACCAGTTTGAGCAGCGGATTGCTGGGTGACTCCAGCCACACCATGCGGGTGTCGGGCGTCAGGTGCTCCGTCAGGGTGCCGACGGGGTCGACGCTCAGGTCGAGCCAGACCGCATCGATGCCCAGCTCGCGTAGCACGCGCTCGAACAGTCGGTACGTGCCGCCGTAGACGTCATCGCTGATGAGCACCCGCTCACCCGACCGGACCAGTCCTGCGATCGCCGAGGCGGTGGCGGACCCGCTCGCGAACGCCAGGCCGTGCGTGCCGCCCTCCAGCCGCGCGACCGCATCCTCCAGCCGCTGTCGAGTGGGATTGCCGGTACGTGCGTACTCCCAGCCACCCGTGGGTCGGCCGACGCCTTCCTGGGCGAACGTGCTGGTCTGGTAGATAGGCGGCGCGACCGCGCCCGTGGCTGCATCGGGTTCCTGCCCTGCGTGCACGGTCAGGGTGCCAGGGCGCCAGTCGGGGTTCGCATGCCTGCTCATGGTGCGGATGGTACGTCGAGCAGCCACAGGGCCATTGACACCCACCCGCGTGTGCGCAAGGATGTGCGCATGGTCGTGCGCATCCCCACCAACCTGAGCCTCCCGGAAGACCTCGTCCGGCAGTTGGACGAGGTCGCGGGCAAGGGCAACCGCAGTGCATTCGTGGAGGATGTCGTCCGAAAGGCCGTCAAGCGGGAGCAGCTGCGCCTCGCGTTCGAGCGGTCTGCCGGCATCCTGCAGGCTGAGGACTATCCCTACTGGTCGACGCCGGAGAAGATCGTGGAGTGGGTCCGTGAGGCGCGCGCCGAGGAGACCGACTCGGGTCCTGAGCCGTGGCCCGACTGGGTCGCGGGCCAGGAGCCAGACGTATGAGGGTCTTGCTCGACTCCTCATTCCTCATCGATCACCTGCGTTCAGCGCCAGACGCTGCGGCGCGCCTTGCTGCGCTGTTTGCCGATGGTGACGAGATCCTGGTGGACCCAGTGGCGATCTGTGAGGTCCGGTTCGGTGTCCGGGATCTCGAGATGCCGATGTTCCTCGGCTTGCTGGAGCCGATGGAGGTCGTGTCCGCGGATCGCGAATCCGCGCTCATGGCCGGGCGATGGCGGATGCGGGCACGTGCCGCCGGGCACCACCTGGGACTGGCGGACGCCCTCATCGCCGCGACGGCCCATGCGATCGATGCGGCCGTGCTCACCCGCAACGTCAAGGACTTCGCACTCACACCCGTGCGCGTCGAAACCTACTGACCGTCTCGGGTTCGCCCTCGGCCCTCGCCAGCGGCACCGATAGAATGCACAGCCGAACCGCGGCCACACGCGGCAGCATCTTACCCGGAGCAGGAGCCCAGCCCCACATGTCCCATCCGCTCGTCACCGTCATCGGCGCCGGCAACGTCGGCGCCACCACCGCGCAGCGCATCGCGGAGGCCGGTCTCGCCGATGTGGTGCTCATCGACATCGTGGAGGGCCTGCCGCAGGGCAAGGCGCTCGATCTCGCGGAGGCAGCACCGGTCCTGGGCCACGACTGCTCAGTGACGGGCACCAACGACTACGCGGACACGGCGGGTTCCGATGTCATCGTCGTCACCTCCGGCCTCGCCCGCCAGCCGGGCATGAGCCGCGACGACCTGCTGGCCAAGAACGCCGGCATCGTGCGTGCGGTCGTGGCACGCGCCGCCGCCGTGTCGCCCGACGCCATCATCATCGTGGTCACGAACCCGCTCGATGCCATGTGCCACGTGGCCCTGGAGGCGTCGGGGTTCCCGCCCGAGCGTGTCATCGGCATGGCCGGCGTGCTCGACTCAGCACGCTTCCGGAGCTTCATCGCCGCGGAGCTGGGTGTTTCGGTCACCAATACCCATGCGTTCGTGCTGGGCGGTCACGGCGACACGATGGTGCCCCTGCCGCGCTACTCCACGGTGGGCGGCGTGCCCATCACGGAGCTCCTGTCGGCGGAGCGCATCGAGGCGCTCGTCGACCGCACCCGCAACGGCGGCGCGGAGGTCGTCGCGCTGCTCAAGACCGGCAGCGCGTTCTACGCACCGGCCGCGTCCGTGTACCAGATGGTCGACGCCATCCTCAACGACCGGCAGATGATCCTGCCCTGCGCGGCGCACCTCGATGGCCCGTTCGGCGTCGATGGCCTGTACGTGGGCGTGCCGGTCCGGCTCGGTCGGTCGGGTATCGAGGAGGTCATCACCATCGAGCTCAGCGCCGATGAGCAGGCCGCGTTCGACGCCTCCGCGGCATCCGTGCGGGGCCTCATCACGCGCATGGCAGAGCTCGCAGCCGAGGCGGCCAGCGGGAGCACCGCTGGCTGACGCCCCATGCCTGTCATCACCATCTCCCGACAGTTCGCGGCCGCCGGTGGCCCCATCGGCAAGGCGCTCGCCCGGCGCTTCGAGGCCGAGTTCCTGGACCGGGAGATCGTGGCCCAGGTCGCGGCGCGTGCCGGCCTGACCGAGGCCGAGGCGGAGGGCTACGACGAGCGCCTGCCAGGACTCTGGCAGCGCATCGTGGCTGCCCTTGCCATGGGCGGCCCAGACCCATCACTGCCGCCCGTGCCCGCGGACCTGATGCCGGCCACGGCCGTCCACGAGCGGCTGGCGCAGCTGACTCGGGCAGTCATCGAGGAGGCAGCGGCACGCGGCAATGCGGTCATCGTGGGTCGCGGTGGCGCGTACATCGTGCCGAGCGGTCGGGACGTACTGCACGTCCAGCTGCATGCACCACTGGAGGCGCGCATCCGCT
>JBBQNA010000083.1:0-13167 GCA_038329515.1 Candidatus Limnocylindrales bacterium | reverse complement strand
TGCAGCAGACCCATGGCGATGGGGTCGCCAAAGGACGCCGCCCGGGCCACATCCTCGGCGCTGACGATCCCGTGCAGGTCGAGCGCCGCCGCCAGTCGTTCGCTGCGGCCGGCGCGTGCCGCGGTCTCGCCGTCCCTCGCGAGGGCGGCACCTCCCGACAGTGCCTCGAGACAACCGAGGTTGCCACAGCGGCAGACAACGGACTCGTCCTCGACCACCTGGATATGGCCAACGTCACCGGCGCTTCCCTGGGCGCCGCGGTGGATATGTCCGTCCGAGATGATGCCTGCGCCGATGCCCGTGCCGATCTTGACCACGACCACGTCCTGGTGGCCGACGGCGATGCCCGAGCGCCACTCGCCGAGCGCCAGGACGTTCACATCGTTGTCCACCCAGACCGGCGCATCGTAGCGAGATGCGAATCGCTCTCGGATCGGGTATCCATCCCAGCCGGGCATGATCGGCGGGGAGGTCGGTCGTCCACTCCGGAACTCGACCGGACCCGGTACTGCGATGCCGACCCCCCACGTCCGGCCCGGCAGCACCCGGGTCGTGGCGCGCAACTGGCTGAAGAGCTCATCCACGCGCGCCAGGCAACGCTCTGGTCCCTCGGCGATGTCCGCTGGCTCATCGTGATGCGCGAGGATCCGGCCATCGAGCGTGGTGAGGGCGACGTCGATGCTGGTCGCGCCGAGGTCAGCGACCAACACATGCCCGGCATCGGCACGGAATCCCAGTTGCCGCGGCGGTCTGCCACCCGTGCTGGGACCCGGTTTGCCCTCGACCAGCAGGCCCCGATCGATGAGCTCACCGACGCGCTGCGCCACGACACCCCTGCTGAGCGCGGTGCGATCGACGAGTTCCGCCCGCGACCGCGACCGTCCCAGTCGCACCTCGTCGAGGACGAGCACCAGTGCATCCAGCGCTTCGGTCGGGATGGGCGGCGGCATCCCAGCAGGATGACATGCGTGGGGTCATTCTGCCGCCGATGGCGGCACTTTTGCACTTGACAGACAGATGTGGGCTGGGCACAGTGTCGGCAACTCAACGGAGCGGCGAGACCTGCACCACGCCGGCTGATTGAGCTCGACTCTTAGGCGGAGGAGAACGCGATGGCGATCGGTCGTCGGCGGTGGTTGGGCGTGTTGCCTGCCCTTGCCCTGGTGGTTGGAGCGACTGGCGTCGCTGCTCAGAGCCCCTCGACGGGTGAATACGACGGCGTGACCGTCAACGTGGTGACGTTCAGCGGTCCGCCCATCGCGGAGCCGCTCGAACGCTACGCAGTCGAGTTCGAGGCGGCTACGGGCGCCACGATCAACATCACCAAGTACCCATTCAGCGATCTGTACTCGAAGGCCCTCGCCGACGTGGCCACCGGGACCAACAGCTTCCAGCTGATGACCCTTGCCGCCCCCTGGGTGGCTGACTTCGCATCCGCCGGTTACGCAGCGGACCTCACCGACAAGATCGCCAACGACCCCGACATCGCCTGGGACGACATCATGCCGTTCTTCCGCGACATCGTGGCCCAGTACGCGGGGAAGGTCGTGGGCGTGCCCATCGACGGCGACTTCACGATGACCTACTACCGCACCGACATCCTGGGTGCCGACGGCGTCGCACCGCCGAAGACCTGGGACGAGTATCTCCAGATCGCCGAGAAGTACGACGGCAAGGACCTCAATGGTGACGGCGTCCCGGACTACGGTTCGTGCATCTCCAAGGCCCGCAGCGGCGTCGGCACCTGGCTCTTCAATGGTGTCCTCAGCTCATTCGTGCAGACGATGGGCACGGGTCAGGGCACCTTCTTCGGCGACGACATGACGCCACTCATCAACAACGAGGCAATGGGCGCCGCGCTTGATTTCTGGAAGACGTCGATGGAATTCGGGCCCCCGGACGAGAACAACCTCGACCAGCAGGGCGGACGCGACATGTTCACATCCGGCCGTTGCGCCTTGGCCATCGATTGGGGTGACACCGGAGTCCTGGCCATCGATCCGGCCACGTCCAAGGTCATCGACAAGGTCGGCGCAGTCCAGATGCCCGGCTCGACCAACGTGCTCGATCGGGCAACCGGCAAGCTGGTCCCGTGTGACGCGACCATCTGCCCCAACGCCATCGACGGTGTCAACCACGCCCCATTCGCAGCCTTCGGCGGCTGGTCAGCGGTAGTCAATGCCGCCGCAGACGAAAAGACCCAGGCAGCTGCCTATGACTTCGCGGCATATGTGTCGAACCCGACGCGCTCGAATATCGACGTGACACACGGTGTGACGGGTATGAACCCCTATCGTCTCTCCCAGTTCGGTGACAACATGGCGAACTGGGTGGCCGCGGGCTTCAGTGAGGCCGCTGCCTCGAGCTATCTGGGGGCCATGAAGGACAGCCTCGACAATCCGAACATGGCGGTCGACCTCCGGATCCTGCAGTCCAACAACTACACCAACGTGGCCGAAGACCAGGCCATCTCGCAGTTCCTGGCCGGCGAGCTGACCAAGGAAGAGGCGATGCAGCAACTGTTCGACAAGTGGCAGGAGCTCACAGACTCGATCGGGCGTGAGGTCCAGGCAGCGGCGTACGCCGCGAGCCTCGGTGTCCAGCGCTAGTCAAGACACGCGTCTCGAATCCCAGGGTCCGGTCCTCTCGGGACCGGACCCTGTTTCGACTGTGCGCGTGGATGCACCAGCCAAGAGCGATTGGAACAACCCTCGTCTCGCGCGGAACCTCTTCCTGTGGCCTGCGCTCATCGTGGTCCTCATCCTCGCGATCTTCCCGCTCATCGCATCGCTCGTGCTGGCGCTCTCCAAGGTGTCGCTCGTCAAGGGCGGCTTCAAGATCGACTTCGTGGGGCTCACCAACTTCCGGACGCTGTTCCTGGGCTCCGAGCGCACCCACGTCCTGGGTCAGGCAGGCACGCCGACCCTGTTCGGCTGGCTGGTGTTCCTCGGCGGCACCGCGCTCCTGCTCGTGGCGTTCGTGCGCACGGTGCGCAGCCGCAAGATCCGGCCACTGGGACTGATCGGTCGCGCGGTCGGTGGCCTGTTGCTCGTCCTACTGTTGTGGTCCGTCGCCACGACCGTGCTCGGCAGTGGCGGCCGCCCAGGGACCCTCATGGTCACCATCGTCTACGCCTTCTCCGGGACCCTGCTGACGTATCTGCTGGGCTTGGGGCTCGCTGTCCTGACGACCCAGCGTCTGCGCGGGCAGCGGTTCTTTCGGATCGTGTTCCTGGTGCCGCTCATGATCACTCCCGTCGGCGTTGCCTACATGTTCCGGATGCTCACGGACACCGAGAAGGGCCCCATCACCCCCTTGTGGCGCGCCGCAGGTCTCTCCGACTTCACACTTCTCGGTGACCCATGGGGAGCCCGGCTCGCCGTGATCATCAGTGACGTCTGGCAATGGACGCCGTTCATGTTCATCGTGCTGCTGGCCGCCCTCGAGGGCCGGGACCTCGAGACGGAAGAGGCCGCCACCGTGGATGGAGCAAGCAAGGCGCGGATCTTCCTGAATATCACCATGCCAGCATTGATCCCGGTCAGTGCCACCGTGATCCTCATCCGGCTGATCGAGGCGTTCAAGATCATCGACCTGCCGAATGTCCTCACCAACGGGGGGCCAGGCACGGCAACGGAGTCACTGACCCTGCAATCGTTCATCTCGTGGCGCGGCTTCGATCTGGGCTCGTCGGCGGCCATCGCGTACACGCTGCTGGTCGTGGTCACGATGGTCGGCATCGGCTATGCGACGTTCATCATCCGACGCACCCATTCGATGGTCTGAGACATGACTGTTTGCGCCGGGATCCAGGCGTGAAGAATCCGCTCCGGAAGCGCACTGCGCTGGACCTGTCGCCGCCGGCCAAGGTCGCTGGATATGCGTCCCTGATCGTGTGGGCGATCATCGTGCTGTTCCCGATCTACTGGCTCGTCATCACGTCCCTGAAGCTGCCCATCCAGGTGGCTGCCGGTCCGTTCTACATCCCGGGGATCGACTTCACGCCGACATTCGACAACTGGCACTACATCCTGGTCGATCGCTTCAGCGATACCGTGAGGCCGTTCGCCAATACCATCATCGTCGCGCTCTGCAGCTCGACCCTCGCGCTCATCCTCGGGTCATCCGGTGCGTATGCGCTGGTGCGGTTCCACTACCGACCCCGAATCGGCGTCATCGCCATCTGGGTCGTGGTCATCCTTGGCACGTTCGTCGCCGTGGCCCTGGGAGCGCCGTGGCCGCTGGCGGTGGTAGCGGCCATCGCTGTGCTCCTGATCCTGCTCCAGACGGTCGGCAAGCGGTTCAAGCGGACTCTCGCCAACAGCGATGTGTCGTTCTGGCTCATCTCGCAGCGGATGATGCCGCCGGTCGCGGTGGTCATCCCCATCTACGTGCTGTTCCAGACGATCGGCATGCTGGACACCCTGCCGGCGCTCATCGTCACCTATACGGCAGCCAACCTGGCCATCGTCGTGTGGCTCATGCGTGACTACTTCCTGTCGATCCCCCTCGATCTGGAGGAGTCGGCGAGCGTCGATGGCGCCTCGTCGTTCCGGACCTTCCGGTCCATCATCCTGCCCATCTCGCGGCCGGGACTGGTCGCGACCTGGATCCTGGTGCTGGTGTTCTCGTGGAACGAGTACCTGCTCGCCCTGTTCCTGTCGTCAGCCAATGCGCAGACGATGCCCGTGATGGTGGCGGCCCAGAACTCGACCCGAGGCCCGGAGTGGTGGTACATGTCGGTGCTCATCCTGTTGATGATCATCCCGGTCATCATCCTGGCCGTCGTCCTGGAGCGCTTCATCGCCAGCGGGGCTCTCAGGGGGGCCGTGAAGGGCTAGCGATGCAACCTCGTCAGCGATCGGCTATCACAATGGATCACATCGGAGGTCAGCATGAGTGAACGCGCCGGTTGGGGCATCCTGGGCACAGGCGGCATCGCGCGAACCTTCGCGGCGGCCGTGCAGGTGTCGGCGTCAGGGCGCCTGGCAGCCGTCGGCAGCCGCGATCCCGCACGGGCGGAGGCGTTCAGCCGAGAGTTCGGTGTCACGCGGAGTCACGGCTCGTACGAGTCACTCCTCGCCGACCCGGCCGTCCAGTTCGTCTATGTGGGGACGCCACACACGACCCATGTGGAGCTGTCGGTCGCGGCACTGGAGGCGGGCAAGCACGTGCTGTGCGAGAAGCCGATAGCGGTGACGCAGCAAGGTGCCCAGCGCATCGTGGACGCGGCTCGTCGCGCCGGGGTGTTCATGATGGAGGCGTTCGCATTTCGGGTGCACCCGCAGACCAGCCGGCTCATCGAGCTGCTGGACGCGGACGAGATCGGCGAGGTTCGCTCGGTGCGGGCCACATTCGGCTTCGATGCAGGTCCATCGCCCACCAACTACCTGTTGCGGCCGGATCTGGCTGGTGGCGCGATGCTGGACAACGGCTGCTACACCGTGGCATTGACGCGACGGATCGCGGGCCAGGTCATGGGTCGCCCGTTCGCCAACCCCGACAGGGTCCTCGGAGCGGGTCTGTTGCATAGCCCCACGGGTGTCGACCTGGATGCCTCCGCGGTCACCTGGTATGAGGGCGGGTTCAGCGCCCAGCTCCAGAGCACCATCCGGACCGAGGTGGACAAGACGGTCGTCATCACCGGTTCCAAGGGGTTCATCCGTCTGCCGGCGGCGTACCTGCCTGGTCGTCCGGACCGGTTCGGCGGCACGCCGCGGATCATCATCGAGCGGCACGACGAGACGCCCAAGGAGATCGTGGTGCCCGCGGACGGCGCACTCTATACGGTCGAGGCGGACGCGGTCGTAGCACGCGCTCGTGAGGGCCGCACGGAGGCGCCCGAGATGACCTGGGACGATTCACTCGGCAACATGGGGGTGTTGGACCGCTGGCGAGCCGAGGTTGGCGTGCACTACGAGGAGGCGGTAGAACGATGTTGATCCGATCGCAGACCATCAGCCGCGAGCTCGCTCGTATCGGGGTGGACCGGGCGGTCGAGACGGCCGTCGCGCTGGGCTGTCGTGTCTGTATCGCGATCATGGACACCAGCGGCCAGCTTGTCAGCTACGACCGCATGGACGGCGCGCCATTCCAGTCCGCGCAGCATGCCCAGGACAAGGCCTACTCCAGCGCCGGGAACCACACCGCGACCCACGAGTTCTGGGACATGATCAAGGGTGACCCGTGGCTGGTGAGCGGAGTCGCCAAGATCCAGGGTCTCTCCTGGTTGGGCGGAGGTCTACCCGTGCTGCTTGACGGCGAGCTCATCGGGTCGGTGGGCGTCTCTGGCAGCTGCGGCATGCCGCAGGACCAGGCCATCTCGGAGGCGGCCATCCAGGCCATGCTCGAGGCCATCGCCGGCGGGGCGCCAGGGTGATGACCCCGGCTGGTCGCGCGGCATATCCGCTCTTGCTGTCGCCGTTCCGGATCGGAACGGTCGAGCTGCAGAACCGGTTCGTGTTCCAGCCGCACTTCACGGCGCTGCTGGCCGATGACAGCATGCCCAACGACGTCCTCAAGGCGTACTTCATGGAACGCGCGCTGGGTGGCGCGGGTCTCATCGTCGATGGACACATGACCGTGATGGTCGAAGGGATGATGGCGCCGCACTACATCCGTGCCTGGGAGGAGGACTTCATCCCTGCCTATCGCATGATGACGGACGAGATCCACGCCACTGGGACGAAGATCTTCGGGCAAGTGACGCACGCCGGCCACACCAGCTTGACCGAGCCGCCGCAGACACTGTGGGCGCCCACCCAGATGCCCGAGCCATCCAGCCCCCACACTACGAGGGCGATGGACCTCACGGACATCCGGCGCACCATCCGCGGGTTCGGCGAGGCGAGCCGCAACGTCATCCAGGCCGGCGCGGATGGCATCGAGGTCAAGATCGCTCACGACGGGCTCCTCCGGAGCTTCGCGTCGCCCTTCTTCAATCATCGGACAGACGGATACGGCGGCTCATTCGAGAAGCGGATGCGCCTGCCGCTGGAGGTCCTGGAGTCGATCCGTGTGGCGATCGGACCTGACCACCCCATCGGCATCAGGCTGTGTCTGCACGAGTACACGCCCTTCGGCTACGAGCTCGACTACGGACTCCGAATGGCCGAGCGCTTCGAGCAGAGTGGCCTGGTCGACTACTTCAACTGCGATGCCGGAACATTCTCCAGCTTCTGGATGGAGATCCCGCCCGCAGCCATCGCGCAGGGCTTCTTCCGGCCGCTCAACCGGGAGCTCAAGAAGGTCAGCAGCCTGCCGGTCGTGGCATTCGGCCGTATCAAGGATGCGGACATGGCGGAACGCATCCTTGAGCTGGGCGAGGCCGACCTCATCGGCATGGCCAGGGCGCTCATCGCCGACCCCGATCTGCCCCTCAAGCTGATGGAGGGCCGGCCGGATCAGATCAGGGCATGCATCGGCTGCAACGACGGCTGCATCCACCAGGTCATGCAGGTGAAGCCGATCCGTTGCATCCAGAACCCGGGTGCCGGACAGGAGCAGGTGTACAGCGAGCGGTTGCTCCTCCGGGCCAGTCAGCCCCGGAACGTGGTCGTCATCGGTGGCGGCCCGGCCGGCCTGAAGGTGGCCGAGATCGCGCGAAGACGGGGCCATGACGTCACCCTGTTCGAGCGGGCGCCGATGTTGGGCGGCCAGGTCCGACTCGCAGCCCGGCAGCCGTTCCACGAGGAGGTGGCCGAGGTGACCGCCTACCTCGAGGCGTCGGTCCAACGCCTCGGCGTCGATGTGTGGCTGAACGCCGAGGCCAGCGTGGATGGCCTCATGGACCTGCGACCGGACGCGATCATCGTGGCCACGGGCTCGCAGCCGGACATGCCCCCCCACCGACGGGGCGCGACGGATCCCGACGCAGGCGCGATCGCGCGATCGCGCGGCCTGCAGGTGACGAATCCCGTGCCCGGGCTTGACCGGGACCTCGTCCGCTCCGTGGATGACGTGCTGGCCGCTCCACCGGCTCCGGCGACTCGCGTCCTCGTGATCGACGCGCACGGTCATTGGGAAGCCGCGGGTACCGCCGAGTTCCTGGCCGACCAAGGCTGCCACGTTCAGGTCGTCACGTCGCGGGTAGAGGTGGGATTCGGCCTGGAGGCCACGAACAAGGTGATGTTCCACCAGCGTGCGAGGGACAAGCGCATCGTGCTCTCGCCGTCCGTTGAGGTGCTTGCCATCGAGGAGGCGGGCGTTGCGGTGGAGGACCTGCTATCGGGTGCACGTCGCCGGATCGATGGTGTCGACCTGGTCGTGCCGGTCTATCCGCGCGTCTCCCGCGACGACCTCTACTTCATGCTGTTGGACCGACTTGGCGAAGCCAGCGACGTCTACATCGCGAGGGTCGGCGACGCGTCATCCCCCCGTCTGCTGCAGACCATCCTCCTTGAGGCCCAACACGTCGGGATGACCCTGTGATGGGCGCCAAGATCTGCGTCTGCCTGAAGGTCGTGCCGCGTGCCGAGGTGCAGCTGCGTATCGAGGAGGCGACCCACCGTCTCGATCGGTCGGGCGCCAGCGAGCTCAACCCCGCCGACGAGTACGCCATCGAGGAAGCGCTGAGCATCGCGGCCAGCCTGGACGCGGAGGTCGTGGCGGTATCCATGGTCCCCTTGTCCGGGGTGGAGACACTGCGGCACGCGCTGGCCCTTGGCGTCGATCGCGTCGTCGCCATCAGTGATGTGTCCCTCGCGGGTGCGGACATGGTCGTCACGAGCAGAGTGCTGGCGAAGTTCCTGGAACGGGAGGCGCCTGACGTGATCGTGCTTGGATCGCAGGCCATGGATGGCCGCGGCGCGATGCTGGGCGGCGCCATCGGACAACACATGGACTTGCCGGTCATGTCGGGCGTCCGCAGTGCCCGCGTCGAGGGCGGCCGACTTCGGGCGACGCGTCTGAGTGCCGACGGAGAGGTCGTGCTGGAGACGACGATGCCCTGCGTCGTGGCACTCTCGGGATCGGCCAATGTGCCGCGCTATCCCTCATTCCGCGACATCGTGACGTCGAAGCGCAAGGACATCAGCGTGATATCGGCCGCCGACCTGGGGCTGGTGCCGTCCGAGTCGGGGCCGGCAGGCAGCCGCACGCACGTGATCGGCATCGCCCCTCGACCCGTCCGCCAGGCAGACGCGGAGATCTTCGTGGGTGAGGATGGCGCAGCCGCATTCCTCGTCGGTGTCCTTGACCGTGCGGGCTTGACATGAGCGGCGCTGACATGAGCGGCTCTGGGTCGGACACCCCACTGGTATTCATCGAGGTCCGTCGGGGCGCAGCCACACCCGGATCACTCGCCTTGTTGGCAACGGCGCGCCGGTTGGCGGGCGCAGCTGCCGCGGTCGTCTGCGGGCCTGACTCCGAGCACGTTGCCAGGACACTGCCCGGCTACGGTGCGGACGAGGTTTGGTTCGCGGATCAGCCCACCTTCGATGCGGAGCTGCCGGGGCCCATCATCGACGCCGTGGCTGGGCTGATCGTCGCGCGCGGGTTCGCGACAGTGCTACTGGAGACGTCCGTGGCCGCCGTGGAGATCGCGGCGAGTCTGTCCGCACGGTTCGACGCCGGCGTCAACTGGGACCTCCAGGATGTCGAGATGCGCGACGGCCAGATGGTCGGCACTCGTCTGGCGCTGGGTGACACGGTGGTCATTGACGTTGGCTGGACTGGCGAACCGCGACTTGCATCGTTCCGACTCGGCGTGGGCGAACCGGTGGAGCAGCAGGTGCCCGGATCGGTCCAGCGTCTGGAGCCCAGCATCAGCAGCCGCGCGTTGCGCACTACCATCCACGAGCGCCGCGATTCGACGCACGAGGGGGCGCAGCTCGTCGATGCAGCGGTCATCGTGGCTGGTGGTCGCGGGGTCCGTGACGCGGCGAGTCTGCAGCTGCTGGAAGCGTTGGCGTCGGCTCTGGGTGGCATGGTGGCCGTCTCGATGCCGCTCGTCGACCGCGGCTGGTACCCGGTCAGTGCCCAGGTCGGGCAGACCGGCCAGAAGGTCAGACCCCGTCTCTATATCGCCTGTGGTATCTCCGGGTCGCTGGCGCATCGCGTGGGCATGGAGAAGTCGGGCACCATCATCGCCATCAACTCCGACCCGAGCGCCTCGATATTCGGGCTCTGTGATGCGGGTGTCGTGGGCGACCTGCACGAGGTCGTGCCCGAGCTCACGCGACTCATCCGGGCTCGTCGAGCAGCCGAGGCCTCAGCCGCCGGGTGAAGGCCGCGGTGACCAACTCCCCGCGACCGTGCCCAGGAGACTGATCATCCCCAGGTCGTCGGGCAGGAAGTCCTGGAACACGACCCGATCCGCACCCGCGTCGGCGAACTGCCTGATGCGCCCGGCCACTTCATCCGGAGTCCCGACCAGCCACACGTCGCCGTGCTCAGCGGCCCATTCGGCTGCTCCGCCGGGGTACTCGAACGTTGCCCGGATGGATGTCAGCCGAGCATCGGTCGCTGCTCGATCCTCGCCCACGACGGTGCCCAGCAGCACTGATCGTGTGACCGAGCGTGGATCACGTCCGATCGCCGCGCATTCGGCGTCGAGCATCTGGAAGACGCGTCGGGCTGCCTCTGCGCCGCAGTAGTAGAGATTGAGCTCGTCTGCCAGACGCGCGGCCATGCGTACCCCTCGGGCAGCGCCGCGGGTGCCGACGATGAGCGGCGGCCTTGGACGCTGGACAGGCGGCAGCACGAAGAGGGCATCCTCCACGGTGTAATGGTGACCTCGGAAGGACCAGCCCGCGGGTCGTGCCCAGAGGCCCGAGACGACCTCGAGCTGTTCCTCGAGCAGGTCCAGGCGGGTGGCCAGATCCGGAAACGCGAAGCCATGTCGACGATGCTCGTCAGCGTGCCACCCGGCACCCAGACCAAGCTCCACCCGTCCGTCGCTCATGTGGTCGATCGTCGCCACGACCTTGGCCAGGTTGCCGGGATGGCGGAAGGTCACGGGCGACACCAGCGTCCCATGACGGATGGTGCCTGTCTCCCGTACCAGACCAGCGATCACCGCCCAGCCATCACTCGTCTCACGGCCACTCGGGCCGGGAAAGCTCTCGTAGTGGTCTGACCGGAACAACGTGTCGAATCCAGCGCCTTCCGCGCGCTGGGCCAGGATCACCTGCTGCCTCCATGAGATCCCCTGCTGTGGCTCGATCATCAGGGCAAAACGCATGACAGACGTCTCTATGCAGGCTGTTGGGGCCGTTGGGCCGGCATGCAGCCCCGGAGGTACTCGCTGGATGCGCGGAGTTGGGCGGTGACGTACTCCAGTGGCCAGTCATGGGTGCCGTGGCACTTCATGCTGGCGACACCCTCGTAGCCGACGGTAGCAAGGTTGCCCAGCAGGACCTTGAAGTCGAGCGTGCCATCCGGGCGTGGCAGTTGCTGCTCGCCGGGACCGAAATCCAGGCCGTCCTTGCCGTGCTCATAGGCGTGGTCGATGTCCCACAGGTAGTAGAAGAACAGCTTCTTGCGCTCCATCAGGAAGGCAACGACCTCACTGATGGTCTCCTGCATGACCCACAGATGGGGCGGCGCCACGCACACGCCCAGGTAGGGCGAGTCGATGTCCGTGATCAGTCGCTTGATCTGGGCGAGTGAATCGACTCCCTCATCCCAGCGTTCGGCTTCGTGTCCACCACTCTCGAAGTCTGCCGTGAAGGGCACCGTCAGGTGATTCTCCACGGCGATCTTCACGCCTGTCCGCTCGCACACCTTAAGCAGTCCCGGCAGGAACCGCGTCACGAAGTTCGGATAGTGCTCCTCGCAGTCGAAGACCACGTACGGGATGTCCAACTCGGCGGCCATCTCGATGCGCTGGCGCATCTCGTCCTGGGTCTTGCCGTACATGGTGAAGCCTGTGGGCGTGATGGAATACTTGCGGAGGAGGCGCTTGATCTCGGCGATGTCGTCGCCGGGATTGATGTGATGCGCCAAAGGAGCGGCCGATGTCCACAGGTTGACATGGCTGAAGCCGAGGTCGGCCAACTCCCGCAGCGACACATCGAGCGAGAAGTCGTGATAGGGCAGGATCTCCGCGCCTAGCGTGAACATCGTGATATCTCCCGGTTGCTCAGGGGTTGAAGATGGCCTTTTCGGTCTCTCGGGCATGGAACATGCGGAACGCCTCGGCGGCCTGGTCGAGCGAGAACCGGTGCGTGATCAACTGCTCGACCGGCAGATCGTGGGCGATGATGAAGTCGGCGATCTCGGGATACTCCCAGCTCGCGAAGTACCAGGCGCCGATCACGGTCAGCAGCTTGCGGATGAACTGGTTCGAGGGATCGATGGTCGTCGACCTGGATTCCCCGATGAACGCCACGGATCCGAATCGTCGTGCAGCATCCAGTGCGGCGTTCTGGCCCGCCGGACTGCCGGAGCATTCGAGTCCCATATCTGCACCCTCGCCACCCGTCAGCTCCCGTATCTGACTGGCCGGATCCACGACGCGGGAGTCGATGAGTGCGTCGGCGCCGAGCTTGGCGGCCATGGCAAGTCGCGTATCAAGGATATCCACCGCGAGCACTCGCGCGCCGCGCGCCTTGGCCACCAGGATCGCCGCCGCACCCATCGGACCGATGCCGAACACTGCCACGGTGTCGTTGCCGGACACACCCATCCGCTTCTGGGTGCTGTACTGGGTGCCGATCATGTCCGTGGACAGCGCTGCCGTGTCGAAGCTCATGGCATCCGGGATGGGCAGACAGTTCACGGCTGGCACGACCAGATACTCCGCGTCGCCGCCATCGACGTCGAAGCCGACGCAGCGCCATGCCGCGCACAGCATCCGGTAACCCCGCAGGCACCATCGGCAGTGGCCGCAGCCGAGTGCCAGATGGACGGCCACCCGGTCACCAGCAACGAGGTCCGTGACCCCCGGGCCCACCGCTGCCACCTCGCCGGCCGCCTCGTGACCGGGGATGATGGCACCCCGGCCGGCCCCGACACCGCCGACGATGGGTACCCCGTCATACAGCGACATATCGCTGCGGCACAGCGCGGAGGCTCGGACCCGGATCAATGCCTGACCTGAGCCTGCCACGGGAACCGGGCGCTCGGCCACGTCTACCCGGGCCGAGCCAGGCAGTAGTACCGCTTTCACGGTGTCCTGTCGTTCCGCCCGATCGACCCTCGGATCACCGTGTCCCCGACTTCTCC
>JBBQNA010000082.1:0-13367 GCA_038329515.1 Candidatus Limnocylindrales bacterium | reverse complement strand
GGAATCGGTCGCACCCGCGGCGCCGTTGCGGATGACGATGAAGCGGGGCGTGTTGGACGAGCCCCGGCCAACGGCCATGAACATGCCCATGCCCAATGCCTCGGCCTGCTCCGGACCCAGGATGTCCACCTGGAGCCCGTGCGAGCGCGCGAGGTCGGAGGCCTCGTCCGCGAGCACCTCGGGGCTGACGTCGTTGGCGGCACGCTGTGACAGGCGACGGGTAGCATTGCCGCCCTCACCGATGATGCGGCCGCGTTCGGCCGCGGCGGCCAGCACGGCCGGATCACCCTGCTCCACGACGATGGTCAGCACGTCCAGCACCGGCGGCGAGGTGAAGCCATCGCGATAGATGGCACCCGGCTCGGCACTCCCCTCCACCACGCCCCGTGTCACGAGCTCCACGGCCGCGGCCACGTCCAGGGTACCCAGCAGGGCCTGGGGCAGGAGCACGGCCAGGCTGGTCACGGCGCGGTCGGTCAGCCGACGTTCGATGGCGGCGCCCAGGCGAACGGCCGTCAGCCGGTCGAATGCCGCTGCCTCGCCGACGCCCATGGACAGGATCCAGGGGGACGCCGTCTCGCGTCCCTGGAGCATCGCCGACGACCAGGGCTTGCCCTGCAGCTCACCGATGGTCCGATACGCGGAGAGAGCGCCATCCAGGCGCCGGTCGATCTCCATCACGGGCGCGGGGAGCGAGGCATCCGACGGGATGGGGAGGGCGAGGACGTCCGCCTCCACGTCCCAGGGCTGGCCGACGACGACACGGGTCTGCATTCGGGGGTGCTCCTCAGATAAATCAGGGAACGGGCGAGTTGCGCGGGTGGCACTGGGGCCGGCCGCCAAGGGTAGCGGTCAGGATGCCACGCCATCGCTGGGCTGTGGCTGGCTGTCGAGCACCGCTTCCAGGGCGCCGCGCGCGGACTCGATGGACAGCAGCGTGGGCGTGATGGTCGGTCCGGCGAGGTCCGAGACGATGACCACCAGCGCGGTCTGGTCCTGTGGCAGCTCTGCCTGGGCGGTGTTGACGCGGGCCTCTGCCGCGCTCGATGCCCTCGTGGTCCGGCCATCGGATGCCTGCAGGGCGGAATAGAGGTCAGTGAGCGCCGTGTCGTAGGTGGCCAGCCGATCGAGCAGGTCGTCAAGCGTCGTCACGTCCAGACCCTGTTGGTGAGCGGTCTCACGCACCGCCTGGGCGAGACCGAGGTACCGGGATGCGTTGGATAGTCTGGCCAGCGCGTCCGCCCACTGGCCCGCGCGACCGGCGTCCGTGGCCGCCACCACCCGCGCATCATGGGCTGCCAGGTCCTCTACCAGCTCCTGCGGTGCGGACGCCGCGAATCGGACCTGGTCCCAGTAGCCAGGCAGCTCCCCCACCGCGGCGATGGCGCTGTCGATGGCACCGATGCGGACGCGGTCCGCCGCCGGCAACGCGGTGGAGGTCGTGCCGTCCAGCAGCGTGGCGCGTGCCGCCACGATTCGGTCACGTGCCGCGACGAGATCGGCGACAGCCGTATCACCGGCCGTGAGCGCGGCATCCACGCGCTGCGGATCAAGGGACCGCAGGCGGGTGAGCGTCTGGCGGCCCGCGGCTGCGATGTCGTCACCGGCCGCGGCGGCCTGGAGCATGTCCGCGTCGATCGCGGCCAGCCGCGGCTCGACGATGCGCGCGCCGCGTGCCGTCAGCTCCGGCCGGCCCTCTTCCGTGGGCGCGTGGTCCAGGGTCAGGATAAGGCCGGCACCTGCGATGCCCACGATGCACAGCATCACCAGCCACGCCACCGCGGAACCCACACGGCGCGTGGTGGCGGGCGGATGGGGTGCCGGATGGGGTGCCGGGTCGGCCGTGGCGGTCATCGGAGGGCAGTCTAGTGGCGGCGGCCGCTACCATCGGCGGCCGCTACCATCGGCGGCCTCATGGTCCTGGACACGCCGACCACCCAGCTCCTGGCACGGATGCCCAAGGCCGAGCTGCACCTGCATCTCGACGGCAGCCTGCGGCCCGAGACCGCGCTGGACCTGGCGCAGGCACGCGGCCTGGATGCGGGCATGGACATCCGGGCGATGCGTGACCGGTTGACGGCGCCGATGCCCTGCCTCGACCAACGCGAACTGTTGCGGGCCTTCACGTTGCCCATCGCGCTGATGCAGGACATCGAGGCGCTCGAGCGCATCACCCACGACCTGGTGCTCGACGTGGCATCGGACGGCACGCGCTACGCCGAGATCCGCTGGGCGCCGTCACTCCATACGCGGCGCGGCCTCTCCCTGCGGTCGGGCATCGCGGCGGTGGTCGCGGGTGCTCGATCGGGGGTCGCGGCGACCGGCGTCAGCGTGCGCCTCATCGCGGTCGCGCTGCGGACGCTCGATCCGGTCGATGAGGCAGCCATGGCCCGCGTCGCGGTCGACTTCATGGGCGACGGGCTGACGGGCTTCGATTGCGCCGGCCGGGAGGCGGACGCGCCGGACCCGATGCGATTCGCGGCCGCGTACGCCATCGCGCGCGACGCCGGACTCGGTATCACCTGTCATGCCGGGGAGTGGGGCGGTGCCGCACAGGTCCGCCGGACGCTGGAGTTGCAGCCGAGCCGCATCGCCCACGGCTCCCCCACTGCCGACGACCCGTCCCTGGTGGCGGAGCTCATCGCGCGGGGCGTGACCCTGGACCTGTGCCCATCGAGCAATGTCCAGGCGGCCATCGTGCCGTCCCTTGCGGACCATCCCATCGCGCGGCTCCATAGAGCGGGCGTGCTGGTGACACTGTCCACGGATGACCGCACGGTCAGTGACCTGACGCTCGTCCGGGAATACGCCAACGCGGTCGAGCCGATCGGCCTCACCCTCCCCGAGCTGTGGGCCATCGACCGGCACGCGCTGGAGGTCGCGTTCCTCCACCACGACGAACCCCTGCGTGCGACCCTGCTGGCCGAGTTCGACGCCTTCGCCGCGGGTGAGCCGCTGCTGAGGGATCGAGCCGCTGCTGAGGGATCGAGCCGCTGCTCAGAGGCTACCGCGGCCTCAGCGGCTGAGGCTGTCCAGCAGCTTCGAGAGCGCCTCGGGATCCTCCGCGATCCAGGTCGGTCGAGCCGAGTCGGGCAATGCGTCGGCCTGAGCGCGTGTCGAGACGCCGGTGAGCATCAACACCGACCGTGCCCCGACCCGGTGTGCCGCCGCGATATCGGTCAGCAGCCCATCGCCGATGACCACCGCCTCCTCCGCGGGCATGCCCACCAGTCGGGCCGCCTCCCGGAAGAGACCCGGCTCGGGCTTGCCGATGACCATGTCCGGCTCCCGGCCACCGGCCACCGCGACGGCCGCCACGATCGACCCGGACCCCGCGGCCAGCGTGTGCTCCGTGGGATAGACCGGATCCCTGTTCGTGGCCAGGAACAGGGTGTCGCGGCGAACGGCCTCCGCGGCGATGGACAGGCGCTGGTACGTCAACGAGAAGTCGACGCCGACGGCGACCGCATCGGGATCGGCGGCGAGGCCCAACGGGCTCGCAGCCACGGCGCGCAGACCCACGTCGCGGATCTCCCGGGTCAGACCCGGACCACCCAGCACGAGCACCATTCGAGGCTGCCGAGGGTGCTCCGCCAGGGCCAGACCGGTGGCACGCGCTGCGGACACGACACTGTCATCCGACACCGGCGCGCCCATGGATCGCAGCCGGGCCTGATACTCCGTGCGATGCCACCTCGAGTTGTTGGTCACGTAGACCACCACGTCGCCCGCCGCCACGCGCTCCGTGAGCAGTCGGGGCATGCCCGCGACGGGCACGGGACCGCGATAGACGACACCATCCAGATCGACCAGCAACAGCATCCAGTGATGGTAGCCGCGCGGCAGGTGGGACCTTGAGCGGCCCTGTCCGGCGCGTGCCGCAGCCGCCCGTGCCGGAGATGGAGTTGCTGGTCATCGATGGCGATAACCTGCTCCACCGGGTGCGGGGGATGCGTGACGAAGCCGGGCTCCACTGGTTGCTGCCGCGGATCAAGGCCTGGCGGCCGGCCGGGGTCGAGGTGCTGCTGATGCTCGATGGCTCGCCCGGTCCGGGCGTCGGCCGCCGACAGCAGGTGGTCGCGGGCATCACGATGCAGCACTCCGGCCGCCTGGACGGTGACACCGCCATCGTGGAGCTGGTACGTGCCAGGGGCTATGGCGAGCGGACACGGACCGTGGTCGTGACGGACGACCGACAGCTCACGGAGCGTGCCCGATACGCCGGGGTCATCGTCCGCCGACTCGACTGGCTCATCGACCTGCTGGCCCGACCCAACCCTGAGGCCGCGGCCGCACTCGCGGCGCCCGGCCGGGGTGCAGGTGTCAAGGCGACTCCCGCCCGACCTGCGGCCACCGGTCCCCGGCGGACTCCGTCCCGGCCACCCGTCGGCATCGGTGGCGGCAAGCCGCCGCGGGCCGATGCCACGACACCCATCGAGCGTGACCCGGAGTCGCCCCGAGAGCCCTGGAAGCCGGGCCGCGGCGCCACCGTCAAACACGGCAATCCCAAGCGCACGCCCAAGAGCCCACCGGTCTGATCGGGTTCGCGCGGATCGGCTACGATACGTGTCGTGCCGGCACCTGATCCGTGGACCTACTTCCTTGACTGGCTGACCACCGTCCTCGTCCCCAACTGGACGGAGCTGGTGAATATGCTGCCGTTCTGGGTGGTACTGGGCGTCGTGGCCCCCATCCTGACCTTGCTCATGCTGGCGTGGGTGTGGCACTTCCTGCGCAAACCTCGGGCGCGCATCCGGACGGGTGAGCCGGAAGCTGTCGCAGCGCCGCGCGGCGCAGATGGGCTGGCCATCTTCCCGGCGAACGTGCCCTACTGCCTGGAGCACTCGCTCATCTATCCCGCGACCCGCGATCGGTGCGAGATCGACGGCACGGACCTGAGCGTCCGCTGCCCCGTGGACGGCACGGTCCGCGACGCATCCATCCAGACCTGCTCCGGCTGCGGCACGAAGTTCGTGCTGGGTGCGTCGAGCGTCCCGGCCCTCGTCGTCCGCCGAGCGGGCCCGCCCGAGGGTGGCGCCGCGGTCGCCTGAGGCGACCCGACACGACACCGCATCCGGCATGACGCTCGCGAAGGTCTCGCTCTACCTATTCTCGATCGGCGCCATCGGGCTGGTCGTGGCGTTCGTGCTGGACATCGTGCACACCACACTGCTGGCTGTGGGGCGTCGACGAGCCACCGTGCCCGCGTCGGGTGGCCTGGTGCCGGCCGGGGCCGCGGGCGGTTCCAGCGTGTCCGTGGCGGGAACCGACGGTGGTGGCTCGTTGCCCTACCAGACCCAGACCATGGCCGGATCGCTGGGCCACGCGTTCACGTGGCTGACCTTTGCCTGCTTCGTGCTGTCACTGCTCATCCGCGGCTGGATCGTGGGCCGTGGGCCGTGGGGCAACATGTACGAGTTCTCCATCGCGTTCGCGACCGGCATCGTCGGCGGCTACCTGTTCCTTGCCCGGCGATACCAGATCCGGTCCATCGCGTTCGTGCCCCTCGGCGTCGCCTTGTTCCTGGTGGGCTACGCGGCGACGCTCCCCTCGACCATCGAGCCCCTTGTGCCGGCGCTGGCCAACGCGCCGCTGCTGACGGTCCACGTGTCGATGGCCATGGTCAGCTACGGCATCTTCGCGGTCAGCTTCGCGGCGGCGCTGGGCTATCTGGCGCAGGGCCAGGACGACCGATTCACGTGGCTCCCGTCGCACAAGGTGCTCGACGAGGTGGCCTATCGGGCAGTCATCATCGGCTTCCCCATCTTCGCCGCGCTCATCATCCTGGGCAGCTACTGGGCGTCCATCGCCTGGGGCCGCTACTGGGGCTGGGACCCCAAGGAGACCGCGGCGCTCGTAACGTGGCTCATCTATGCGGTGTACCTCCACGCCCGCAACCTCAAGGGTTGGTCCGGCCGGCCGGCAGCACTCATCCTGGTCATCGGCTTCGTGGCCGTGCTGTTCACCTACTTCGGCAACCTGTACTTCTCGGGCCTGCACTCCTACAGCGGGCTGTAGCCGCTGGTTCGCGTGCTCCCCGCACGCTCAGGCCGGCCGCGGAGGACCGTGGCCGCGACGGCCCGCGACGGCCGCGGAGGCCGCGGAGGCCGCGGAGGCCGCGGAGGAGCCAGCCTCCTTTTTGAGTCCGCTCGGAGCATCACGACGCCTGGGCCCCGCGAGTCGTCCCACGACTGAGCAAGCGCCCGACATCGACGTCTGGGCGTTCCAAGGGTCCGAATCAGCCCGTCGTCGGCCGTTTCAGTCACCAGACGCATGGATCAGCGTCCGAGGGCCCGCTCGTTGGCTTCCTCAGTCATCTGGCGACTACGGACGGTCCCGGCCGGCCGATCTGATGCTCCGAACGGACTCAGGGACCACGGGGGGGTGACCGGATCCGATGCGTCGCCGACTAGCCGCCGGTGACCATGCCCATCAGTTGCCCGACCTCGGGCTGGGTCGGCAGGGCACCGCGTGCGCCGGGACCGAGCGTGGAGAGTGCAGCACCGGTCACGGCCCATGAGAGCGCAGGGCGCAGGGATGCGCCGGACGCGAGACAGGCACCCAGGATGCCGCCCAGGACATCGCCAGCGCCGGTGGCATCGATGGTCTCGACCCTGGGCGACGGTACAGAATCGGGACCGCCGTGCTCCGGGTCGACGAGCATCGCGCCGGCTGCGCCAAGGGTCACGATGACGGGCGCGCCGGTCAGCTCATGGAGCGCCAGGCCCGCCGCCTCCGGCGTGGCGGCACCGGTCAGATGGAGCGCCTCGGTCTCGTTGGGCTTCAGGATGGGATGGAGCGCCACCAGCTCCGGCGCGAGTGGGCGCGCGGGTGCCGGGTCGACCACGATGGTCATACCCCGTGACGCGGCCCATCGAGCTGCCGCGACATTGACCTCGTCCGAGACCTCGAATGCCAGCAGCAATACGCTGCCGGGCGGCGGCTCCAGCCCTGCCAGAGCCACGGTCACTGCCGGGCCCGTCAGCGCGCCGTTCGCACCCGAGGCGACGGCGATCTGGTTCTCCCCGGCCGCGTCGACCATGATCAGCGCCACGGCCGTTGGCACGCCGGGCATGCGCAGGCAGGCGCTCACGTCGATGCCCTCCCCCGACACGCTGGCGAGTGCCTCGTCGGCCATGGCGTCGTCACCGACCGCACCCAGATACCGCGTCGCGGCTCCGAATCGGGCCGCGGCGCATGCCTGGTTGGCCGACTTCCCGCCACCCGATCGCGTCAGCGTGCCGTTGACCACCGTCTCACCCGGACCCGGCAACGTTGCCGCCTTGACCGTCAGGTCGACGCTGATCGACCCGACCACCACTACCCAGCCACTCATGATCCCCCGCCAGTCCTTCGGTCTCTATCGGTTCGCGAACATGGCAAGGTCACCCTTCACGGAGACCTTGCCCTTCGCGTTGCGCTCATAGCGCACCGTGTCACCCGGCGCGCCCGACTGCGCGACGCTGAGCGTGAATGTGTCATCGTCCGTGTTGATGAGCCCCGTGCCCGTCACGCCCAGCCCGCGCGACCACGAACAGCCATCAAGCTGGACTTCGTAGCCGCGCTTCACGGGCGTGTACACGATCGAGCCACCGAAGCGGCAACCGGTCTGGAGTGGCTCCTCCCCGTCCCAGTACCAGTAGTCAACGGCGTCATTGATCTCATCGTCCGCTGAGGCGAGCGCGGCCCTGGTCGAGGCGTACTCGGTGGAGATCATCGGCGGCAGCGGCACGTAGTCGTCCGCGACATCCCCGGGGCACACAGTGCGTCTGGACGTGGGCAGCGTGCCGTCCTCCAGGAATGCGGTCACGAGATCGTCCGGGCAGGACTCGCCGCGTCCGAAGATGACGTGGGGCCCGCCCGGCTTCACGATGACGTAGCCGTTGTCGGGTGCCGCGGCCGCGATACGCTCGCCGTTCGCCCATGGCGTCGCGGGGTCGAGCGTCGCACCCAGCACGAACAACGGGTAGGGCACGTTGCCCAGGAGTGGCGGACGGCTGGTGTCGGCCGGTTGGGCGGGCCAGAAGGCGCACGGCAGGTCACCGTAGAAGACCTCGCCGAGACTGGCCGTCTCCATACCGCGGTCGCGGCCTGCTGCGAGGTACGTCGTCGCCCGCTCCTCGGCCGTGGCGCCCGGCAGACCGTAGTCCAGGCACTCCACCGCGTAGTACAACCCGTCGGAGTAGCTGGGGTCGGGCACCGGTAGCTGGGTATCGGGATCGACGCCGAGGCCGCTGTACAGCAGCCGCGACATGTACCAGAGGTCACCCTGTGAGGCGGCCGCGACGGCCCGCTGGAGCAGCATCCGGTCGTACTCGCTGTACAGGAACGCGGTCGAGGCATTCAACAGGTCGCCGCTCGTGAAGTCGCGCGCCTCCTGGGTGCCAGTCTTGGTCACGTACGCGACCTGCTGGGGTCCTGCCGCGAGCTGCGCCACGAGGGCGTCCCAGGCGGTCAGCGCGTTCGCGCCCGCCACGTCCGTGGTGCAGGCACGCTGCGTGGAGCAGTCGAGGAGCGTGCCCTCGAGCGCCTCCCCGAAGCCGCGTGCCTGCTCCTGGTAATAGTCCATGAGCGAGCGGCTGAGGTCGACCGATCCATCGAGGAACAGCCCCGCGATTCGGTCGGGGTGCGCGGCGGCATACGCCTGCGCGAACTGGGTGCCGTAGCTCTCGCCGTACAGCTGGAGCGTGTCGGCGCCGAGGTACGCCCGGAACGCCTCCAGATCCTCGACCGCCTGCCGGGTGCCGAAGAACGGCAACAGGGATGGGTCCACCTTCGATTCGGCGATACAGTCGTCCACGAAGGTGCTCGCGTCCGCGCCAAGGCCTGTCGTGGCAGTCGAATCGGCCGGACTGGTCTCGGTCCGGTAGAACGCGGTGGCCGCATCCGGACAGGTGAAGTCGCCCGACAGATGAGCGCCCCGCTGGTCGAAGAACACCACGTCGTAGTCCCGCTGGACCGACGCCGCGAAGCCGTCGCGATAGCTCACGGCCGACTGGATCCCGGACGTACCCGGGCCGCCGGTCGCGGTCACGAACACACCCTTGCCAGGGCCTTTGGCGGTATGGCGCTTGATCGCGAACGTGACATCGGTCGTCCTGCCCGTGTCCGCGAAGTGGTCGAGCGGCACCGTGAGCGTGACGCACTCGAAGCCCTCGGCCATGTCCTTGGCGCATGGCTCTACCACGGGCGCGGCCGTGCCCGGTGGGTCGCCTGGCGCCGTGCCCGGTGGGTCGCCTGGCGCTGGCGCCTGTGCCGTCGCGATTGCGGGGCCCACCAGTGCGATCGCCAGGAGCAGGGCTGCCAGCAGGGGGTTCGGTCGAAGGCGCATCGGGCCATGGTACGGGTCGGAACGACGTCCGTCGCCGATACTCCGGCGTCCGGCGGCGATGCTCCGGCGTCCGGCGGAGATGCTCCGGCGTCCGGGGCGAGGGGAGCCAACCCCCCGGGCCCCGTCAGTTGTCGGGCCGCTGAACCAACCAAGGAACTCGCCCGGAACGGCCGTCGGGGGCTGATCCGAGCCGTTCGTCGGCCATCTCAGGCGCCCGGCAACTGGAATGACCAACGAAGCGGGCCTCGACGTTCCGTTCAATCGTCCGGCAACTGAAGGAGCTGCACGACCCCTGACGACCTGAATCTTCGTGAGCGACACCGCGAGACCCCCGCGGCAGCCTGATCCGAGCCGCCGCCCCGCGGCAGCCCGATCCGAGCCGCCCCTCGGTCAGCCCGATCCGAGCCGCCCCTCGGTCTGTGCCCAGATAAGGGCGCGATAGATCAGCGCAGCCAACATGTGTGTGTGGCGAGCAGCGAGCGGACGTACGACCGGGCACGGCTTCGCGCGCGTCAGGCCAGTCTGCGGCTCGGTGCGGAGCTCCGCAGCGCTCGGATCTCCGCCGGCAGAAGCCAGGAGGAGGTCGCCCGGGCGGCGCGCATCTCCCAGACGGAGGTGGGCCGCATCGAACGCGGCGTCCACCCCCATGTCGCTCTGGAGACCCTGATGATCATCGGCGCCACGGTCGGCCTGGACCTGGTCGCGAATACCTTCGCTGGCCCCGGCGTCATCCGGGACGCGCCGCAGGTCGGTCTGCTCGGGGCGTTTCGAGATCGCCTCGGGCCGGCGTGGGGTTGGCGCTACGAGGTCCTGGTCCGGGCCGGCGACCAGCGGGCGTGGGACGCGGTACTGCGGCACCGCACGACACAGGCCACCTTGGTCGTGGAAGCCGAAACGCGCATCCACGATATCCAGGCACTCCTCCGACGCACCGCATCCAAGCGGGAGGCGGCCGGCGGCGTTCGGGTCGTGCTCCTGGTCGCCGCGACACGCAGAAACCGTGAGGCCATCGCTGCGGCCAGGGAGCTGCTGGACGCCGAGTTCCCGTGCCCAGTGCGGACGGCACTCCGCTCGTTGGCGAGCGGCCTGTGCCCTGACCGCGACGCGCTCATCGTCCAGGGTTCGCGCCGCGCCCAGTCGTCCCACGACTGAACGAAGCCTTCAAGGCCAGCACTGGGCCCCAGACCGACGGAATCCGGGCCTTCGTTGGCACTTTCAGTCGTGCCATCGCTGAACCAGCTGTTGACGAGCCCTTCGTGCGTCCGTTCAGCGGCCAGGCGACTGATCGCGGCCGAGCGCCGAGGCCGGCCGAGCGCCGAGCCCGGCCGAGCGCTACGCCCGGGCCCAGTCCCCGGGGGCCACGCCCAGGCCACTCCCGGCCACGCCAGGCCACTCCCCGGGGGCCACGCCCAGGCCACTCCCCGGGGGCCACGCCCAGGCCACTCCCGGCCACGCCCAGGCCACTCCCCGGGGGCCACGCCCAGGCCACGGCCCCTGTGAACCTGACAGGAAATCGAACAGACGTTCGCTATCATCGGTCCACAGGCCGTCCACGATGGCTCCACCAGCTCGTCCACAGGCGCCATCGTGCGTCCGCCGAACCATGCCCGCGGCTACCACATGTAGTGGGGGTCACCCGATCGCACCCCCCATATATTGTGTTTCTGGGGTTGACAGCAGGGTACCCCGAGCGTAGTCTTGACTGTCTGCGAATGCCACGAATGGTCGCGGTCGCCGGCCCTGGGAGGGGTCGTGAAACGGGAGGATGAGGGAATGAGCCAGGTCATCGAGACAGGTACCACGTTCGGTCAGGAACGGACCGCACGCTCCGGTCCGCTCGAGGGCACGCTCAACGCCCCGCTGAGCAGCCCGTTCACCGCGACCACGGCCGCCGTCCACGGCACAGACGCCCCGAACGGCACGGCCGATGGCGCCAGCCACCTGCAGACCCCGGTCGTGGACAGTGAGTTCCGGTTCACCGGCCAGGGCAGCCGCGGCCTCAGCTTCGAGCGTCGCTGGACCACACCGGGCATCCACCCCTACGACGAGATCGCGTGGGAGATGCGTACCGCGAACATCGCCAACGAGTCGGGCAAGACCGTGTTCGAGCAGACGGACATCGAGGTGCCCGCGTTCTGGAGCCAGTTGGCTACCAACGTGGTCGTGAGCAAGTACTTCCGGGGCCATATCGGCACGCCCGGCCGGGAGACGAGCGTCAAGCAGCTCATCGATCGGGTCGTCAACACCATCACGGCGTGGGCGGCCACCCAGCACTACTTCGCCACGGATGAGGATCTTCAGGCGTTCAAGGCAGAGTTGACCCATCTCCTGGTCCACCAGAAGATGGCCTTCAACAGCCCCGTCTGGTTCAACGTGGGTGTCGAAGAACGCCCTCAGTGTTCAGCCTGCTTTATCAACTCCGTCCAGGACACGATGTCCTCGATCATGGACCTCGCCAAGACGGAAGCCATGCTGTTCAAGTACGGCTCGGGCGCGGGCGTCAACCTGTCGACCATCCGGGGCAGCAAGGAGAAGATGTCGGGCGGCGGCATCGCCAGCGGCCCGGTCAGCTTCATGAAGGGCTTCGACGCCTTCGCGGGCGTCATCCGCAGCGGCGGGAAGACCCGTCGGGCGGCGAAGATGATCATCCTCAATGCCGACCATCCGGACGTCATGGACTTCATCGACTCCAAGGCTCACGAGGAGCAGAAGGCCTGGGCGCTCATCGAGGCCGGCTACGACGGCTCCTATACCGGAGAGGCGTACGGCTCGGTGTTCTATCAGAACGCCAACCACTCGGTGCGCGTGACGGATGAGTTCATGCAAGCCGTAGAGTCCGGCGCCGACTGGACGACCCACGAGGTCACCACAGGCGACCCGGTCGATACGCTGCCCGCACGGACCGTCTATCGGAAGATGGCGGAGGCCGCGTGGATCTGCGGCGATCCCGGGATCCAGTACGACTCGACCATCCAGGATTGGCACACGGTGCCGAACTACGGCCGCATCAGCGCCAGTAATCCTTGTTCAGAATACCTTCATATCGATGACAGCGCGTGTAATCTGGCAAGCCTGAACCTGTTGCGTTTCGTTGGTGAAGATGGCGAATTCGACATCGAGTCGTACCGATATGCCTGCCGACTGACCATCACGGCGCAGGAGATCATGGTCGACAACGCGTCGTACCCGACGCCCAAGATCGAAGAGAACTCGCACCGGTTCCGACCATTGGGTATGGGATATGCGAACCTTGGCGCGCTCCTGATGAGCAGGGGTCTGGCCTATGACTCTGACGCGGGGCGGACGTACGCGGCGACCCTGACAGCCATCATGACCGGCGAGGGGTACCGTCAGTCGTCAGAGATCGCGCGTGATCATGGCGGCTCGTTCAACGACTACACAAAGAACGAGCAGCCATTCCTGCGGGTGATCCGCAAGCATCGTGACGCGGCGTATGCCATCCCGGACGGGCAGGCTCCTGATGCGCTCGTCCAGGCGGCGCGCGAGACCTGGGATGAAGCACTGGCTGCCGGCGAGGCGTTCGGCTATCGAAACTCGCAGGTGTCGGTGCTCGCGCCAACGGGCACTATCTCCTTCATGCTCGATTGTGATACGACCGGTGTCGAGCCTGACATCGCGCTCGTCAAGTACAAGAAGTTGGTCGGCGAGGGCTTCCTCAAGATCGTCAACAACACGGTGCCAGGAGCCCTGCGCAAGCTCGGCTACTCCCCTGCCGAGACGGAGGAGATCGTCCGCTACATCAACGAGCGGGAGACCATCGAGGGAGCACCGGCGCTCAAGCCGGACCACCTGTCGGTGTTCGACTGCGCCTTCAAGCCCGTCAACGGCGAGCGGTCCATCCAGTACATGGGCCACGTCCGGATGATGGGCGCCACGCAGCCGTTCCTGTCGGGCGCCATCAGCAAGACCGTCAACATGCCCGAAGCCGCCACGGCGGAGGACATCGAGGATGTCTACCTCCAGGGCTGGAAGCTGGGCCTGAAGGCCATCGCCATCTATCGCGATGGCAGCAAGC
>JBBQNA010000081.1:0-13422 GCA_038329515.1 Candidatus Limnocylindrales bacterium | reverse complement strand
GTGGTGCTCCGCGACGGCTTCGTCGCCGGCGGCGGGTGGATAGGCGGTCGATGCTGCCGAGTCCGTGTCGGCGCTCTTGACCACTGCGACCGGGCTGGCCCGGCGCCCACGCACCCCGATCATCACCTGATCGGCGACGAGGGCGAGCAGGAGCATCGCGCCCACCGAGATCTGCTGCCACCAGGACTGCAGGCCCACGAAGATGAGGCCGGCATTGAGGATGCCGATGGTCGCGACCCCGATGGCGATGCCGAGCGGCCTTCCGGCGCCGCCTGTGAAGGCGACCCCGCCGAGGATGGCCGCGGTGAGCACGTCGAGCTCGAACCGGACGCCGATGGTCGGCGTGATGCTGCCGAGTCGGCCGGCGATCAGCACGGCGACCAGACCGATGAGCAGTCCATTGACGGCGTAGAGCCCGACGATGATGCGCCCGGCCGGCACGCCGCAGAGTTCGGCCGCACGCTGGTCGCCGCCGATGGCATAGGTCCGGAGGCCGATGACCGTCCGGGTCAGGATGAAGGCGCCGATGACGAAGATGCCGATGCCCACCAGCACGCTGTACTGGACGCCGAAGACCTTGCCGCGACCGAGCTCGAGCAGGGCCTCGGGAAACCCGTAGACGGCCACGCTGCTGACGACGTACGCGAGACCGGCATAGATGGCGAGCATCGCGAGCGTGACGATGAGCGGCGAGATGCTGAGCTTGCGGACCAGGATGCCGTTGACAAGGCCGAGGCAGAAGCCGAGCCCGAGGCCGCTGCCGATGGCCAGCAGCGGCTCCTGGGTCGCGACGGCGACCTGGGCGACGATGATGCCGATCAAGGCGACCATGCTGCCGATGCTGAGGTCGACATAGCCGGCGATGAGCAGCGCCGAGGTCCCCAGCACAGCGATCAGGATCGAGGTCGAGTTGACACCGATGGTGATGA
This sequence comes from Candidatus Limnocylindrales bacterium, assembly GCA_038329515.1. Classification (GTDB taxonomy): domain Bacteria; phylum Chloroflexota; class Limnocylindria; order Limnocylindrales; family CSP1-4; genus JAFMJV01. The sequence continues at coordinate 12,493 of JBBQNA010000081.1, read as the reverse complement.
AGTTCTCGAGCCGGAAGAACGACGGATTGAGGAGCGAGAAGAGGACGACGAGCGCGACGGCGATGAGCGCCAGGCCAAGCCGGCCAGACCCCTCGCCGGGCGCGCGCGACCCGATGCGCCAGGACGGCACGTCGTTCGTCGATATCGCGGTCACCGCCGCACTGGTGTCACTTGACGTCACGGCCAGCTCGTGCCGTGCCGCATGGATAGGTCCGGCCGGGCGGCTTGCGCCGCCGGCCGGCCTCGGTCTACTTGGCTTCCGACGACCAAGGGAAGTTCACGTACTGGTCGCGCGTGTCGTAGCAGATGTTGCCGTACATCTTGAGATACGTGTCGCGCCGCGCCGGATCTGCATAGACGGCGGCGGGATCCGCGAGGTCGGCCTCGTATTGTTCGAGGTTCTCCTCGGTCAGCGCGGTCGGGAGGATGTCCATCGCCTGGGGGATGCTCTTGCCCTCGAGCCAGTCCGCCGCATGCTGGCCCAGGGCGTAGCCGAAGACGGGGGAGGAAAGGGCGATGCTCGCCTTGTAGGGGCTGTCCGGCTTGCGGATCGCCGCAACCGCCTCGGGCTCGCCGTCGATCCCGCCGAGGAACTGGTCGGGTCGCGCCTTGCCGGCGGCCTCGAGCGCGGCGAGTGCGCCGAGCACGACCGTGTCAGCCCCGAGCACGACATCGATATCCGGGTGGGCCTGCAGGATCGTACTCATCGTCTCGAACCCGCCCTCCTTGTTGACCGGGTCCGGGGTGATGTCGGCAACGATGGTGACGCCCGGCATCGCCGTCAGGACGTCGCGGAATGCCCGGAACCGCGGCGCCAGGAACTCGATCTGGTCCTGGGTGAGGAGCACGACGTTGGCCACGCCGCCGAGGTTGGCGTCGATGTAGGCGGCCGCTGCATCGGCGAGCCGCTTGCCGGTCTCGTACTGCGGGGCGTTGAGGAGTTCGGTCGCTGGCGGCGGCACGATGGTGGCGACATAGCCGCCGGCCCACATGACCTCCTGGAGGCTGCGGCTCAGCGACGCCGGATCGACCGGCGCGGCGACCACGCCGCCGACCTTGGAGGCGAGCAGGAGCTGGACCTGCTCCACCATCTTGGCAGCATCGTTGTTGGCAAGCGCCCGGCGATACTCAAGCCCACGGTCCACGGCCGCCATGGAGAGGCCGTGGTCGACACCCTGCATGAACTCGCGCTCGTTGTCCTGGGCGAAGGCAAGCACCTTCTCGAGGCCCGGAGGCGGTGTGCAGGCAGCGGCAGCGGGGTCGAACGGTTCGAAGACGGTCGGCGTCGTGATGCCGGGCGGGCCGTCCTGTGCCGCCGCGGGCATCACCGCGACCACGAGTGCCATCGAGGCGAGCAGCGCCGCCGCCGGCAGCGATGCCCTGCGGGCCCTGGCGAGATGTCGAGTGATGGTCATGTCAGTCCTCCCTTGGTGGGCCGGATGCCGGCCCGTTGCGCTCGTTGCTGTGTCGCCGCGACGGATCATCGGCGGGGTTCGACCTGCGCATCTGCGCGGAGGCGCGGCGGTGCCCTTGTTCCAGTGGAAGTGATATCCCGTAGCGCGGATGTCGTCTTCTCTCGGGCGGACTCGTCGGGGAAGAGACCCTCGACGACGCGGGCCACAGCCGACCCGAGGACGCGGTGCGCGTCGGCCTCGAGATGGATGCCGTCGACGGTGCTCGATTCCACGAGTGTCCCCGAATCGATGAAGGCCGCCCGGCAGCGTGCCGCCACTTCGGCCATGCGTGCCCCGAGCTCGAGCGACTTCACGGCGCCGCCGACGAACATCTCTGCGAGCCAGTCGACCTCCAGTATGGGCGGCGGGGCGATGATCAGGACGACCGGCGCGCTGCCGCCCGGTCCTGCCTCGCTCTGCTGCACCACCTTCGCCACGACCTCGAGGGAATCCGCGATGTCGCTGGGTGAGGCGGCGAAGCGCTGCTTGAGGTCGTTGGTCCCCAGCATGAGGATCACGAGGTCGATCGGCATGTGCGATTCGAGGGAGATGGGCAGGCCCCGCAGGCCGTTCTTGTGGCTGCCCTCGATGGGATCGTCGCGGAGTGTCGTGCGGCTCGGATGGCCTTCCTCGACCACCTGCCAGCCAGGCCCGAGCCGCTTCCGGACGATGCCGGGCCAGCGCCTGTCCGGCGCGAAACGATGCCGCCCGACGCGGGCGAGCGTTGGCACCGCGCCGTAGGTGTTCGAGTCGCCAAAGCAGAGAATGGTGCGCCGGTCAGCCACGCTTGCTATCCTCCCTTGTGTCTGATCGTAGCAGCGAGTGCCGTGTTGTACAAGGTACTTCCAGTGGAAGCATCTATTCCTATCGCCCACGCCCCGGTGTCGTTGGTTGCCTAGAGTGCCCGGACGACGTCGGTCGGCGTGCGGTCAGCGTGCGAGGGACCTGTGACCGGGAAGAGCTTCTTCAGCGTCGAGAAGGTGCCGGAAGCGCGCAGCGGGGGTGCGACCCAGGCCGAGACCCGTGTGTACAACGAACGGCTGGTCGTCTCGCTCGTCCGGAGGTACGGCCAGCTGTCCAAGGTGGACCTGACGCGGCTCACCGGGCTTGCGCCGCAGACGATCACCACCATCGTGAACCGCGCCGAGACCGCCGAGCTGCTCTGCCGCCGTGAGCCGCTCCGAGGTCGCATCGGGCAGCCGTCGGTGCCGTACGCGCTCAATCCCTCGGCGGCCTACGCATTCGGACTGAAGATCGATCACCGCAGCGCCGACCTCGCGCTGATCGACTTCGTCGGCAACATGATCGCCTTCGAGCAGACGACGTACGACTACCCGATGCCAGATGACATCATGGCCTTCGCCAAGGCCGCGACGGCCCGCAGCCTCAGGCGCCACAGGTCGGTGCCGCGCGAGCGGATCGCCGGCCTCGGCATCGCCTCGCCCTTCTACCTGTCACATTGGGAGGACGATCTCGGGGCGCCGGCGGGGCGATTCGATGCGTGGCGGCACATCGATATCCGGGCGTCGCTCGACGACGGGTTCGCCTGGCCGGTCTATCTCTTCAACGATGCCACGGTCGCGGCGAGCGGCGAGCTGATGTTCGGGTCAGGGCTCGGCCGGCCCGACTTCCTCTATCTGTTCGTCGGGCACCACGTTGGCGCCGGGTTGGTCCTCGAGCACCACCTCGTCCCTGGGCGCAACCGGCTCGCAGGCGCGATCGGAGAGTTGCCCGTCTACATGACCGAAGGCTCGAACGCGCGCTCCATCATGCTCAAGGACTGCGCCTCCCTGAAGGCGCTCGCCGACGCGCTGCCCGAGCGCGAGCGGGACCGGATCTGGTCGTCCCAGGCGGACTGGGGCGTCCTCGACCCTTCAGTCGCGACATGGACCGACGCGGCGGCCGAGGGGTTGTCGCAACTTGTCCGGAGCGCCGTCGCGCTCCTCGACATCGATAGCGTCATCATCGACGGTGCTGTTCCGGTGGTGGTGCGCAGAGAGCTCGCGAAGGCCACCCGACGGAAGCTCGCCCGCGTGATCGTTGGGCGCCCCCAGCCGTTCGAGGTGATCGAAGGCACACTCGGCTCTGCCGCGCCGGTGATCGGTGGCGCCAGCATCCCCCTGCTGATCAAGTACTCCAACGACAGGGACCTGCTGTTCAAGGATTAGGAGCAGCCTGTGGCCTGTGCCCACAGATTGCGGACACGCCGCACGCTCCAAGGGTGGCGGATCAGGCCGGGAGACCCTACGTCTCTCGGAGGTCGTGGTGCGCAAGCGCGCCCCCAGATCGAACTTCCGGCGCAGCTGCGCCCTGATTTGAGGCCCAGGATGCCGGAGCGACCGGTCGACGCGCCTCGAACGGACGCGACGGTAGCGGCGGTCACTGACGCGAGACGTATGGGGTCGACCCGCCGGGCTACTGGTTTGCCGGATACTGCTTCGCATGCGCTCGCTCCCGTCCGACCCGAATCGGCCCGTCCCGTGCGGCGCCCCGACGTCTGCCACCCCACGACTGGTGACCGCTGGCTCCTCGCTCGTCACGGGGTGCCTGGGCTCGACTCGGGCACGCGACGCGTCCCCACCGTCCTGCAGTCGACATTGGTGATGGATCGCCCGAGCCAGCGACGCCCGGCGCCGGTTTCGACGACCTCCTGACCGCCAACACAGCATACTCCGAGCGGTTCTCCCTGCAGGGGTTCGATGGCATCGCCCGTCGTGGGGTCGCGATGGTCACGTGCATGGACTCGCGCATCGACCCACTGGGCATGCTCGGTCTCACGGCCGGCGATGCCAAGATCCTCCGGGACCTGGGCGGTCGCGTGACCGACACCACCCTCGCAGCGCTCGTCCTGGCGACCAATCTGCTGGGCGTCGAGCGCGTCCTGATCGTGGCGCATACCCGATGCGCGGGCGCCTCCAACACGGAGGCCGAGCTCCGGGAGCTGGTTGGCCGGCACGCTGACCGTGATGCGTCGTGGATGAGCTTCCATGTCATCCCCGACCAGGTCGCGGCATTGCATGAGGACATCGCCAGGGTCCGCTCGCACCCGCTGATCCCCGAGAGCGTGCTGGTCGGCGGCTTCATCTACGACGTCGACACCGGGCTGCTGCACCGACACGGCTGACCGACCCGGCCGACAGCTGGCGCCACGGTCCCTCACCTCCCAGCGCCGCGCCCATCCCCACAGCCGACCTGGCATTGCCGCTGCTCGAGCACGTGGCCGGAGGTGTTGGACGCCGGCACGATCTGGGGGATGACCGAGCAGGTCAAGCGGAGGTGGTGACCAGGACACCCCGGACTCGTTCGGTCCCGGCCCGGGACGCGTGGGGTCGGAAGAGGGTCTCCCAGGGAGGTCGCTCCGCCCGCAGCAGGGTGTCCACGACATCGGCATCGACCGGCCTCGACAGCAGGAACCCCTGGCCCAGGTCGCAGCCGAGTGCCCGTACCAGCTCCAGCTGGGCGGGGGTCTCGATGCCTTCCGCCACGATGCGAGCGCCGAGGGCCGACCCCACATCCACCATGCCCCGCAGCAAGCGGGCGCCACGCTGGTTGCCGACCGCGCCGACCACGAAGGAACGGTCGAGCTTGAGGGTATCGACCGGGAAGTCGCGCAGGTACCCGAAGGACGAATAGCCGGTCCCGAAGTCGTCGATGGCGAGGCGGATGCCCGATGATCGGAGTCGCAGGATGGTGTCGTGGATGGAGGCCCTGTCGCGCACCAGGATGTGCTCGGTGATCTCCAGCTCCAGGGTGGACGACACGATGCCGGCGCCAGCAACGATCGCCTCCACATCCGCCGCGAAGCCCGGTCGGGCGAGCTGGCGCGCGGACAGGTTGACGGCCATCCGGAGGTTGGCCGCACCTGGCACCTGCTGCCACTCCGCGACCCGCTGGCACGCCTCTTCAAGGACCCAGCGTCCGATGCCCACGATGTCGCCGGTCTCCTCCGCGAGGCCGATGAACTGGTCCGGCATGCGTCTGCCGTGCTGCGGGTCATGCCATCGCACCAGCGCCTCCAGACCCTCGATGGTGCCGCTCGGCGGTTCGCCCGCCGACGCCTCGCCGAGACCGCTGTGCAGCCTGACGACGGGCTGGAACTGGAGGCGCAGCTCACCCCGCTCCACCGTGCTGCCGAGGGCGTGCTTGACCGCACGTCGCTCCTCCGCAGCCATGCGCAGGGACGGGTGGTAGACGACGACCTCGCCCCGGCCACCGCGCTTGGAGCCGTACATGGCGTAGTCGGCATTGCGGAGCAGCGCGTCGGCCGTCTCGCCGCCATCACCACTGAGAGCGATCCCGATGCTGGCCGTGATGGACGTCCCGCCGCCCGGGAGCGCCAGCGAGTCGGTGACTGCCTGTCGCAGCCGCTCCGCGAGGGCCACGGCCGCAGGACGCTCCGTGACACCCTCGAGCAGCACCGCGAACTCGTCGCCGCCGACACGGGCGACGGTGTCGGCTACCCGAACGGTCGCTCGCAGGCGGTCCGCGACGGCCCGCAGGACCTCGTCCCCGTAGGCGTGACCGTGCCGGTCGTTGATCGCCTTGAAGCCGTCGACATCCAGATAGATCACCGCCGTCGTCACTGCCTCCCGCTCCTCCCGAGCGATGGCATGCCCAAGGCGATCCATGAACAGCGTGCGGTTGTGGACGCCGGTCAGGCCGTCGTGGAGGGCCAGGAAGCGCACATCCTCGTCGGCAAGCGCGTAGCGCCTGATGATGGCGAGCACGAGGCCCATGATGATCGCGGTGCCGAGGGCGCCGAGGACGACGTCGGCGGGTCCGAGGCTCGACTCGCCCCTGGTGACCAGGAGCAGCCCAGCTGCCAGGACATAGGCGCTGCAGGAGACAAGCACGGCCACCGAGTACCGCTTGAGGCCCGACTGGCTCAGGAAGGGCACGGCCATGAAGACGGGGATCAGACCGGCCATCGCGATGGTCGGCGCGAGCTCGGGCACCGTGGGCAGCAGCACCGCCATTGCGGCGACCAGGCCGATGGTCATGCGAGTCACGAACCGCGCCTCGCTACCGGTCCTCGCCGATCGCCGAGTCCAGAGCAGCCAGCCGCCAACCGCGGCCAGGACCATCGCGAGCCATATGATCGCTTGATCGCCAGTCGCGATCCCCGCCCCGAGGGCCGTCATCCCGATGGCGCCCGTCGCGAGCGCCCCCACGAACCCGAAATGACGCAGCCACACGATGTCGTGCTGCGGGTATTCGACGGACGTCGAGTCTGGGGCCCCGGTGGGCTGGCTCATCGGGCAGGCCTAGGTTGCGGAGCGAGCATGTCACCGAAGCGTGACGTGACCCACCCTATCCTGCAGCGTCTCGCGCACCATCGGTCAATCGTACTGGCGAGTCGGACGGCGTCTCATCTGCACCGGGGAACATCACCAGGTCCAGCTGCGCGACGACCGTCAGGGCAGCACGACGTCCATGAAGCCCCGGGCGATGCCGGTGCCCGACGAGCTGCCGGCGCAACCGCTCGACCAGTCCTCCGGCTCGAACTCGAATACTGCGCTGGTGACGGGCGGCTCTCCCGACCTCGCGACCAGCAACGAGGTCCGTCCACCGTCGGGATCCACGATGGCCGCGGCCACCTGATACGACCCCAGCGGGATGTCGAACAGGAACACGGTCTCGGCCAGGTCGACGGTGCGCACCAGGCTGTCGCCCGTCGAGCCGTCGACAAGCGGCCCGGTGGGCTCGAGGGTCAGCTCGATCACTCGGTCGTAGACACCGTCGGAGAAGCTCGGGAACAGGCGGATGGTGCCTCCCCACCAGGCGCCGTCCTCGGTGGTTGGCACGGTGGCCCCGTCGACGCGGCCGCTCAGCCGCCAGTCGAAGTCGCGGACCACGCTGACCTTGCCCGGGAACACCGCGTCGTCGCCCGACGTGCGCGGGGCCAGCCGCAGGCACCACGACCGGCCTGCGTACTCCACCGGGTAACGGGCATGGGCGGAGTAGACGAAGAAGGGCGAGAGGCCCGTCACGAGGTACTGCCCATCCGGGCCGCTGGTGGCGCGGCCGGGGGTGCCGACCACGAGCTCGATCTCGATCCAGAGCGATACGCCGGGCAGGGGCAGACCCGATGTATCGCAGGTGGTCCCCGACACCGATTCCGGCGTTGGCGGGATCGCCTCCGACGATGGCTGCGGGCCCTGGGCACCCGCACCCGCGACCGCTCCGAGCGTCATCGCGAGCACGAGCGGGGCGACATGCCAGGACCGGCGAGACACGCCTTCGATGATAGGCCGGTCACCGTTGCAGCGCGTGACGCCCACCCGGGCCAGCGGTCGGCCCCAGGTGGCCAGGAAAGGGCTGGACGGGACGATGCTCGGACGTACATCGTGCGGTCGACCGTCGACCAGCGCCGCCAATGGACCGATCACCACCCTCTCGTGGTGGACGGGATGACCATGTATGGCGAGCTCGCGCCGTGGTTCCACCTGCTGACGCCGCCCTCCGACTATGCGGACGACGCGGCCCTTGTCATGACGCAGCTGCGCGAGAGCGCGGACGGTCCGCTATGTACCCTGCTGGAACTCGGGTCCGGTGGCGGCAATACCGCCTCCCACCTGGCGCGGGACCTGCGGCTCACGCTCACGGACCGATCTTCCGAGATGCTGGCCTTGAGCCGGACCATCAACCCTGACTCGAAGCACACGGTCGGCGACATGCGCACGCTCCGCCTGGGGCGGACCTTCGACGCTGTCCTCATCCACGATGCGATCTGCTACATGACGACGCTGGCGGACCTCCGGGCCACGATGGTCACGGCCTGGGAGCACCTGCGTCCGGGCGGCGCAGCTGTACTGATGCCGGACCATATCCTCGAGACGTTTCGGCCGGGTTCCGATCATGGCGGCGAGGACGACCCGGAGGTGGCGGGCGGCGCCCAGCCGCGGGGTCTGCGCTACCTCGAGTGGACGACCGACCCAGACCCGGCGGACTCCACCTACCAGGTCGACTACGCGATCATGCTTCGCGAGCCCGATGGCACGGTGCGGCTGCGGCATGACCGGCACATCGAGGGCCTCTTCCCACGGCAGACATGGCTCGACCTGATGACGGATGTCGGCTTCGAGGTGCATGCGGTCCCGGGCACGTGCGACGCGGATGCCTTCGTCGGCAAGCGGCCGCACCCAGCCTGACCACGGTCTTGTTGCCAGTCGGGGAAGAGGCGCCCGGCCCGCCGCCAACGTCGCGACGCCGGGGGCCCGATGCTCGACCTGCGAGCGGTCCGCTGGCCGTTCGTTCCTATGAACCAAGTCCAGCTGCGCTACGGCCATCCTCCGCGCCGCGTCCATGCCCAGCGCGACCTGACGCTGCCGCTCTGCCGTAACCGCCGCATCCGGTGACCATGGATCGAAGCTCGATGCAGGCACCAGCGCATACCGCCATGTGCGAGGGTGACGAGACCGGTCGAGGGCCAAGTGCCGGGATGCGAACAGGAGGTTCGAGTGACCGTCCAGCCCATCGACATCGTCCTTGGCCTCGAGCTCGATGCGCTTCCCGAGGCGGCCAGATGTGCCGTCGCCCGCCACCGAGAGGGACATCACGCAGCGTCGCGGGACCGGTCCATGGTCCTCGTGGGTGCCCTCTCTGCGGCGACTGTCCTCCTCCTGGTCGGACTCGTCGCCGTGCTGCTCTTCGCGGTGGGTCGCTGGGACGGCAGCGACGATGGGCAGCGGATGGCGATGCTCATCGTTGTCCTGGTCCTCACCGCCGGATGCGTGGTCGCCGGTGCCGTGGCGAGGGTTGCGCTCGTCCTGAGGACCGGCGAAGACGAGCTCGCCCGAGCGGCGCAGCGTGCGTTCGATCGATACTGCCCGACCGCCTGAGCCCACGTCCGGTGTCCCAGCCCATACCATCCGTCCGACACCGAGCCACGGCAGGCATGCCAACCGCCGATGACCTCCCGCGCGACAGCGGTCTGAACCCGACCCATTCGCTGGCGCCAGACTGGTCGCATGAACCACGGCGACCATGTCCGGCTCCTCCGCGACGGTGTCCTCGGAGTCGGGCGGATCTGGGCCGACCTGGGCTCGGGCGAGGGAGCGTTCACGCTCGCACTGGCGGACCTGCTCGGTCCGAACGGCTCCATCTACACGGTGGATCGGGACGCCCTCGCGCTCGAGGTCCAGGAACGGGCGCTCCGCGAAGGATTCCCGGACGTCTCCGTGCAGCCGCTCGTCGCCGACTTCGCGCGGCCGCTCGCCCTGCCACCGCTCGACGGCGTCGTGATGGCGAACTCGCTCCACTTCGAACCCGACAAGCTCGCCGTCCTCCACCTGGTCCGTGGGTACCTTCGGCCGGCCGGTCACCTGGTCCTCGTGGAGTACGACACCGACCGTGGTAACCAGTGGGTGCCCTTCCCGCTCTCGTACCGGTCCTGGGCCACGGTGGCGGCGGACGCCGGCTTCCGCGAGACGCGACGGCTCGCGTCGGTGCCGAGCCGGTTCCTCGGGTCGATCTACTCTGCCCTGAGCATCCGGTGAGCCGGCCGGCCGTCGTCCTGCGGGCAGCTGTGACATTGACGTCGGGTCATCATCGCGTCGGCTCGCCGGGATGGTCGCCCATCCGCCGCTCATCTCGCCCGTATCCCCACGACCATCGCCCGCCAGCCGGTTCTCGTCCACGGTTGGCTGCTCGATGACCCCCAGGCGACAGCGACCTGACCGCGGCCCAGTCCCGGCGTGAGCGACGCGACCCGTGCTGGCGGCCGGGATGTCTCCCTGGACCGGCGTCACGCCCGTGCCGGTCGCGGTCCGCGCGTCGCCTTCGGCGTGGATGACGGGGTCGCGAGCGCCAGCTGCAGCAGACCGCAGACGGCGTAACCATCGAGACCCGACGACGGGTCGGTGCATCGCTCGCGGTGATTGCCGGGCCTTGGCGTCGCACTCCTCGAGCGTCAGCTCACTCCGTGTCGGCATGCCTGCTGGAGGGTCCGCGCGGCGCGGCCGGTCGTGTCGATGAGCCATCCCGGTGAGTGCACATCCCGCACGACGCTGAGGTGATGCCCGCAGACCGCCACCTTGGCCGCTCACCCCGATGATCACGGACGGCAGAGGGCTCCGGCGCGCATGACGCAAGCGTGCTCCTCCGTCCCGGCGATGCCGGCCAGCGCGGCCTTCGCGATGGGGCTGCCCAGCAACCCGCCGCCGCTCTGGGCGCCAGCAGGGGAGGCACCAAAGCCACCCCCACCGACGGCCCCGATGAGCTGTTCCAGGATGCCCGGCTGCTGCTGCTGCTCGGCGCGGGCGGTCATCGCGGCGAGCTGCCCTGCGTCCTTGTATCGGTCGTCGACGCCATCACCATCGAAGTCGGTGATGCCCTGCGCGTGCGCCTGCTGCTGGATGTACCGGCCGAACTCGACACGCTGCACCGGGGTCAAGCGCTCGAACGCCTGTCGTGCCGCTGCCTCGTATTCGTCTGGTGGCAGGGTCTGCGCCACCTGCTTGTACCGGTCGACGGCCTCCTGGTCGCTGACTCCGTCCCAGGGTGCGCCCTGCTCGTAGCGACCTGCGAAGTCCTCCAGCCCCTGCCGCTGATCCCCGCCGAGCAGTCCCTGCAACAGATCCATCGAAGCCTTCTTTCGTGGTGCCTGTGTCGCATCCCGGCGCTGGACCTCACGTCTGCGGGGTCCCAGCGACCACGATGGTGGGCTAGCTCATGCCGATAGCGCATCTCGGCAAATGCTGCAAGCATCGCAACTGGCTTGCATCGTCCTCGGGCCCTGGCGGTCTCGTGCCAGGTCCGGCCTCACGTGCGCCGCAACACCTGGACGGATCCCGATGCCGTGGTACGGGCGTGGAACCTCTCGGCGGCGTCCTCGCTATCGCGGTCGATGGAAGCGTGGTTCCAGGGCATACGCGACCAGCAGGGCGAGACACACGATGAGGACCACGAACGCGATGTCGTTGCTATCCACGATGACCTCGATGGGCCGTAAAGCGGAGCCGGCGGTGGACCGGCCCCGCGAGGAGTCGCCGGCCCCATGACAGGACCGTGCCGCCTAGCCTCATGCCCAAATGTGTGCGGGGTGTTATCGAGGCGATTCCTGCTCCGCACGACCCAAGGGAGCAGCGCCCGAGGGCGCGCTCCGACCTCGTGCCCGGTGCGCTCGTGCAGTACGGACGACCCTCGTTCCAGAGCACACCGACACCAGCCGCGGGGGTGAGCCATCTGGGTCGAAGCGTCGGAGCGACAGCAGCCGCAGCCGGTGACAGGCCGCACGGCCAGTGGATCTCGGAGACGGCCGGGGATCTCCTGCGGGCCGTGGTGGGCGGTCTCCTCGTCGGGTTGCCGCTCCTCTGGGCACAGGAGGTGTGGGACCACGGTTCGACCCTCGACCCGCTCAGGATCGGCTCGTACTGGCGCTTGCCTTCATCACCGTGGTCGCGTTCAACGCCGTCAGCGGCTTTCGCCGGGACCGCAGCTGGTCCGCGGTGCTGCTGGACGCGGTCGAGGGCATGGGCCTGTCCATCGTCGTTGCTGCAGCCGCGCTGTTCGTGCTGGGGCGCCTGGGACCCGACCTTGGCGCCGGCGCGATGGCGGGTCGGGTCGCCCTGGAGGCGATCCCGGTCGCGTTCGGGACGGCGCTGGCGGCGACGGTCCTGAGCGAGCCGGAGGCGGGCGGCGGCCGCGAGGCGGTCGGCCCCCTTGGCCGCCTGTTCGTGGCAGCCGGCGGCGCCCTGTACTTCGCACTCAACGTGGCGCCCACCGAGGAGGTCCGCACCATTGCTGCGGAAGCGGACCTGCCGCTGCTGCTCCTGGCGGTGGCAGGCAGTCTGACCATTGGGGTTGCCACGGAACTGACGCTTGGGCGACGTCGTGAGGGCCGGGCGGGTCGCAGGGACGGCCCGCTGGATGGTCCGCTCGCCGAGACGGTCACCGCGTACGCGGTGGCGCTCATCGTCTCGTTGCTCCTGCTGTGGTCGTTCGGGCTGACAGACGGCCTCGGCCTGCGCGCCCTGGCAGGGACGGTGGTGATGCTGTCCGTCGTGGCGACGTTCGGGGCTGCGGCCGGTCGCCTGCTC
>JBBQNA010000080.1:0-13506 GCA_038329515.1 Candidatus Limnocylindrales bacterium | reverse complement strand
GGCGCCGGCCGAGCCTCGGTTGGCGCCAGGTCGGGAGCCGGCGCGAGGTCGACCTATCGGGCGGGTGATCGGCGGGCCTTGCCCTCGACGCTGCGGGACTGCATCTCGTACGAGCTCTGGGCGTAGGCCTCCTTGAGGGCTCGTGCGGGCATCGCGTGGCGGAACGATTCGCCTTCCTGCAGCAGGCCGTCCGCGATGGCACGCAACTCGGGGTCGCTGCCGGCGTAGCTGCGGATGCGTCGCGCCGTGGCTTCCAGGACGAGTCGCGCGGCCTCGTACTCGCCGGACTTGTTGCGGCGCACTGCCTCCTGGCGCGCCCTGGCGGCGAACACCCGGGCCACGACTCGATCGACCTCCACGGTACGCGGCTGGGCATCGTTCGTGGCATCGTCAGCGTGCTCCCAGGCCACTCGCGCGACCGTGCCATCCAGCACGTCATCCCGGTCCGCAAGCGTGAACACCGCGGGCACGCGCTCACCCGGCATGCCGAGCGGAAACGAGAGTCGGAGCGGCACCTCCAGCTCCTGCCCGGACACGAGGTCGCCCAGCGTGACGGCCGGCCGACCGCCAGCTTCGCGGACGGGGAACGCGCCCAGCGATTCGACCCGGACACCCGTCGGGAGCGCCACCTGGAGCGTTACCTCCCGGGCCACGATCTCGAGGGTCTCGCCGACCTCGCTGCTGATGTGGTCACGGATCGCCGCGGCGTCCGCGATGTCGTAGAAGTGGCCGCCACCGGCCTGCGCCATCGCCTGGAGGAGTGCCTCATCGAAGTCGTTGCCGACACCGAACGTCGAGGTGGACACTCCCCGGGCTCGCAGCTGCGCGGCGTGATGCGCAAGGTCCTCGGCGCTCGTGATGCCGCGGTTGGCGAGCCCATCGGTGAGCAGCAGGGCACGGTTCACGCCGTCGGCCATGAGCGCCATCGCGATCTGGGAGCAGCCAGCCAGCCAACCGGCACCCAGATCGGTCGAGCCGCCCGTTCCCACCCGCCGCAGCCGCTCGATAGCGTCTCGTCGCGCATTGGCCGTCGCGAGGGTGCTGGGCACGACCATATCGACATCCTCGTCGTACATCACGACGCAGAACCGATCGGTGGGCAGCAGTCGGGCGATGCCCTCCTGGGCGGCCTGGGCGGCAAGCCCGAGCTTGGGCCCGGACATCGAACCGGAGCGATCAAGCACGAAGGCGAGATTGACCGGCGGCCGTGCAGTGCCGGTCCGCGCGATGGGTGCATCGACAGCGGCCACGACATATCGGGTGCTGTGCCACTTGCTGCGGATGAGGCGCCGATCGGTGGCCACGGTGAGGGGGGTGGTGGTGGACTGGGTCATGAGGGGTCCTCCTGCAGGATCTCGCGGGCGATGACGATGAGCCGCTCGACCCGCTTGTTGTCCAGCCGGCCCAATGGCCGCCGGATGTGGAACTCGATGTCCGGGCTGAGCGCGACGCGCTCCCAGGTCGAGCGGGTGGTGGGCGATGGGTCTGGTGCCGGCGAGGTCGCCAGTGGGGGCGCCGCGGGCGCCATGGGCGGCGCTGCGAGCATCGGTGGTGGGAGGGCTGGCGCTGGCGCCGGGGCGGGCATGCTGGTCCGGGCGGCGGGCATGCTGGTCCGGGCGGCGGGCATGCTCAGGGAGCGGATGTAGTCGAGCGCACTGCTGCTCTCCGAAACTCGAGGCCCGGTCTCCAGGGCGGCCCGGACATCTGCGTCGCTCAAGGACTCGAGGCGGCTCCGGATCTCTGCCAGCGGCAGATGCTGGTCCTGGAGTCGACGGATCAGTCGTACCCGACGCAGCACGTCCTCCCCGTAGCGCGTGTTGGGTCCGGCCTGCTCCGGGGCCGGCAGCAGCCCGACCGAGACGTAGTAGCGGACGGTCCGTGGCGTGATGCCAGCGATGGTCGCCAGTTCCAGGATGGAGTATTCGGGCTCGGTTGGCATGTAGTTATCATGACAGTCGCGCGTAACACTGTCAAGACCACTCGGACGAGCAGGAGTGCGGTGTCATGTCGCCGACAGCGGCGACGTGGTCCTGAAGATCAAGCGGCCGGCGTCTGGGAAGAGGAGGGTGGGCCATCCGTGAGTCCGCTCGGCGCCTCAGGTCGGCGACTGAAGCATGCACAACGACCCCGTGATGCGCCGAGCGGACTCAAACAGCATGCGCCGGGCCAAGGTCGGCGAGATCTGGTCAGTGGAAACCTGCGCTCCATGCCCGATTTCGATCGGTGGCCGGCGTGCATGCCTAACGTCGATCGATGGCCGGCGATGCGCCGGCGGGGAGGTCAGGGCTGGGCGATCCACTCTCGATCGACGTCCACCGCGGGGAACGTGAAGTAGATCCGCAGCGGCTCGGTGCCGACACAGCTCAGCCCGTGCGCCACACCGGCGGGCGTCAGGACCACTGCACCCGGGCCGACCTCCTCGACGACACCATCGAGCTCGAATCGCCCATGGCCGCTGAGGATCATGACCACCTCCTCCACCCGATGTCGATGCAGTGGCAGGGACGCCCCGGGGTCGATCTCCAGGTCGCCCAGGGTGACGGCACCGGAGCCGTGTTCGCGGTCGATGATCCGTCGGCCGCGCACACCCGGCACGACCTCCGCCAGCAGGGACGGATCGGCATAGAACGTCGTCATATGACCTCCTGTGTTCAGCCGCGCCGGTATTCGACGAGCGCATCGCCAAGTCGCTCCAACGCCGTGGAGTAGCCCGGATTGATGCACTGCAGCATCAGGTGATCGACGCCCAGCGCGGCGTACTGGCCGATCATGTCCGCGATGGCACTCACCGATCCTGTCACGGCGTTGACCTTGGGATCGGGTGATGGGGCCAGGTCGTCGAAGGTGATCCACTCGCCGACCGTCGTCTGTAGCGTGGCCGGGTCACGCCCGACCTCATCGCACGCATCGTCCAGGCGGTGCCGCTGCTCGGCGAGCCGCGATGCGTCACCCAGGTAGTGGGCGTTCCACATGTCCGCGAAGCGCGCCGTGAGTCGCAGCATCCGGGGCCCATCGGCGCCGATGAGGATCGGGGGCCCCGCCGGCCGCGGCCCCCGCGGGTCCATGGCGCAGTCAGGGGCGTCGTAGTACTTGCCGTGGAAGTCGACCTCGCCCGTCCGGAGGAGGGGAGCGATGATCTGCATCGCCTCCTCGAACCGGCTGACCCGGTTGTCCAGCGGGAACCCGAATGCCACGTGCTCCGGGTCGTGCCATCCGGCGCCCAGGCCCAGGATCAGGCGGCCGGCGCTGATCTCATCGAGCGACACGGCCATCTTGGCCAGCAGTGCCGGGTTGCGGAAGCTGGTGGACAGGACCCAGGAGCCGATCTCGACCCGCTCGGTCGCCTCCGCGAGTGCCGCCATCCACGTCCAGCCCTCCCAGACGCCGAGCTGGTCCGGGAACGCCCAGACGTCCGACGAGGTCGGCCGGTCCACGAAGCGGAACAACAGGTGGTCGTTGATCCAGATGGAATCGAAGCCGAGCGTCTCGGAATCCTGTGCCCACCGACGGGTCTCGACATATGTCGTCGGGTGGCCCGTGGAATTGGCCGAGATCGACGGCAGGATGACTCCGATCTTCATGCGCGAACCTCTGTGGAGCGGAACGGACGAATTGGAGCGGACAGGACGACGCCCGCCTCATGGTCTCGAGGCGGGCGTCGCATCAGCGGACCGACGGGACAGCCGGAGGCTGCGAACCCGTCAGGGAGCGGGCGAAGCCAGCTTGTAGGAGTAGCCGGTGTTGCCGTCGTGGAAGAACTCGTCGGCATTGTCGATAGTCACGATCTCCGTCCCATTGTCGACGTAGGCGGGGACTTCCTCGCCGGCGGCAACCTTGAGGGCGTAGGCCACGGCGTTCTCGCCGAGCCGCTGCGGGAACTGGGCGACCGCCGCCGTGGCGGTACCGGCCAGGATGTCGTTGATCTCCTGCACCGGCACGTCCCAGCTCAGGCTGAGTGCCTTGTTGCCCTGCTCATTGAGCACCTGATTCACTGCGACGCCCGTCGGGCCGCACAACGAGAAGATGGCGGCCAGGTTGGGGTTCGCGACGATGAAGTTGCGGGCGACGTTGACCGCCGTGTCCAGCTGGCAGCCGTCGGCCTCCGAGGACAGCGTCACCGTCATACCCGCGGCTTCCAGCGTGGTCTTGAAGTTGTTGTAGCGATCGAACAGCAGGGGGATGCCGGGGATGCCGATCATGATGCCCACCTGGTCGCCGGCCTTGAGCTTGGGCACCAGGTAGTCGCCCAGCTGCTGGCTGCCGGTCGGGCTGTCGGTCGCGATGAAGGTGGTCTCACCTTCCCAGTCGGGCACCTGCTGGTCGATGAAGATGACCTTCACGCCGAGACCCTTGGCGCGGTCGAGGACCGGCTTGAAAGCGTCCCCTGGGGGCGCCACGGCCAGGACATCGATGCCCTGCGCGAGCATCGTCTCGATCTTGGCGATCTGCTGGGTGGGGTCGGCGGCGCCATCGCCGTTGCCCTCGAAGTACTTGACGCCCTGCGCCTCCGCGGCCGCCACGAAGGAGTCGCGGACCACACCGTAGTAGTCGTCGACGGCGGGCACTGAGAAGCCGATGGTGATCGGCTCAGCCATCGCGGGACTCGGGGACTGGGCGCCGACCGGGGCTACGGCCGTCGCGAGCATCGCGGCACTTGCCAGGAGCCCAAGACGCTTCACGGGAATCCTCATCGTTCCTCCTCGTCCATCCTCCACTCCGCGGAATGGCCGTCCCGAGTCGGGAACGGGCGAAGATCTGCCGACACGCCACCGGCGACCCGACGCCATGATGCCGTCAGGGCATCCGTATTGCAATACACCAGATATGATGTCTCAACCTTGAGCGACGCCGCGCTCGGCCGCCAGGGCCCTCAGGCGGGCGGCAAAGCGGCCTCGGGAGCGGCCGCTGGAGGGGTGATCGGTGGCGGCCGACGCGGCGCTTCCACCGGTGTCGCGCCCACGATGAGCGACACCAGCAGGGGCTGGTTCTCGAGCGTCGGCTCCGCCTCGCCAACGACTTGGCCCCGGCGAAGCACGACTGCGCGATGGGCGAGTTCGGTCACCTCCTGCAGGTTGTGGGAGATGAGGATCACGGACACGCCGTGCTCCGTGAGCATCCGGACCAGGTCGTGCACACGCGCTCCCTCGCGCAGGCCGAGGGCCGCGGTCGGCTCGTCCAGGATCACGATCTTGGACACGAACGCCACGGCACGCGCCACCGCCACCGCCTGCCGCTGGCCGCCCGACATCTGGGCCACATCGACGCTGATGTCCGGGATATTCACGCCCAGACGTTCAAGCGTCGCCCGGGTCTCGGCGGCCATCTTTCGTTCGCGCAGGAAGCCCAGTCGACCGGCCCAGGATGGCCACGTCAGCTCGCGACCGGCGTAGAAGTTCTGGGCGACCGACAGGTTGCCGAACAGCGCCAGATCCTGGTAGACCATCTCGACACCGTGGTCGCGGGCATCGCGCGGGCTCCGAAATCGGACCTCGTGGCCCTCCATCAGCACCCGCCCTCCATCGGGTTGGAGAGAACCGGCGATGCACTTGACGAGGGTCGACTTGCCGGCGCCGTTGTCACCCAGGATGGCCAGCACCTCACCCGCCATCAGGTGCAGGCTCGCGCCGCTGAGCGCTCGCACGGCGCCAAAGCTCTTGACCAGGCCGTCGACCTGGAGCAGCGGTTGCGTCGTCGTGCTCACAGGGCTCGTGCTCACAGCGAGCCCACGTTCGACTGGATGGTCCGGATGCGGCCCTCGATCATGGTCCGCACGACGTCGAGTTCCACGGCCACCAGGATGGTGCCGCCGACCAGCAGGCCCTGCAGGAACGGGGAAGCGCCACCGAGCGCCAGGCCGTTGCGGATGACGCCGATGAGCAGCGCGCCGATGATGCAGTTCCAGACCGTGCCGCGGCCGCCCGCGATGCTGGCGCCGCCGATGATCACTGCGGCGACCGCGTCGAGCAGGCCGCCCGCGGCCTGGCCGATGGTGGCGCTCGCGCCGCCGATGTTGCCGGCCACCAGGATGCCCGCCGCGCCCGCCAGGGAGCCGCAGACCGCGTACGCCGAGATGAGCACGAGCGGCACCGGGATGCTCATGCGGCGAGCCGCCTCGCGGTCCCCGCCGACGGCGTAGATCCAGCGCCCCCACTGCGTCCGCTTCAAGAACAGGGTCGCAACGATGGCCACGATGCCGACCATGATGGCCGCGACCGGGATGGGGCCGATGAAGCCGCGGCCCAGGTCGTTGACGAGGGTCGGCATGCCCGACAGCGGTTGGCTGTGGGTGATGAACGTACCGATGCTCTGGACGATGGACAGCGTCGCGAGGGTCACGATGAACGGATGCGGGATGCGGCCGACGACATAGATGGTGCCGTTGCAGATGCCCACGATGAGGCCGAGGACGACCATCGCGGCGACCACCAGCAGGCCGCCCTCGTTGCCCACGACCTGGAACACCTCCCAGCCGATGACGGTGGCGAGAGCCATCGTGGAGCCGACCGAGAGGTCGATGCCGCCCGTGAGGATGACCACGAGCGAGCCGATGGCCAGCATCGCGACCACGGAGCTCTGCAGCAGCACGTTCTGGAGGTTGACAGTCGACAGGAACACGGGCTGCGCAAGGGCGATGACGGCGCACAGGATGGCCAGGATCACGATCGGCCCCGCGCCCAGGAACCGGAGCGCCAAGTCGAGTGCCCGCGTGCTCGAGCGTCCGCGCGACTGAGCGGTGGCGTCCATGCGATCCCCCTTCATCCTGGCAAGCTGGGAAGGATAATGCGATATCTGAGATACGAACAGGATGCGAGTTCGTGAGCTGGATGCTTGCGGGAGGCTCGGTGACGGTGCGACGCCCCACGGCCTGGACGCGGTTGATCGAGACGTATGGCACCATGTATGGCATGGAGAAGACCACGGTCTACCTGCCACCCGAGCTCCGCAGCGCACTCAAGGAGACGGCGCGTGCCAGGAAGGTGAGCGAGTCGGTGCTCATCCGGGAGGGGATCGCGCTCGTGACCGCCGGTACCGGCCCGCCGCCGCCTCGGGTGCCGCTGTTCGTCAGCGGCGATCCGACCCTCGCGGAACGGGTGGACGAGGCGCTGCGCGGCTTCGGCGAACGTTGATCCTACTCGACACGAGCGGATTGCTCGCCGCCCTGGACGAGAGTCAGCGCTTGCACGAAGCCGCCGCCGCGGTACTGCTTCGAGCCAAGCCTCCGCTGCTGCTGTCCCCGTTCGTGCTGGCTGAGATGGACTACCTGCTGGCGACGAGGGTGGGCATCGATGCCGAGCTCGCGGTCCTCCATGAGGTGGGCAGGGGCGTGTACCAGCTGGAGCCGATGTCAGCGGCGGATGTCTCGCAGGCGCGAGTGATCGTTGACCGCTACCGAGACCTGGACGTCGGGCTTGCCGACGCGTCGATCATGGTGCTGGCGGCACGGCACGCTATCCGGGATGTGCTCACGCTCGACGAGCGTCACTTCCGAACGATTCGCGCCGAGGACGGATCCGCGATGCGGATCCTGCCGGCGGACGCCTCCTGATCCGTGGCGGTGTGGCAGGCTCAGATCTCCGGATACGGTTGAACACGACCGTCTCGGCCACAGCTGGCTTGTAGCAGACGTGCTACGATCGTCGCATGACCGAGGTTGCGTCGCGGGAGTTGCGGAACAACGCGCGCCAGTTGCTCGACCGTGTAGAGGCGGGCGAGTCGCTGACGATCACCGTCGGTGGCCGACCGGTCGCCGTTCTCCAGCCGGCCGATCGTCGACCGCGCTGGGTGGGCCGGAGCGAGTTCGTGAGCCGGATCCTCGCGTATCAGGCCGACGCCGGTCTGCGTGCGGAGCTGCGCGAGCTCGCCCCGGATACGACGGACGACCTTCCGCTCTCGTGACCCGCGGGTTGGCGGACACGAGCGTCTTCATCGCGCTCGAGACCGGACGTCCATTGCGCGTCGAGCTGCTGCCCGATTCGGTCGCGGTGTCGGTCGTGACCATCGCCGAGCTTCGGGCGGGGGTCCTGGCAGCGACCGATCTCGAGACCCGCGACCGGCGCCTGGGCACGCTCACACGTGCACTGTCGCTGGACCCGATGCCCGTGGATGAGCGCGTCGCCGACGCATGGGCGGGCCTCCGTATCCGGCTGCGCGATCGCGGCCTGCGGATGCCCCTGAATGACTCCTGGATCGCGGCGACGGCCATCGCCGAGGGCATCCCAGTCATCACCCAGGACGCTGACTACGTGGACCTTCCCGGTTTGGCTGTCATCCGCATCTGAGCGCGTGCGACTGGTGTGTGGCCCGCGGGGGATCGCAGCGCGAGTGGTAGTCGCGAGATGACACAGCCTGGCCGCCCTGACGCCCGCGCACTCACGGCAAACGCAGCCCGGGCGACTGGTAGTCGCCGCCACGGCGGAACGAGGCCGGAAGGGGGCCGGATCCGCGAGTAGCAGTCGCCGAACAGAGGCCGACGTCTCCCCAGGTGCCGATCTGGGCCGCCACGAACGCTCGATAGCGCCTGGCGGATCGATCTCGCGAGTGACAGTCGCAGCCGTCCACCGACCGTGGCCGGTCGGCGGATCGGAACAACAGGTGGTCGTCGATCCAGATGGAGTCAAAACCGAACGGGCGCCAGCCGATTCTCTGAGTTGCTGGTCGGCGATCCAGCGGCAGCCCAGCGGTGGTGGGCCCCAGCCCGGCCCACGGGACGTGACCGTACGGGAATGGAGTCTTCCCCTGAGTCAAGTCGGAGCATCACGCGCAGCGAGGGCGCTCATCGGACGTCCCGCTCATCGGACGTCCCGGTCAGGATCGTCGTTGACGCCGACGACGACAACCACCAGAAGTCGCCCCCAACGCGTTCATGGCCACTGTGGACACGATACGGCCGAGCCCGTACCGCGGACTTTTGGGGCGGCCACGCGCCAACGAGGCGCAGATACCATCCGCGGATGAGCAGAGGCGCTGCGGCGGAAGAGCGAGTCCTGGCGCGGATCAGGTCTGCGCTGCCGAACCCGTATCGGGTCTATCCCAACGTGTCCTGGACGGCGCCGCGCCGACCCGGTGCTCCGGCCACGGATGGCGAGGCTGATCTGGTCATCGCGCATCCGGAACTGGGCATCCTGGTCGTGGAGGTCAAGTCGGGCGAGCCGACGCGGGATGCCTCCGGGCGCTGGTGGCTGGGGCCTGTGCGGCTCGACCGGTCGCCGTTCGAGCAGGCGAAGGCGAACAAGTACGCCCTGGCTGGGAAGATCCGCGAGATGTCCGGCTGGCCGCACGGCCAGGGTCCGATAGCGGGCCACGCGGTGGCGTTCCCGGATGTGGATCTCGCTACGGCCGGCCGGGCGCGGCCGTCGATGGGCGAGGACGCGCCACCGCAGATCATCCTGGACGCGACGGCGCTCGAATCAGACGACTCCGCGCGGGCCTGGGTGGAGGGCGCATTCGGGTACTGGAACGGCGATGGCGCCACGCGCGGCCATGCTCCCGGCGCGGCCGGCATGGAGGTCATCGAGACGCTGCTGGCGCCGACCGTGACGCTCACCCGTCGCCTGGGCGCCACGCTGCGCGAGGACCGCGACGAGCTGTTGCAGCTCAGCCGGGAGCAGATGCGCATCCTCAACACGTGTCGGGGCCTGCGTCGGGTGGAGATCGTGGGGCCGGCCGGCAGCGGCAAGTCGATGCTCGCCGCGGAGCGTGCCCGGCGGCTGGCGGCGGAGGGCTATCGGACCCTACTGGTCTGCTACAACCAGCGGCTGGCGAACGACCTGCGCCGCGAGCTGGCTGACGCGCCCCAACCCGCAGGCATGTACGTCACGACCTTCCATCGACTGTGTGAACGATTGGGCACCCAGGCGGGCACGCTGTCGGCCCGACCCAGGCCGGTGCCCCAGGACTGGTGGGACGTGACCCTGCCAGGCGCGTTGTCGGCGGCCATCGCCGCGCGGTCGGACATGCGCTACCACGCGATCGTGGTGGACGAGGGCCAGGACTTCTCTGCGTCGTGGCTTCGGACGCTCGATTCGATGCTGGAGACGCCCGCGGAGGACGTCCTGTGGGTGTTCCACGACCCGGGCCAGGCGCTGTTCCGGGACGACATCGTTGCCGATGCGGGTCTGGGGCTGACACACCTGGAGCTGTACGAGAACCACCGGAACCCCGAACCGATGGCACGACTGGCGGCCCGCTTCTATCACGGCGGCCTGGAGCCGGTGGCCTATCGGGATGGCGGCCTGCAGCCCCGGATCATGCAGGCGGCGCCCGGCCGCGACACGCTGGAGGCGCTGCGCAAGGAGCTCCATCGACTCGTCCAGGACGAAGGCGTCAAGCCCTATGACATCGCGGTGCTGTCTGGTTTCTCGACGGAACGGAGTGAGGTCTGGCGCAAGCGCCGATTCGGTGACCTGGAACTGGTCAACGCGGCACTGGAGGACGATGGGAGGCGCACGTCGGATCCCCTGGAACGCATCCCGGAAGACCCGGGAGACATGCCACTCTTCGACTCCATCCGCCGCTTCAAGGGCCTCGAGGCGCCGGTCGTGGTGCTGGTGGAGCTGCCAGAGAGGTCGTCCGCGGGGGAGTGGCCCGCGCGGCTGGACGAGCTGCTCTACGTGGCGCTGACGCGGGCGACGAGCTCATTGACGGTTGTCGCGCCGCCAGGGTTGGCGGCGCGGCTTCGGTAGTCCGTGGCTGAGCACGTCACCGGCGCTGATGCGCTAGCGGGCGGTCTCGAGGATCTCGAAGCCGACGGCACGCATGACACGCGCCACGTCGTCCGGATATGGGAGACCATCGAGGAGGACGCCGTGCCGCCGCGGGGACAGGATCTCGATGCCCATCACCGTCCCGTCCTGCGCGTAGTTCACCCCGCGCGCGTCGTCCAGGCGGTCCTGGTGGTCCCAGTGGCCATCGTGAGCGATGAGATAGGCGGCATCGACTGACTCGTCGTACTCGAGTAGCAGGTCGACCATGGCTTCCACCCGCGGCACCACACGGTCGCGATTCGGCCGTCGGTCAGGTCGACGACGATCTCCAGGCCGGCATCCTCGACCCGAGGGCACTGAGCGAGCCTACGCACGCGCCCTTTTCGCTGATCTACCTCAGCCGGACTTTGCGAACGCTTCACCGTCAGCGATAGACCTCCCGCCGGTGACCGACCTCCACGACCAGGATGATCATCACGTCGTCCTGGATGGCGCAGAGGATCCGATAGTCGCCGACCCGATACCGCCAGAGCCCTTCGCCACGAAGCGGTTTCCCAGTGCTGCGCGGGCTCTCGGCGCCCTGGATGCGCTCGATCATGAAGCGCACGATCGCACGCGCCGCTTGCCGGTCGAGCTCCTCCAGCTGGCGAGCCGCACGCTCTGACCACTCGACGCGATACACCTCAGGCGTACCTGGCCAGGAGCTCCTCCGTGGAGATCGTGCGCCCGCCCGAGGCGTAGTGCTCGTCGAGCGCCTCCTGTGCGAGGTATGTGTCCTCGAGGTCCTCGAGGTGCTCCAGGATGGCCTCGCGGGCATAGAACGACTTGGACCGACCCGTCTTGCGGGCAAGAGCATCGAGGCGTGCCTCGATCTCGGGAGGGAGTCGGAGCGCCAGCATTCCGCTCATCCATCGTTCCTCGTTCGTCCGCACGGTCGATGCTATACAAGTATCGCACAGAGGGATGTCCCGGCGCCACCTGCCAATCGGGGCGCGGGTCAGTGCCCGGCCGCCCGCGCCGGCCCACCCGCGCCGGCCCACCCGCGCCGGCCCACCCGCGCCGGCCCGCCTGCGCCGGCCCGCCTGCGCCGCAGCCCGTGTAGTGCTGCGCTGAGTTCCTCGAGCACCACCCTGGCCGTCCCAGCCTGGGTGTGAGCACGCTTCGGCTCTCGCAGGCCCAAACCCTGATGTCTGAGCACTACTCCGGCTGCGAAGGACGATACGCCTGCCGCCGATCCGTCCAGCCCGCTGTCCCTTGGCGAAGGGCCCGCGTCACCGAGGCCGTCGCGGGAGCGGTAGCACTACACGGGCTGCGCTGTTCGAGCTTCATGGGAGGGGATGATCGGCCACGCGTCTGCCTGGCTGGGCGCCTTGGTCGACCTTGGTCACTCCCTCAGGACGCGCGGCCGGGCCGGGAGGCCAGCGGCCGCCTCGGCCATGTCCACCAGGATATCGTCCTCCGCCACGAGGTATAGGTCGCCGTCCTCTAGGCGAGCCCACACGACCAGGGTGGCCGGGTCCGTGCCGGCCTGGACCACCGAGAGCGCCAGTGCGAACGGAGCGAGCGTGCGATCCGATTCGGGACCGAGAGGTGCGCCATGGATGTCGCCCAGCCAGTAGGCCTGGGCGCCGATGATGCCGACCTCGCTCGGTCGAGCGAGTATCTGGCGCAGCCTTGTTACGCCCTGCGATTCAGGCTTGGCGGTCTTCGTAGTCATGGCGTTCGCCCTTCATGGGGCGCCGTGCGGAGATGATGCGGAGATGATGCGGGCAGTATGGTCGTCGACGACCGCGAGGACAACCACGAGCAGCCGACCCCGCACTGAAGCCCCTATCGCCCTGTACCGGGTCTCGCCCAACGAGTCGGTGCGATCCTCTTGGATGGACGCCAGCGGGTTGTCCAGCACCGTTTTGGCCTCTCGGAACGAGACGCCGTGCTTCTGCCGGTTGATGAGATCCTTGGTCCGATCCCAGTCGATGTCTGGCCACTTGGGCCACGGTAAGCACGGGCCCTTACCGGACGCTTACCCGGTAGCGGTGGGCGGCCGCCGATCGGGTGGGGTCAGATCAGGTGATCACGCCGACGCCGCGCAAGCTATGAGACGCGGTCGACCTGAGGGCTGCCATCACTCGGTGGCGTCGCCCGGCTTTGAGGTGGGGTGGTCCCAGCTCGGCTCGTCGGGTGTCCCGGCACCGGATGCCCACGACGCTGACATCTCGCGGGTGATCAGGGTGCCGATGGTGTATGTGGGCTTGGACTTTGCCTCGGGCTCGGGATCGGTCGTCGGCTCGGGCACGTTCAGGTCGTCGGTCATGGGTGGCTCCTCGTGCATGTGGGCGCAGGTGCGCTCACATCCAACGTCTCACCGATGGTGGTCTGGCTGCAAGTGAGGTGCCCTGGGGTCCGAGGCGACGGGCTGTTGGCCTTGTTGCTACGACGGCCTGCCGATGGTGCCGCCACGCTCGATGCGCTGGGCAAGGAGCTGCACCGGCTGATGGTCACGGAAGGCGTTGACAGGCGTCCGGATGTGGGACATCTGGACGAAGGCACGCTCTACGTCTGGCTCGAACTCATCGGCTGGCCCATCCGCGAAGGGGCCGAGGCCGGCCACGTGGGCAGGACGGTCACCTCGATGCGCTCGACGCTCGAGGCTGGCCGGCTACTCACCAAGAGCCAGCGGGACGCGTGGGATCGACTGGTAATACACAACAGGACGGATTGCGTCGGGATGCGGCGCCTGTGCCTCCTGGCGGCACCTTCAAGACAGGCGGACCGTGCGGGCGCCGCCGACATGCTCGTAGCG
>JBBQNA010000079.1:0-13598 GCA_038329515.1 Candidatus Limnocylindrales bacterium | reverse complement strand
CTCCAACCGGCCAGCCTCAAGTCGCTCGATGACGAGGAGCCGGACATGTTCGCGGCCATCCGCGCGGGCGACCTGCTGGTCCATCATCCCTACGAATCGTTCAGCGGCTCGGTGCAGCGCTTCATCGAGCAGGCCGCCGAGGACCCGGACGTGCTGTCCATCAAGATGACGTTGTATCGCACCAGCGGCGACTCACCCATCGTGCGGGCGCTCATCGACGCCGCCGAGCGGGGCAAGCAGGTGGTCGCCATGGTGGAGCTCAAGGCACGCTTTGACGAGCGCGCCAACATCGTCTGGGCGCGGGCGCTGGAGCGTGCCGGGGCACACGTCGCGTATGGCATGGTGGGTCTGAAGACGCACTGCAAGGCGGCCCTCGTCGTCCGGCGGGAGGGTCGCGGCCTGCGCTCGTATGTCCACATCGGCACCGGCAACTACAACCCGAAAACGGCTCGCGTGTACACGGACCTGGGCCTGCTGAGCGATGACTCTTCGCTCACGGCGGACATCACGGACCTGTTCAACGTGCTCACCGGTGACGCTCGCAAGGAGGCCTACCGGCGTCTCCTCGTGGCGCCCGTGAGCCTCCGCTCCGGCATCCTGGCTCTCATCGAGGGAGAAGCGGAGCGACAGCGCACGCACGGCGACGGGCGCATCGTGCTCAAGGTCAACTCCATCGTGGATCCGGGCATCATCGGTGCCCTGTACGCGGCCAGCCAGGCCGGGGTACCCATCGACCTCATCGTGCGTGGCATGTGCTCGGTCGTGCCGGGCGTGCCCAAGATCAGCGAGACCATCGCCGTGCGCTCGATCATCGGCCGGTTCCTGGAGCACTCACGCATCCTGTGCTTCGGGCAGGGCGAGCGGGAACAGTTCCTCATCGGCTCGGCGGACATGATGGAACGCAACCTGGACCGACGGGTGGAGGCACTCGTGCCAGTGACGGAGCCCGCCCTCCAGGATCGCCTCCGGGTCATCCTGCAGACGCTGCTCCAGGACGACCGGCGGGCGTGGTCACTGGACCGCGAGGGCGACTGGAAGCGGGTCGAGACACTGACCGCGGAGCCCGCCGGCTTCGACACCTTCGAGACCCTCATGCTGCTGGCAGGGACCGGGCCGGAGCCGCTGGCCCAGGTCGCCACCTGATGGCGGAGGACGGCGTCCCCTACGAGGTCGAGCTCAAGTACCGGGTCACTGACATCGCGTCCGTCCGGGGCTATCTCAGCGGACCATGGACCGCGGCGCTGCCCGATGTGGTGCTGGGCGAGACCACGCTCCGGCTGGTGGAGGACCGGTACTTCGATACGCAGCACGGCGCCCTCCAGCGCCATGGCTTCGGGGCTCGCTTGCGACGCCACGGTGAAGACGTCACGCTGACCGTGAAGTCCCTGTCCCTGGACGAGCTCGGCTCGGATGTGCCCCCGGACGCCCTGCACCGACGCATCGAGCTGGAGGGACCCGCGACCGCGCGTCTCGATCCCGATGCCTGGCCGTCGAGCCCGGCCCGCGAGTTGGTGGACGAGTTGCGCGGCGATGCGCGGCTGAAGGCCAGGTTCACCATCCGACAACGCCGTGCGGTGTGCGATGTCCAGGGATCGGACGGCGCCGCCCAGCTGTCGCTGGACGAGGTCGAGGTGATCGTCGGTCGAGCGGTGGTGGGGACGTTCTCGGAGCTGGAGATCGAATCGACTGCGGGGGATGCGTCACTCCTGCGGCGGCTCGCAGCGGAGCTCGAGGCGAGCGGCCTGGTGTCGGCCGCGGCCGGGTCCAAGGAGCAACAGGCGCGGCTGATGGTGGAGCACCAGCTGACCGCGGAACGGATGCGCCGGCTGCCGCGGGTGCCCAAGGCGCCCGGCGTGACCGCCGATGATCCGCTCGCCGAAGCGGGTCGCAAGGTGCTCCGGATGCACCTGGCGAGGATGCTCGCGGCGGAGTCCGGCACTCGCCTGGGCGAGGACATCGAACAGCTGCACAAGATGCGTGTCGCGACCCGCCGGATGCGCTCCATGTGGCGGGTGTTCGACGGCGCCTATCGCCCCAGGACGCAGCTGCGCTACGTCCGGGAGCTGAAGGTCGTGGCGGCATCCCTCGGCGCGGTGCGCGACCTGGACGTGCTCGTGGAAGGCCTCGACGCGTACACCGCGGAGCTGGCGGAGCCCACGGTCGGCGCGATGGCGCCCCTACGCTACGAGCTCACCGAGCAGCGCGACACGGCCCGCACCGCGCTCATCGAGTTGCTGGACTCGCGCCGTTACCAGGATTTCGTGAGTGACTACCTGGAGTTCGTGGAGACGCCCGGCGCGGCTGAGCTGCGTCCCGAGCCCGGGCTGCCGGTGCTCGTGCGACACACCGCGGGTGGCCGGATCTGGACCGCCTATGAGCATCTGCGAGCGCACGAGACGGTGCTCGGCTGGGCTGATGTGGTGGCGCTGCACGCCATCCGTATCGATGCCAAGCGGCTGCGCTACACCCTGGAGTCGTTCCGGGAGGTCCTGCCACCGGGCGTGGAGGGCGTCATCGCCAAGGTCGTCGTGCTCCAGGACCACCTTGGCGCGCTCAACGATGCGGACGTCGCGGCGACAATGGCGCGTTCGTTCCTCATGTCCAGCGGGCCCCGATCGGCATCCGCGACACGGGAGGCGGTGAGCCTCTACCTCGCGACGCGCGAGGCGACGGTAGCCTCACTGCGCAAGACCCTGCCTGGCGCGTGGCGACCCATCGTGGCACTCACCACTCGGCGCTCCATCGCTGGCCTCATCGCCGCCATCTGACCCGGTCGCTCGGCGGTCGGGTGGCCGGGTGTGGCGGCCGAAACCGTACGTGGCCGACGATCAGTCGCGGGGTGACTCGCGGTCTGGCTGCGCGACACGGCGTGTCCGGCGGGGCTTCGGGGCTGCCAGTGCGTCGGCGACCTCGGGCTGATCGGTGACTACCTCGACCACGGGCGACTCGGCGTCGGCGATGACCCTGAGCTCCTTCGGCGCCTTGGCTACCTTCGGCGCCTTGGCTGCCTTCGGCGCCTTGGGCGGCTGGCTGGCTGCCACGGCGGCAGCATCCGCGGCCGCACGACGGGCCGCACGCGCTCCGTCGGCCGCCTCCGCGGACGCGATGGCCACGGCGAGCTGCTCCGCGATGGCCTCCAGTGCCTCCAAGCGCGACTGCGCCTTGTCGCGCCGGCGCCGAGCGCGCTCCAGGTCCGTCTCCAGCTCCGCGAACTCGCGCTGCAACGACCTGACCCGGGAGGCCCCCGACTGTGTCGACTTCGGACTTGCGTCCTTGGCTCTGGTCATGCGCTCGCCCATCCTTAGATATCGGCGCAACAACGGTGGCCGGTGCCGATGTTCAGGCCGAGTCACGCAGTGTGGCACGTAGAGCCGCCGATCGGCGATCACACATCGTTAATGTGCCGGCAACGCCCCGTTGACCGCCCATGGGCACCGTCCGTCCATGACCGCCCCGGACGAGCAGCGCACGTCACCAACCGTCGGCCACGACGCGCACATCTTGATCGTCGGCGACCAGCGCTCGATGGGCCTCACTACCGGTCTCACCAACGTGACCGTCAGCCTCGTCGTGCCCGACCGAGAGCGCTCCGCCAGCGGCGCACTGGTGCGTGCTCTCGGCCCCTTCCAGACGGGCGTCGTGGTCGTCGTGGTGCCCCCCGCCGACGACGACACGGTGCGTCAGGTGGCGCGCCTGCGCCAGGAGCGGCCGGGTGTCCGTGCCGTGCTGGTGGACCTCGACACAGCACCAGATCGACGTCTGGCGGCACTGGAGGCGGGCTTCGATGAAGCGCTGCCGCACCGACTGGGTGACACCGAGATCGCCGGTCGCCTGGCACTCCAGCTGACCCGGACTCGCATGGTTTCGTCTCACCGGCTGGCGGTCGGGGTGGGAGTGGAGCTGGACCTGCAGGCACGCGCCCTCCGCAGGCGCGGTCGGTTCGTGCACCTTCGGCCCCTGGAGTTCCGGCTGCTGGAGGAACTGGCACGTGCACCGGGTCGACCGCTCAGCCGCGCCTGGCTCCTCGACCGGGCGTGGGGCGCCGCGCCGCCCGCCGGCTCACGGACCATCGACGTGCACGTGCGCTGGCTGCGCGAGAAGGTCGAGCGCGACCCGGACCAACCGATCCACATCCTGACCGTTCGCGGTGTCGGCTACCAGCTGGAACCCCGTGACCCGGATGCCTTCGAGTCCACGGGACCGGAGTCGCACGGTTAACCGGCCGTTAACAGGCTGGCAAAGGCGCGTTCACGGGGCCGCCCGAGTCTGGGCCAGCCACATGACGTGAGCACCGACACACGATCAGCGTCGGACCATCACAGGAGGACCACCCCGCGATGTCCCAGACCACGCGACGCCCGGCCTTTGCCGCAGGCAGTCTCATCCTTCTCGCCACGATGGCGACCGGTGGCGCGGCCCTCGCCCAGTCGCCCGACGCCTCGATGGGCGCCGAGGCTTCCATGATGGCTGCGCCCCAGCCGCCAACGGACCTGAGCGGCTCGATCACCATCTCCGGATCGTCGACCGTCCAGCCCATCTCGACCGCCGTCCAGGAGCTGTTCAGCGCCGGCTCGCCCGGTGTCGCGATCAGTGTCGATGGCCCCGGCACGGGTGACGGCTTCGCGCTCTTCTGCGCTGGCGAGACCGACATCTCCGACGCGTCCCGCGCCATCAAGGACTCCGAGGCGGAGACCTGCGCAGCCAACGGCGTGGAGTATGTGGAACTGAAGGTGGCCCTGGATGGCCTGTCCGTCATCACCTCAGCCGCTGACACCGATTTCGAGTGCCTGAGCTTCAACGACCTGTACGCCCTCGTTGGCCCTGAGTCGATCGGCTTCGACAACTGGTCGCAGGCCCAACCGATCGCGACGGAGCTGGGTTCGACGACGACGTTTCCGGATGCGCCACTGACGATCACTGGCCCCGGTGAGGAATCCGGTACGTATGACTTCTTCGTCGAAGCCGCGATCGCCCCCATCGCCGAGGCCCGTGGTCAGGAACCGTTCACCCGCCCCGACTACCAGTCATCGCCGAACGACCTGACCATCGTCGAGGGTGTTGGCGGCACGGCCGACAACACCACGACGCTCGGCTGGGTGGGCTACGCGTTCGTGGAAGAGAACCTCGATCGCATCAAGCCGCTCGCCGTGGACGGTGGCGACGGGTGTGTCGCCCCCACCTACGACACGATCTCTGACGGCAGCTATCCCATCTCGCGACCGCTGTACATCTACGTCAACAAGGCCAAGGCGGCCGAGAAGCCTGAAGTCGCCGGCTTCGTGGACTACTACCTGGCTGAGGGCGTCATCGATCACGTCCTCCAGACGGTCCCCTATGTGGGGCTGAGCGACGACGAGATCGCTGCCAGCCGCGGGGCCTGGGCGGCCCGCTGACCTCCCGCTTCCGAACGACACCGGGCGCCACGCGGCGCCCGGTGTCGTTTATCGTCCCGACCATCCCAGCCACCGACACCCTGAGGAGCTCCGCCGTCCAATGAGCGTCACTCCAGCGGCTCCGTCGCTCCTGGGCGGCGACCCGGCACGCAGGCGCAAGGAACGCCTCGTCTCGCGCATCCTCGTGGCGGCCGCCATGGTGTCCATCGTCATCAGCCTGTTCATCGTGCTGGCTCTGCTGTTCGAGGCCATCGAGTTCCTCCGGAAGATCGAACTGTCCGACCTGTTCGGCATCGGTTGGTTCCCCCGTCGGGGCCAGTTCGACATCCTGACCTTGTTCATCGGGTCGGTGATCATCACCATCATCGCGATGCTCGTGGCAGGCCCCATCGGCCTGCTCTCCGCGATCTACCTCTCGGAGTACGCGTCGCCTCGCACCCGGTCCGTGATCAAGCCCGTTCTCGAGATCCTGGCCAGCATCCCGAGCGTGGTCCTGGGCTTCTTCGCCCTCACGTTCATCAATCCCCAGATCGTGCAGCGCCTGTTTAGCGGCGCGACCGTGTTCAACATGCTGGCAGCCGGTCTGGGCGTCGGGGTGCTCATCATCCCCCTCATCGCATCCATCTCGGAGGATGCGCTGCGGGCCGTGCCTCGCAGTCTGCGCGAGGCCTCGTACGGCCTTGGTGCGCGCAAGGTGACGACGACCTTGAGGGTGGTGGTGCCGGCGGCGGTGTCGGGCATCGTAGCGGCGTTCATCATCGGCATCTCCCGGGGCATCGGCGAGACGATGGTCGTGGCCATCGCCGCAGGTGGCACCGGCGGATCACTGCGGACGTTCAACCCGTTGGGACCTGGCCAGACGTTCACGGGCGCCATCGCCTCCCTGGCCACTGGCTCCGACCAGGTACAGGGTGGCCAGGCGGCATATCTCAGCCTGTTCTTCCTGGGTCTGCTGCTGTTCATCCTGACGCTCTCCCTGAACGTCATCGGCGACATCTTCGTGCGTCACACCCGGCAGCGGTACTAGGGCGATCATGAGCATCGAGACTCCCACCGTCGCATCCGGCGCCGTTCACCGAAGCCTGAAGCGGACCGGTCCCCACTGGCCCAGTCTCATCTTCCAGGGGCTGCTGGCGTTCAGCCTCCTGTTCACGCTCCTCGCCCTGCTGTTCCTGCTCGTCGACGTGCTGAACCGCGGGCTGCCCGTATTCACCGCACGAGGCATGGACTTCCTGACCTCGCCACTGTCGTCCGACCCCACCAAGGCAGGTGTCAGCCAAGCGCTGTGGGGCACCTTCTGGATCGGTGTCATCACGGCGGTGGTCGCCTTCCCGCTGGGGGTCGCAACAGCGATCTACCTCGAGGAATACGCCGCCGGTTCGCGACTGACGCGAATCGTGGATGTGAATATCCGCAACCTGGCGGGCGTGCCGTCGATCGTCTACGGATTGCTGGGGCTTGCCGTGTTCGTGGGCGTCTTCAAGGCGCTGGACATCGGCAACGGGCGCAACGTCATCGCGGGTGGCATGACGGTGGCGGTCCTGGTACTGCCCATCGTCATCATCACGGCCGCTGAGGCGCTGCGTGCCGTCCCCATCGCTATCCGCGAGGCCGGCTATGGCGTCGGCGCGTCGCGCTGGCAGGTGACCCGTCAACTGGTCCTGCCGGCAGCCTTCCCGGGCATCCTCACGGGCATCGTGCTGTCGCTGTCTCGAGCACTCGGCGAGGCGGCTCCGCTCATCCTGGCGGGTGCCGTGCTGGGCTCGTACTCCAGCGGCGGCGCGGACCTGGTCGGCCAGCTGGTCGGGCCATACACCGCCCTGCCGATCGTGGTGTACCGCTGGACGACCCTCCCCCAGGAAGAATTCCGGCAGCTCGCCGCTGCGGGCATGATCGTGCTCCTGGTCATCACCTTCATCGCCAACGGATTGGCCATCTATCTGCGCAACAAGTACTCAAGGAGCTGGTGATGGCTGACCTGCCGCCCACGACCGACGAACCCATCATCCGGCTCGAGGACGTGAGCTTGTTCTACGGCTCCTTCCGGGCAGTCCGGAACGTCTCGTATCCGTTCCGTACCAATGCGATCACGGCGCTCATCGGGCCGTCCGGATGCGGCAAGAGCACGCTACTGCGGAGCATCAACCGCATGAACGACCTGGTGCCAGGAGCACACGCCGAGGGTCGGCTGCTGTACCACGGCGAGGACCTGTACGGTGCGGGCGTGGATGCCGTTGAAGTGCGGCGGCGCATCGGCATGGTGTTCCAGAAGCCGAACCCGTTCCCCAAGTCGATCTTCGACAACGTCGCGTTCGGCCCCCGGGTCAATGGCGTCAAGGGGGACATGGCGGACATCGTCGAGGCGAGCCTTCGGCGAGCGTCGCTCTGGGACGATGTCAAGGACAAGCTCAAGCAATCGGGTATGGCCCTCTCAGGCGGGCAGCAGCAGCGGCTGTGCATCGCTCGTGCAATCGCCACCGAACCGGAGATCATCCTCATGGATGAGCCCTGCTCGGCCCTGGACCCTCGGTCCACGCTGCTCATCGAGGAGTTGATGCTGGAGCTCAAGCAGCGATACACCATCATCATCGTGACCCACAACATGCAGCAGGCAGCCCGCGCTTCCGACGAGACGGTCTTCCTGACGATGGGCGACGATCGGGCCGGCTATATGGTGGAGGCCGGCGTGACCAGTGAGCTGTTCACCAACCCCAAGAGCCAGCTGACCGAGGACTACGTCTCCGGGCGGTTCGGATGAAGGACGACACCATGGCTGAGATCCACACCGACGACCCCACCTCCGCGGCCGCGGACGCTGCCGTGACCCGGACCGAGACGACAACTACCACGGTCGAGAAGAGCACCACGTCCGATGGCCCCCGACCACCGCTGCCGATGCTCGGGTCGCGCGACACCCTCGACCGCGAGGAACGCGAGATCAAGGACAACGTCCTGCGGCTGGGCAGCATGGTCGCGGACCAGATCGCGCGCGCTGTCGAGGCACTGGAGCGCCACGACGCGGACCTGGCGATGGAGGTCATCACCGGTGATGGTCGCCTCAACGAGGCGCAGCGCCTCATCACCGCCCTCGTCGCGCGGACCATCGCCACGCAGCAGCCGGTCGCCCGTGACCTGCGCTTCCTGCTGGCCCTCGACCACGTGGCCTACGACCTCGAGCGCATGGGCGACCATGCGTCATCGGTCGCCAAGCAGGCACGCAAGCTGGCCCCCGTGGGCAACATCGAGGCCACGGGCAAGCTGGCCGAGATGGGCCGAATGACCTCGTCCCTCACCCGGGAGGTGCTCCGGGCGCTGGTGGACCAGGACGAGCAGCTCGCCCGCTCGGTCGCGGCGAAGGACGACCAGGTGGACGACCTGTATCACGGCATCTTCGCGGACATGCTGGAGCTGATGCGGTCGGATCCCGAGCACGTGGACAGCGGCGCCCGGGTGCTGTTCGCGGCGCACTACCTGGAGCGCATCGGCGACCGTGTGACCAACGTCGCGGAGGACGTCGTGTTCCTCGCTACGGGCGAGACCGAGGACCTCAACCCGTAGGTGTCGCCCCCGGGTTCACGAGACGGCCGGTCGGTGCGCCTGGCGGGTGTTTCGGGCCGTGCTTGGGATCTTGCTGGGCTCGGCTGGCTCGGGATCTTGCTGGGCTCGGCTGGGCCGGTGTCGACCACCGGATGATCGATCACCCCATGATCGATGCGTCAGTCAGGAGCTGGTTCGACCACCCGTCAGGCCACCCCAGCCAACGGATGTGCATCGGGTGACCGGCCTGACGGTCAAACTCGGTCCAGATCGGCTGCCGACCGACGTACCGGTCACCGGGTGGACATGTGCCGGGTGGACACGCGCCGGGTGGGCACGCGTGCTGGGCCGGGTGGGCATGGGCCAGGTGCGGCGCAAAAGGCTGCCGCTCGGTCGCACGACGCGCGGCTGGATGAAGCCCAGGAAGCCGTCAACGCCCTGTCATCGGTGCGTTCGCGGTGGACAGTCGCAAGTGCCGAGCACCGACCGTGCAAGGGCCATTTACTCGACATATATTGAGTCAGTACAATGCGAGTCATGGACGTTGCAGACCGCGCACTCATCCACGCCGCGCTGGGCGACGTGCATCGTTTGGCCATGGTCGACCGCCTCGCGCTGAGTGATCGGACGTTCCAGGAGCTCGCGGACGCGGCGGGCCTGGCCGGGAACCTGGCGGCGCACCATCTGGGTGTGCTGGAAGCCGCTGGGCTCATCGGGCGGCGAGTGTCGGATGGGGACCATCGGCGCCGATACCTGTCGCTCCGCCACGACCGACTCGATGGCCTCATCGAACGGACGCCCATCGCGCCCCGGTGCGTGCTCTTCGTGTGCACCCACAACTCGGCACGATCCCAGTTCGCGGCGGCCTTGTGGCAGCAGCGGACCGGCCGTGACGCAGATAGCGCTGGTACCCATCCGGCACAGAGGGTCCATCCCGGGGCGATCCGGGCAGCGACCCGGTTCGGTGTCGACCTGCGAGGCATGACACCCAAGGGCTACGACGACGTGGTCAGCCAGCCTGACATGGTGGTCTCGGTCTGCGACCGGGCTCATGAGGCAGGCGATAGCTGGCCGACAGCCACGCTGCATTGGTCGATCCCCGATCCGGTCGAGGCGTCCTCCGGCGAGGCATTCCAGATCGCCTTCACGGACATCGCCGAGCGGATCGACCGACTCGGCACGGCCCACGGCTGACCCACCCATCACTCCAGGAGGCGACCGATGCAGACCCACAGCACCCCCGTCATCGAGACTCTGGACACCGTCCAGCGACTCCAGCTCAAGCAGTCCGCGGTCAGGCTGCAGCGCAAGTGGCAGGGACAGATGAACGTGGAGACCATCGAGCGGTTCATGGCCGAGTCGCTCGACATCCTCCTGCCTCGCGCCCGTGTGACCACCTGGATGGCCGTCCTTGTGGAGCGGCTGACCAACGACCGCCTGCGTGCCCTGGTCCGCCTCGAGTCGACTGCCACGGATCTCAACCCGAGCGTCCTGTTCCTGTGTGTCCACAACGCGGGGCGATCACAGATGGCAGCAGGCTGGATGCGAGCCCTTGCCGGTGACCGGGTGGATGTGTACTCCGGTGGCTCGGAACCCGCCGCGGGCCTCAACCAGTCCGCCGTCGCGGTGATGGCAGAGCAGGGCATCGATATCAGCCGCGAGCTGCCGCAGCCATGGGCAGACGAGATCGTCCGTGCAGCGGATGTCATCGTGACCATGGGTTGCGGTGACGCATGCCCGTTCTATCCCGGCAAGCGCTACGTGGACTGGGAGCTGGAGGACCCGGCCGGCAAGGACGTGGCGGCGGTCCGGCCCATCCGGGATGACATCGAACAGCGGGTGCGTGGACTGCTCGGCGAACTGGGTATCGAGCCGCAGCCGTCAGGGAACTGACGAGGCAGCGATCGGTCCGGGCATCGATGCGACACCACCGCCTGGGTCCGGCACTCCTCGCAGAGGGCATCGGGACGTTCGTGCTGGTGTTCGCCGGATGTGGCGTGATCGCGGTCGGGTCCCTCCATCCCGCTGTGGGGGCCGCCGGCACCGCGGCGGCATTCGGTCTGGCCATCATGGTCATGATCTATGCGCTCGGCCACATCTCCGGCACCCCCTTCAATCCGGCGGTGACGCTGGCGTTCGCCGTCTCCGGGCCTCTGCCTCGGGGCCGGGTGCTGCCGTACTGGGCTGCGCAGTGCGCTGGCGCGGTGCTGGCCGCGGCCCTCCTCCGCTTGAGCCTGGGCGATGGGGCGTTGCTGGGCGTGACGCAGCCGTCCGGCAGCGTGACGCAGTCCTTCGTATGGGAGGTCGTCCTCACGGCGATCCTCATGCTCGTCATCACTGCGGTGGCCACGGACGCGCGCGCCGTGGGACAAGGGGCAGCCATCGCGATCGGCGGCACGGTCGCGCTCGGCGCGCTCGTCGGCGGGCCCATCAGCGGCGCGTCCATGAACCCGGCCCGGTCGCTGGGTCCGGCCATCATCAGCGGCGACCTCTTGGACCTGTGGGTCTATCTCACGGCGCCGTTGATCGGAGCGTGCATGACGGCGCTGGCCTACGATCGGCTGCGCGACGACACGCGGCGCGACCCGGACTGACTCAGTAGGGCGCCTGGAGCCCCGGGAACATCGGAAAATGCTTGAGGTTCAGCGTCGCCAGGGTGGCACCGTGCAGCTCTGCGGTCGCCGCTACGGCGTAGTCGACCAGGTCGATACCGGTGTGCGATCGTCGGTATGTGCGAAGGAGTTCGCCGGCTCGGCGGGCGATCGGGTCCGTGACCGGCAGCAGTCGGACGACACCGAACAGACTGGACACCGAACGGCGTTCGTCGCTGCGCATGCCGCCTTCGATCTCGATGCGCGCCATGACGCTGGCCGCGCGATCCGCGGTCGGGATGCCCAACAGGAGTTGGGTCGCCCGGTCATCGCCGCGCAAGTGTGCGATGAGCACAGATGTGTCCAGCACGATCATGCGGACTCGTCCAGTCGCTCCGCGGCAGTCCGACCGCGCACGGACCGCTGCCACTCCGGCCAGTCCGGGTAGTCGGCGAGGACCCCAGCCGTGCTGAGGATGACGGCTCGGGCCTCGGCTTCGGGATCGCCGGTCTCCAGCACGGTGTCCAGCGCCCAGCGCAATGCGCCAGCGCGCGACGTTCCCCGATCCTCCGCGATCTCGCCCAGTCGCCTGTCCTGCTCCTGGGTGAGGTAGACCTGCGTCCGCTTCATGTGTGTGCAGTATACATCCACCCGCCTCGACGACGACCAGAAGGCCGCTACACCTGGCGCTGCGAGTGCCATTGCGCCACCAGCCAAGCAGGAACCATCGCCACAACCCAATCCAAGGCGATGCGCTTGGTTTAGGCTTGTGCCGATGACCCCGAAGCTCGCGTACACCGTCGGATATCAAGGCGTCGACCGTTCGGCGTTGATCGCTGCGCTGGTATCGCGGGGCGTGACCACGCTCATCGACACGCGCGAGACGCCGATGTCGCGCAAGCCCGACTATCGGAAGCGAATGCTGGCGGCGGCGATGGCTGATGCGGGCATCGACTACGAGTGGATGCCGTCGCTCGGTGTTCCTCGAGAGGCCCGGCCACTGGCCAAGACCGACTGGCCCCGCTTCGAGCGCGACTATCAGGATCGCGTGTTGCAGCTACCCCCGGTCCTCGATGCCGTCGTCGCCCTCGGGTGGGCGGGGACGATCGCCTTCCTCTGCTTCGAGGCCGAGGAGCGGGAGTGTCATCGCCTCCCGCTGGCCGACATCGTGGCGTCGAGGAGCAGCCTCCGCTTCGAGCACCTGCACGTGGGCCGGGTGGAGCACGCCGACGATCATCCAGTTGCCAAAGCGATGGTGCGTCCCCAGGATCAGGTGTAGGTCGCGGCTCGGCAACTCGTCGAGGAACTTTTGCCGCAGTTTCTGCTGCCAGCCGGTTTCGCCATACAGGCGTCGAAAGTTCCTGTAGGCCTGAGCGACTTCCCAGTCGAAGATCTCCATCTCGTGGCCACCGCAGTCGTCATCGCGGCAATGGAACCTATAGAGGAAGTCCCACGGGATGATCTCCAGGTCACGGCGGTCTCCACCTGTGTCCATGGTGAGCGTCAGCTGCTCCAGTTCATCGCGACTTCCCTTGTCCCAGGCGTCTGCCCGGCGGATGACGAACCCATCGATGGATCTCGGCCTGATCACGCCGAGCGTTCGTCGTGTGCGTCCCAAAGCTTCCAGCGACTCATCGACGACGGGGTCGAGCCAATCGCGACGGCGACGCCAGCCAGGCTTGCCGGCGCCGATCGTCTCACCGGCAACGATGGTGTCCTGCTGGACCTTGATCGATTCGGGTCGACTGTCTCCCGTTGGTGGTCCCCAGACCGCCTCGATGAACTGCCACTTTCTGAACTTGCGGAAGCCAGGCAGGGAGCGGAAGTTGACCGGATAGACGCGGACCCACTTTCTCGTCTCAGCGTCGATGCCCGCGCAGCACACTGTTTCGCCGTACTTCGTGCTCGGGATCGGGTACGTTTTGACCAGCATCAGGAACGACCGCTTGCCGCCGAAATCTGGGCGTGCTGGCGGCATCCCCAGTGGCTGCTGTGTCGTCATGGTCGACTGCGCCCTTCAGGCCTGCCAGCGGCGGCACGCTCCAGGTTGAGGGCGAGCAGGCGGGCGAGGAGGCCG
>JBBQNA010000078.1:0-13616 GCA_038329515.1 Candidatus Limnocylindrales bacterium | reverse complement strand
CGGCACGCCCGTCCGGATGGCGGCCATGTCCAGGAGGTGGCTGACGGCGTGCTCCGCACCCGAGAGTGGGGCCGTCCGACCCGCGACGCCCAGGGCGAGCCCGCCCCGTGTCATCCGGTCACACAGCCAGCCCAGCGCAGCCAGGTCACCCGCGGCGACCCCGACGGCGACCTGCTCGAGCTCCTCGCCGTCGTCCCGGAAGAGACCGACGAGCGCCTCGTCATAGCCAGCATCCAGGCCCAGGATGTCTGCCAGGCGCCAGTCGGCGGGAGCCGTGAACATCGACGACAGTTCGCCCACGCCAGCCTGGTTGAGGATGGGCGGCGCATCCGCGATGACCCCCAGGTCGATGACCAGCGCATCCGGCCAATGGGACGGCAGTGTTCGCTTGGCGCCGTGGATGAGGAGCACCGCCATGTCGTCCGAGAAGGCGTTCACGGAGCAGGCGGTCTGGACGACCACGTAGGGGATGGGGGCGGGCCCTTCGGTCGCCTTCTTGCCGATATCGCAGATGGTGCCCGAGCCAACGGACACCACGCACCCGGCGCCCGACAGCGCGGCCGTGGCGATGGCCACGGTCTCCATGTCCGCGTGCACCTCGTGGCCGCCGTCGCCGATGGTCACGAGCTGGGCATCCAGGTCTGCCAGCAGCTCCACCACATGGGCCTTGAGGTCGATCCCGGCGCGCTGCATGGGCACACCGTCCGCGAGCACGAGGACCGGCCCTGTCACGGCGAGGGATCGGACCAGTTCCGGCAGTCCGCCGAGGACGTCCGGACCCTGCACGATGTGACGCAGGCCGATGGGTCGCAGGCGCTCGGGGCGCGGGCTGTCCGCGAGCCGGCGAGTGACAGCGTCGATGGTCGACGCGTCGCTGGCGGGCACTCCCGAGAAGATGGCCATGGCGTCCCTCGTTCACTCTCCGGACCGGCGGCATTCGCTAGTCGTATGATGACTTTAGCACGCTATCGCGGAGTCACACGCCCGTCAAGAGTGGCCATGTCGGCGACGGCCGAAACGCCGGATGGTCGACGCCGAGGGCGCTCGGCACATCCCGGGACGTGGCACGATTGGCGCCTGGATACCCGCGATCCGGTGGGATCATGGAAGGGAGGCCGGCCATGGAGAGGCAGGACTGATGGCTCGCGCGCGCGTTCGGCCGTTGCTTGCCGATGTGGTCCGGAATGAATTGCGTCGGGCGATCCTGTCCGGCGAGTTCCCCTTCGGTACCAAGCTGCCCAACGAGGACATGCTCTGCGACCGGTTCGGCGTCAGCCGGGTGACCATCCGGGAAGCCGTGCGTGGCCTCATCGAGGATGGCTACGTCATCCGTCGCCAGGGATCGGGCACGTTCGTGACGCGCCGCCCGAACCTGCGTAACTCGCTGGACAGCAATTTCAGCTACACGGCCTTTCTGGAGGGAGCCGGGACGCGCGCCGGCAAGCAGATCCTGGGCCTCCGGACGGTTGCTGCCACTGCCGAGACCGCAGAAGCGCTCGCTGTCCCGCAGGGCACGGACGTGGTCGAGGTGCGCCGGATCAGGACCGCTGACCGCCGACCGGCCATCTACTCCATCGACCAGCTACCACCGGACCTCATCGAGCCGGTGCGCGACCGGGACGCGTTCAAGGGCTCGATGTACCGCTTCCTGTCGGACATCGGGCATGCGGTGGATCACGGCGAGGCCGTGCTGATA
Source organism: Candidatus Limnocylindrales bacterium (assembly GCA_038329515.1). Taxonomy (GTDB): domain Bacteria; phylum Chloroflexota; class Limnocylindria; order Limnocylindrales; family CSP1-4; genus JAFMJV01. The sequence continues at coordinate 11,920 of JBBQNA010000078.1, read as the reverse complement.
CCCACGGTCGCCGATCGGGAGCTGGCCCACATCCTGGATGTGGTCATCGGTACGCCCCTCCAGCAGCTGGTCCAGGTCGACTTCGACGCTGCCGGCCGGCCCATCATGTTCTCCCACGAGTGGCACGTGCCCGCGGTCATCGAGCTGCGTGTGTATCGGCGAGGACCAGGTGTGTTCGAGGCGGCGCCGGAGCCGAAGGCCGCGGCTCATCCAGCAGGCCTTCAGATGGGTCAACGCCCGTGAGCGTGGCCGGTCTGTCCGCCCGACGCGCGCGCGGCCCAGTCCGATGGTTCCGGGAGGGCCGATTGGGCACGGCCATCGCGCTGACGCCGTTCTTCGGCTTCTGCGTCCTGTTCGAGCTCATCCCCGTGCTCATCCTGCTGGTGGGTGCCATCGGCGGCCTGGACGAACCGACACCCAAGTACCTGCTCAAGGTGTTCCAGCACCCGATCTACGCCCAGTCGGTCGTCAACAGCCTCATCCTGGCCACGGTCAGCGGCATCGTCGGGGCGGTGGTCGGCACGGCCATCGGGTATGCCATCACCGCCTCCCGGCACGAGCGCATCCGGAACAGCGCCTCAGCCCTGGCCAACGTGTCATCAGCGTCCGGAGGGGTCGGTCTCGCTTTCGCGTTCATCATCCTGCTGGGCGCATCCGGGGCCATCACCATCGCGCTCCGGTCGGTGGGCATCGACCTGTACTCGTCTTTCTCGTTGTACTCGCTGCCGGGCTTGATCATCGTCTACTGCTACTTCCAGATCCCGCTCATGGTCGTGCTCATGCTGCCCGCGTTCACGGCGCTCAAGCCGGAATGGCGCGAGGCGAACATGTCGCTGGGCGGCGGCGGCCGGGACTTCTGGCGTCGGATTGCCATCCCGGTGCTGGCGCCGGCCATCGTGTCCAGCTTCATCCTCATGTTCGCGAGTGGCATGGGCGCGTATGCCACGGCTGTGGCGCTGGTGGCACAGGCCAACCTGATGCCCGTTCAGATCTCCATCCTACGCTCGGGCGAGGTCATCTTCAAACCCGCCCAGGCGGACGCGATGGCCACCGTGTTGCTGTGCTTCGTGGCGGCGGCTGTGGCCCTCCACTACCTGGTCCGTCGACGTACCCAACGGTGGTCCCGATGACCCAGGTCACGCACGATCCGGGCCAGCCCCGACGCCGGCCGCAGGTAGGCCTGGTGGCCATGCTCGCGGTCTTCGCGGCGCTGATGCTGCTGCCCACGCTCGGTACCATCCTGTTCTCCGTCAGCGAAGGCTGGACGGACACGATCCTGCCCACGCGGTTCCTGCCCGACTATTGGATCGACGCGCTCACCGACCCCTTGTTCTTGCCCACGTTCACGCGTGCCATGATCGCGTCGGTGGCGACCATGCTGGTCAGCGTGGTGCTCATGGCGCCGACGCTGTATGTGCTCCACGTCTCGGCGCGTCGCCTGCGGCCGCTGGCCGAGTTCGTGTCCCTAGCGCCATTCGCGCTGCCGGTGGTGGTCTTCGCCCTGGCGCTCATCCGCACCTACTCGGTGCCGCCTCTGGTGCTGACCGGGTCTCCGGTGCTGCTGGTCATCGCCTATACCGTGGTGTCCCTGCCATTCGTGTACCGAGCCATCGACAACAGCCTGTCCGCCCTTGACACCAAGACCATCCACGAGGCCGCCCAGACGCTGGGCGCGGGACGCTGGGCGCCGTTCTTCCATGTCGTGCTGCCCAGCATCCGGCGAGGATTGCTGGCAGCGGTGCTGCTCGTGTTGTCGGTCACCTTCGGCGAATACACGCTGTCCGCGTTCCTTGTCGGCGATGCGTGGCAGACCAGCGGCGTCTGGGTCTACAAGCTGTGGGACAACAAACCCCACCAGACGATGGCCGTCGGCATCGTGGGCTTCGCCATCACCTGGACAGCATCCCTGCTGCTGCTCGCGGTCCTGGGCCGCCGAGCGGTACATGACCCGGTGGGCTAGCTCCGGGCTCCCTGCGCCGGTGCCGAGGCTACGCGGCGTCCACGTCCACGTCCACGACCGGCGCGCCAACGTCCCGAAGCACGATGCAGGCGTCCGGCGGCAAGCTCAGGCGCACGCGGTCGCCGCGCTCCGGTGGCAACACGTCGCTGGATGTCTCGGTGACGATCTCACCCGATGACGTCGCCACCCGGATGCGGCTCGATGAGCCCAGGAACAGGCGTTGTTCGACCGTACCTTCGATGGTCCCGATGTCGAGCGGCTCCGAGGAAGACCCTCTTGCGGGTGCATCGCCGAGTACCTGTACCCGCTCGGGACGGACCACGATGATGACCCGGTCGCCCGACACGAAGCCGCCCAGGTCCGCGACCCGCAGGCGCTGGGTGCCCCACGCCACGGTCCGTTCGGCGGTGTCCGTGACCGTTGCGGGCAGGCGATTGGCAGCTCCGACGAAGGATGCCACGAAGGGTGTCGCGGGCCGCCCATACAACTGCTCCGGCGGACCCTGCTGTTCGATACGGCCGGCGCGCATGACGACCACCTCGTCCGAGATCGAGAGCGCCTCCTCCTGGTCGTGGGTCACATACACGGTGGTGATGCCCAGCTGTTGCTGGATGCGTCGGATGCCTTCGCGCAGCGTCACCCGGACCTGGGCATCGAGCGCGGACAGCGGCTCGTCCAGCAGTAGCAGCCGGGGCTGGATGGCCAAGGCTCGCGCCAGCGCGACTCGCTGTTGCTGGCCACCCGACAGCTGGTGAGGGTAGCGCCCAGCAGCCTCGCCGAGCTGGGTCAGGTCGACCATGTCGTGCACCCGCTCGTCGATGCGCTTCGAGGGCCAGCGTCGCAACCGCAGGCCATAGCCGATGTTCGCGGCAGCCGTCATGTTGGGGAACAGCGCGTACGACTGAAACACCATGCCGATGCCGCGTCGGTTGGCGGGCGTGTCCGTCACGTCGTCCTCGCCGATGTGGATGGTTCCCTCGTCGGGGTGCTCTAGGCCGGCGATCATGCGCAGCAGCGTCGTCTTGCCGCAACCGCTGGGGCCGAGCAGCGAGAGGAGGGTCCCATCAGCCACGTGGATGTCGACCCCGTCCACGGCCACGACCGTGCCGAAGAGTTTGACGACCTGCGTCACGTTGAGATCGGTCATGGATCCTCGGCGGACATCGGCCTTGACGTGGGTCCGACCACGCGCCTAGTGTAGGTCGCGGGAAGTCATCAGACATCATACTTCTCACCACGACGAGGATGGACGGGATGCCCGGCGTTGCGCTGGGCCAGCAAAGGGAGGATCCGAGATGAGACTGTCGAAACGACTTCGCATGGGGATCGCAGGCGTGGTCCTGCTGGTGCCTGCGACCACGGTCGGGGTCGCCGCCCAATCACCCGCCGCGTCGGGTGGCGATGCTTCGGCGATCATCGCGCAGCTGGAGCAGGAGGCGACCGCGGAAGGTGCCATCAACAGCTACGGGATGCCCGACAGCTGGACCAACTTCGGCGAGATCTTCGCCAACTTCACGACCAAGTACGGGCTGACCCACACCGACACCGACATGTCGAGTGCTGAAGAGATCCAGAAGTTCGACGCGGAGAAGAACAATCCGGTCGCCGACATCGGTGATATCGGCATCCAGTTCGGGCCGATCGCCATCGAGAACGGCGTGGCCGAGTGCTACAAGGTCACGTCTTGGGACTTCATCCCGGACTACGCCAAGGACCCCAACGGCTGCTGGACCGGCTGGTACCAGGGCACCATCGGGTTCGTGGTCAACACGGACGCCGTGGAGAACGTGCCCCAGAGCTGGCAGGACCTGCTGAAGCCGGAGTACAAGGGCAAGATCGCGATGAGCGACCCGCGCACCACCGGCCAGGGCGCCATGGCCGTCCTCGCCGCAGCGTTCGCCAACGGCGGTGGTGAGGCAAACATCCAGCCGGGCATCGACTTCTTCACCCAGCTCAACGCGGCCGGCAACTTCGTGGCCACGGCGCCCAGCCAGGCCGCGCTCGAGAAGGGCGAAGTGGGCATCGGCATCGTCTGGGACTACATCGGCCTGCCGATGCGGGACGAGCTCACCGGCATCGCGCCCCTTGAGGTCGTCATCCCGTCCGACGGTACGACCAGCGCCCCGTATGTCGGTCTGCTGAATACCTACGGCGCGCACAAGAGCGCCGCGAAGCTGCTCATGGAGTACGTCCTCTCGGAGGAGGGCCAGATCCTGCAGGCCAAGAAGTACGCCCGTCCGATCCGGAGCGATGTCGTGCTGCCGCCGGAGATCGAGGCCGCGTTCCCGCCCGCCGCGGCATACGCCGCTGTCAAGCCCATCACGGACTGGGTGCAGGCGGCCGCCACGATCGCGTCCCTGGCCGAGAACTGGACCATCAGCGTCGGCCAGGACTAGCTCGTTCGCCCGGATCCGCATCCGGACGAGCTCTCTACAAGCGGCCCGGCCATGCATGCCGGGCCGTTGCTCGTCCTACTGCATCTCGGTCACTTCCGAGGCGTCGCCCTCGCCGTCGTACATCAGCACGTGCCAGCCGAACTCGGTCCGGACCGGCCCGATGATGTCACCCGGCTGGGGATCGACGGCATCGAACAGGGCATCCGTGAACTCCGGCACCATCACGTCACGCGTGAACGCGCCAAGGTCGCCGCCTCGTGCGCCACTGCCAAGGTCGTCACTGTCCGCCTGGGCACGCGCCTCGAAGACCAGCTGTCGTGACGTCGGATCCGCGATGGCGCGCAGGTTGGTGGCCAACCGAAGGGCCTCCACGCGCGCCAGCCCCCATGCCGGGTCGGATGGGTCCAGGGAGGAGGCGCCACCGGGGTCATCGTAGGGCGAGATGAGGATGTGGCGTGCCCGGATGACACGCTCCGGCAGGACGCCGGTCGCGCCCGGGACGCCCGTCGCGCCCGGCGCAACAGACGCGGCTGGTCCGCTCGGGGGACCCGCGCCGATGACGAAGTCGATGGTCACGTCCGTCGCGACCTGGCGGTCCGTGACCTTGATGACGTTGTGCGACCTGATCGTGAGCTCGCTCACAGGGACGATGCCGTCCAGGGACATGGTCATCGTGGCGCTGCCGCGACTGGTCAGCTCCAGCAGGGTCGCAGTGGTGCCGCTGGGCGCACCCTGCAGCTCGATGGGCCCTGGGGCCGCGGTCTGGGTCAGGTCCAGTGACAGGTGCAGTCCGTCGTCATCGATGGCGTCCAGCCGATACGTCACCGACTGGTCCACGATCAGACCGCCTGTGGCTACGTGCTGCTCCAGCATCCAGCGGGCGCCAACACCCACTGGCTCCTCCGGCAGCGGCGCAGACTGCTGGGCCACCGAGCGCTGGATGTCGTCGAGGGTGGCCTGGGTGGTCGGGTCAAGGTCGTCCGTGCCGATGAACCCGCCATCGATGGCCTGGCCCCGGTCATCCACGGTGGCCCACCCGGTGACACCGACCAGGCCGGCGAGGGCGGCGTTCATCTGTGCCACCGCGACGACGTCGGCATCGGATGGCCCCACCACCTCCGCCGTCGTGTACTGGAAGTCATAGCGCACGCTACCCGCCGCGGTCACCCCGCCCAACTGGACAGCTGCCACGAAGTGCATCGCGGGGATGATGGTGGAGGGGACCGGAGCACCGTCCACGGAAAAGCCCGCAGTCATCGTCATGCGCATGTCCATGGTGGCTTCCTGACCGGAGACATATCGATATCGGAGCGCCGATCTGGGCTCCGAACCCAGATCGAGCACCACGACCTTTGGAAGCGCACCAGCGGTTGTGGGGACGCTCGCCGATGGCTCGGGCGAAGCCGCAAGCGACGCGGGCGGCAGCAGCGCCATCACTGACAGGATCGCCGTCACGAGCACGCACGAGCGGCGTGGCCACTGGTTCGCCACGTGGACCTCCGGGTCTCTCGGACCGCTGCCGGGATGTCGACTGCCAGTCTATCGATGCGTCCCGAGGCGCACCGACGTGCCGATCGCGGAACCGCAGCGGGTCTGCGGGCGTCAATATCGACCTACCCACGGAACACCCGCAACCAGCCGGAGGTCCTCGCATGTCCCTCGATACTCGACTGTCCCGCCGAATCACGTCGGCGCTGCTCAGTGGCTTGCTCCTCATGACGATGGCGGCCTCCGCGGCCGTCGCCCAGTCACCGTCCACCGGCGTCGAGCCGAGTGCACCAGTGTCCGCGCCCGCGGCCACGCCCGACCCGACGGATGGCGCGACCCCGATCGTGCCCGACTCCCGGATCATCAACGCCGTGCCCCAGCCATGGACGCAGATCGACGTCGCTCCGGACGGCACGACCCTGACGGTCTACTTCTGGATGGGCTCGACCGGCTGCAACGGCCTGCACGATGTCGTGGTCAGCGTCGTCGACGGGGTCACGACAGTGACTCTCATGGTCGGACTGACCCCGGAGGCCAAGTTCACGACCTGTGTCGCGGCCCTCTTCCAGTACAAGACGACCGTCGTCCTGGACGCGCCGATCCTGGGTGGCGGCGCCATCTAGCGCCACACCCGCCTCCCGGTGGCCGCGGCTCAGCCTCGCTGGGCGGCCGCGACCAGCTCCGGCACGTCGTCACCCATGAGCCCGTCGACACCCAGTCGGCGGGCTCGTTCGATGTCCGGGGCATCGGTCGTGGGCCATGCCCAGATCGCGATGTCCGCGTCGTGGAGCGCACCCACGAGGTCCTGCGACAACTCCTCGTGATGGATCTGGACGATGGGCGCGCCGATGCCGCGCACCTGGTCGATGACCGCCTGGCCCGTCATCGGACCCCGCTCCGGCAGTCGGTCGGGTGCCAGGATGAGGCCCGGGTGGCGTGCCCCGGCAGCGGTGAGTGCCTCGTGGTCGAACGAGGACAGCACGTGCGTGCCCAGCAGCTGACGTGCCGCCAGGCGGTGCGCCACGGCGAGCGCCACGGCCAGATGCTGTGCATGATCGGCGCCCTTGGCCTCCAGGCACAGGATCGTGCCGTGGGCATCGGCGAGGTCCAGCAGCTCCTCCAGGGTCGGCACACCGGTACCTCGGAACCCGGCGCCGAACCAGCTACCGGCGTCGAGCGCGCGGACCTCGTCGAGGCTCATCTCCACCACCGGCCCGTGGCCATCGGTGGTGCGGTCCACCAGCTCGTCGTGGAGCATCACGAGGTGGCCGTCCCGGGTCAGGTGGACGTCTGCTTCGATGGCATCGGCGCCGACCGCGATGGCCTCCCGGAAGGCGGCCATGGTCTGCTCCGGGATGGTAGTTGAGTGGCCGCGATGGGCCAGGGTCATCGGCCGTGTCGTACGTCGCCAGGGGTTCACGGTCCGGGCCTCCATGTCCTGTGGGGTTGACTGAGCGCAGCCACCCACCTAGTGTGTCAATGTCGTCATACATCATACTTTTGCGGCTGTGCCATGGGCGCAGCGCACCACATGCGTCGAGTGATGATGCTCGACATCTGGGCGGCGGCGACGTGTCGGGGACCTCCTCCCCCTGTCATAGGCCGTCGCCCGCCCGTTCGCTATGGGACGATGTGGCGATGATCCTGGACGCGTTCCCCCGAACGCCCCTCACCTTTGGTCCGTCGCCCATCCAGCATCTGGAACGGCTGACTCGGCACCTGGGCGGCGCGACCCTGTGGGCGAAACGCGAGGACGTCAACTCTGGGCTCGCCTTTGGTGGCAACAAGGTGCGCAAGCTGGAGTATCTCGCCGCGGAGGCCCTGGCCCAGGGTGCTGACACGCTGGTGTCCATCGGTGGCGTCCAGTCCAACCACACCCGCCAGGTGGCCGCGGTCGCCGCGCACCTGGGCATGCGTTGCGTGCTGGTCCAGGAGAGCTGGGTGGACTGGCCCGACGCGGTCTACGACCGGGTGGGCAACATCCAGCTGTCGCGCATCATGGGCGCCGATGTGCGCCTGGTCCAGGCCGGCTTTGGCATCGGCTTCAAGGAGAGCTGGGAGCAGGCGCTCGCGGAGATCCGCGCGTCCGGGGGCACGCCGTACGCCATCCCGGCGGGAGCTTCGGACCATCGGCTGGGTGGCCTCGGCTTCGCCAACTGGGTGGTCGAGCTGGAGCGCCAGGAGGCGGAGCTGGGCATCTTCTTCGACACCATCGTCGTGTGCTCCGTGACGGGCTCCACGCAGGCGGGCATGATCGCGGGCGTCGCGGGGAACGGGCGATCCCGGCGGATCATCGGCATCGACGGTTCCGCGAAGCCCCTCGAGACCCGCAGCCAGGTGGCGCGTATCGCACGGGCGACCGCGGCGCTCATCGAGGTCGGCCGGGAGCTGCGTGAGGACGAGATCATCCTCGACGATCGGTATCACGCGGGCACCTACGGCATCCCCGATGCCCAGACCCTGGACGCGATCCGGCTGGCGGGGCGGCTGGAGGGCATGATCACCGACCCGGTGTACGAGGGCAAGTCGATGGCAGGCATGATCGACATGGTCTCGACGGGTGAGATCGGCAGCGACTCGAACGTGCTCTACGCGCACCTCGGCGGCCAGCTGGCGCTCAACGGGTATTCGGCGCTCTTCCGGTAGTCGCTCGGTCGGCTGACACGCCCTCGGCTATCTCCGCGGGGTCTCTCCTGCTACAGCTCGATAGTGCCCATCGAGCGCACGAACACGCGGCCACCGATGACGATGCCGTCGCTGACGTCGACCTCGATACGGCTGGGGTCGCCCATCTCGACGCCCTGGAGCACGGTGATGCGTGATGGGCCGCCAAGCTGTGACAGCCAGGCACCGAACGGCCCCGCCGCAGAACCGGTGGCCGGATCCTCCCAGCCAGCGATGTCCAGGGCCAGGCTGCGCGCCCGCCACGTGAAGGCGTCCACGGGTGTCACGAAGTAGCAGTTGAGGCGACCCGGATCGGCGACGGGTGCCAGCGCGGCGCGGACCGCGACGGGGTCCATGCGGGCACGTCCGAGCGTCGGGATGTCACGAACCGGCAGTACGACCGACTCCAGGCCGGTGGAGACCAGTTGCGCGGGCAGGTCGGGATGGGCGTCGGCCGGCTGCAGGCCGAAGGCGATGAGGATGGACCCCGGATCCACCACGGCCCCCAGCACGAGTGGACCCTGGGCCAAGCTGGCCGTGCCGGCCTGGCCGTCCGCAGCGATGGAGACATGTAGCGCCTGCAGCCCGAGCGGGGTCTGCTGTACGAATTCGGCACGCTCCAGGCCACGCTCGATGGCCACCGAGACAGCGGTGCCGATCGAGGGATGGCCCGCGAACGGGATCTCACCCGCGACCGTCCAGATCCGGTGACGATAGCTCGCGTCGGCGAGTGTCGCGGTCTGCACGAACGACGTCTCGGACAGCCGCAGGCGTCGCGAGAAACGTGCCATCTGGTCGTTCGTCACGCCGTCCGCATCGAGGATCACGGCGTGCAGGTTGCCCTCCATGGGTCGCTCCGCGAACACGTCCAGGAGATGCAGCGGTCGTCGGCTCACGTGGCGAGTCTACGTGCCCCATGCCGGCCTCATGGGGTGATCTGAGCTCTTTGCCGGCACGCCTGCGAACGCGCGTCCCGCTGGACGGGCGATCAAGGCAACAACACCCGGGCAGGACACCCGATCGGGGCCGTCCTTGGCCGTGGCACCCTGGCCGCGGGCCAGACAGCCAACGACGGACCCAGTGGTGGCCACCGTGGCGGCCCCGTTGGCTTGAACGCCCGCTGGACGGGATGGAGCGGTGCGTGATCAGGACTCGGCGGGTGCGCGGTGGTAAGCGGGGGTGCCTCGTGCGCGGTCGTCAGCGGGGGTACCCGGTGTGTGGGTGATGAGGCGCCAAGGTCACCCTTCCCCGGCACTTTCTCGGGCACGCGCCCAGGAGCCAGGAACGACGTCGCGCGGCCGTCCCCCCATGGGTCAGCCGCGCGACGTATGGGGGGACCGGTGCGCGATGCCGATGGTTGGTCGGCTCGCGACTGGAGGAGGTAGCCGCGGTCCGCGGCACCGATCCCGTATGTGGTCAGACGACCGCGCTCTCCGGCAGGTCCTCCACGAGATCCGGGCCAAGTCGGGCGTAATCGTCGGCAGCGCTCATGTGACAGGTCCCCGGCTGCAGCTCAGGCGTGCTCGTGGTCGAGGGCGCATTCACAGGGCCACTCGCAGGACGGCCACTCAAGCGCCCGCTCCGAGGCGGGACCCGATACCGACCCGTCCGACTCAACGACTAGCCCCAGGATCCACGCGCGCGACGGCTCGACCGCGGCGGGAGCCTGGCGGGTCGGCGGGGCGAGGGTATCGAGGGCCATCAGGGCCTCCTGCAGGGGTGGTGTGTATGCGCCCCAAGATAGGCCGGATGCTACGATCGGTCCAATCGAACTTCGTGGTCACGGCGATAGATCTGGTGGATCGCTGATCCCGGTGACCGTGTCGCGCCCGATCGTACAGGCGGTCCAGCACGTGTCCTTTGCTCGCATCCGGCTGCTCTTCGGTGCCCATGGCCTGGCGTCCGGGTTCCTGTTGCCGTTCCCGGTGCTGCTGCTGTCGGCGAAGGGCATGGACGCCGCGACCATCGGGCTCGTGCTGGGCGCCGCCGCGTTCGTGTCCATGCTCTCGTTCCCGGCCTGGGGCCTGCTGGCCGATGGGCCCCTGGGACGCGAGCGAAGCGTCGTCCTGAGCGGCCTGCTGGCGGCGGTCGCGGGTGTCTGCATCATCCTCGCGGGCGCCAACGTGGCCCTGATGTCGGTATGCATCGTGCTCGCCTGGGTGGGCATGGCCGCGTGGTCACCTATCACGGACGCGATGGCCCTCACCGCTCTCGGGGATCGGTCGGGCGCCTACGGCAGATTCCGGGTCATGACCTCCGCAGGCTGGGCCGTGGCCGCCACGACCGGCGGGTTGGCATACACCCTGGTCGGGCCCGACCTGCTGTTGGGGATGTTCGTGGTCGCTTCCCTGGGCGTGGCCGTGTTCGCATTCCGGCCTCGCCACCTGCGTCGTGGCCGCCATGCGACAGCCCATCGACCGCCGCTGTTGCGGGAGCTGCGATCGGCCCTGGTCGCGGCCCCCGTGTTGCTGCCCATCCTGCTGGCGCTGTTCCTGGAGACGCTCGGCAACAACGCCGCGAACAGCTTCATCCCGCTGCGCATCCTGGACGTGGGTGGCGGCGCCTTCATCATCGGCCTCGCGGCTGCGGCCCCGGCTATCGTCGAGCTCCCCCTGTTCCCGGCCACGGGGCCGATGATCGCCCGGTTGGGGCTGCGACGCTTCTATGTCTTGGGGTTGCTCATCTCGGTAGCCACGCTGATGTTCGTGGCGGTGGTCTCCGATCCCGGTCTGGTAGCCCTGATACGAGGTGTGGACGGCGTCTCGTATGTGCTCCGATACACGGCCATCGTGGTCATCGTGGGTGCCGTGCTGCCGGCGAGCCTGCGGGCGACCGGGCAGTCGCTGGCGTGGCTGGTGGGCGGTGGCATCTCCGCGGTCGTAGCGGGACCGATGGCAGGCGTGTTGTATGGCAGCCTGGGTGGTGGCGTCCTGTTCCTCACCAGTGCCCTGCTCGTGCTGGCCGGCGCCATGGTCGCCTGGTGGGCGTTGCGGGCGCCGATGTTCCGGGCCAGCGGCGACCCGCGCATGGCCACGCGGGCCGCCACGCAGTGATCGGCCTCACCTATCATCGGGGCATGCAGATACGGCTCGCACGGATGCCACGGCTCATCGGCCTCTTGATCCTCGCCACGATCACGGCCAGCGCGGCCGCCGGCCCTGCAGCGGCACAGGGGACGCTGGTCCCGGGCGGCCTGGACATCACCGGCGTCGCGCCACCGTCGTGGGTCCAGCCGGGTGCGCGCGTGACGTTCTACTCTGCGGCCGCAGCGGTCGCCCAGAGCAGCTACCAGCTCATCGAGGATCCTGCGGGACCGTGGCAGGACCCGGTCACGGGCAAGCGCTACCGCAACACCGCGGACACGGGCGAGAGCGTCGGTGGTGCCAGCGGCGACGGCGTGTCCCAGGTGGAC
>JBBQNA010000077.1:0-13684 GCA_038329515.1 Candidatus Limnocylindrales bacterium | reverse complement strand
AGGGCCTGGACGGCCCCGGGGGCATCGGACTGGACGTTCTCGCGGTCCTCGGCCTCGACGGCCCCGGGGGACACGGTCTGGACGTGCTCGCGGACCACGGCCTCGACGGCCCCGGGGGACACGGTCTGGACGTGCTCGCGGACCACGGCCTCGACGGCCCCGGGGGACACGGTCTGGACGTCGTCCATGACCTGGGGCGTGGCGGCCACGGCGGCCAACAGGCGCGCGCGCAACTCGGGCGGGGCGTCCACCAGGTCCGCCGAGCTGGCCAGTGCCCCCGTCACGGCCGCCATCTCCGCGAACGACGCGTGCGGCTTGTGGCAGGTGGCCAGGTGATCCAGGACCACGGCGGTCTCGTCGGCAGCCAGGGCGTCCAGCACGAATAGTCCGGCCAGATCGTCGGCGGCGGCGCAACCAAGTCGGACCGTCGCCATCATCCCCTCACCTCGGCATGGGTCCCCATGCCCAGCTCTTCTCGGAGCGCCAGGAGGCCAAGTCGGACACGGCTCTTCACCGTGCCCAGAGGCGCGCTCGTGCGTTCCGCGATCTCCTGCTGCGTCAGGCCCGCGAAGTAGGCCAGCTCGATGGCCTGTCGCTGCACGGCGGAGAGTCGTTCCAGTGCGGTGCGGATGGCACCCGCATCCAAGCGACCGGCGACCTCTTCCCACAGGTCCGGGATGGTCAGCGCAGCCGGCGGCGGCATCTCGGGCAATGGCAGCTCCACGGTCGGGCGCCGGCGACGGATGGCATCGATCGCCCGGTGATGCGTGATGGACATGATCCAGGTCCGGCCGCTGGCCTTGGACGCCTCGAAACGAACGGCATTACGCCACACGCCGAGAAACGCCTCCTGGACAACGTCCTGGGCGAGCATGGGGTCATTGGTGATGCGTAGCGCGAGTCCGTACATGGATCCCTGATGTCGGTCGAACAGGTGAGCGATGCACTCCTGGTCCCCGCTCGCTGCGGCGGTCAGGAGCTCCTCATCCGATCTGGCTGCCGACCCGGCCGGGGTCAACGGGAGTGCTCCGTCGTTCGGTTCGCTCATATCTCTGTTCGCGCCGGAACGCCGAACGGTTCACTCCTCGCCAGAAGGTGCGCCACGTGATCGGTCACGAGACCTGCCACGTCAGCCTCGGATCGAGTCCCATCGAGGATACGCCAGCGCACCGGATCGGTGCCGGCCATCACCAGGTATCCCGCACGGACGCGCGCGTGGAAGTCGGCGTCGAAGTGCTCCTCGAAGCGGGTCTCACCCTGGGTGCCTGCGGCACGGCGCGCCAGGCCCGCCTCCACGGGCACATCGATGAGCAGCACCAGATCCGGCTGGAGGCCGCCCGTCGTGAGTGCTTCCAGGGACGCCAGCTGCTCCAGGTCGACCCCCGCGCCATATCCCTGGTAGGCGGCAGTCGAGGTCGCGTACCGATCGGAGACGACGACGGAGCCCGCGGCGAGCGCTGGGCGGATGACCTCGCTCACGAGCTCGGCACGCGCGGAGCTGAACAGGAGCGCGTCGGCGACCGGCGTCCGATCCACGACGCCGGCTCGCAGCAGGATGTCCCGGAGCGCTTCGCCCAGGGGCGTACCACCCGGCTCGCGGACCGCCACGACGTCATGACCAGCCGCGCGCAGCGAGGCGACCAACGCCGCGGCCGCACGGGACTTGCCTGCACCATCGGGGCCCTCCAGGACCACGAACGGTCCGGGGCGTCCGAAACCAGCATCCACGCACGGCAGTCTACCGGGGTATGAGACGACGATCTGTTCCTGAGCGCGGTCTCTGTACCAGGTCGCATCACAGCTTCGTGACGGATGTCTCGGCGCGCGCGCAGCCACGGACACGCGGGGGGACCACGGTCCCATCCCGACCCATCCGCACGCCACCCGATCGGGTCATGGCGCATGACTCGCGATCGCGCCCATCCTTCGCACTGTCCATCACGCTCGAGGCGTTGCTCCATGGCTTCCCGACCGCTCCTCATCAGTTCCACCACCCTTGTCGCGTCGCTCCTGGTGGGCGCCGTGGGGGTGCCCGCCGCGGCCCAGGCGCCCGTTGGCCTGACGCACGACCGTGCAGCACAGGTGGACGACCTGTACGCCTTCGTCAGCCCCGACCGGCCGGACACGGCGACCATGATCACCACCTGGGGTGGTCCACAGGGGCCCAGCGAATGGGCGACACAGAGCTGGTTCGACCCGGACCTCACGTACTGGATCAAGGTCGACAACACCGGCGATGCCATCGCGGACATCACCTGGACCTTCCGATTCCTGACCAATGTGGACGCCCCGGACAGCATCCTGTCGACGGGCTTCGGGTCCGTGCCGGGCGTCCCCGTTGGCGTCTACCAGTCGGTGAACGTGACCCGCAACGGCGAGACGATGATGAGCGGCAACGTGCCACCGGCCAACATCGGGCCACGCACCACGCCCGGCTACGCGCCGCTGTCGCTCAACTATCTCAACGCCCTGGATCCCAACGTCGAACCGGAGCGTTCCGGCAGCCTGTTCGCTGGTCAACGGGACGACCCGTTCTTCGCCGACTCTGGCGCGCTGGGTGACCTGCTGAGCATGCGTCCCCTGAACGCGAAGCACGCACGCAAGCTCAAGAAGGCCAAGGGCCAGGACGACCATTCGGGCCAGAACACGCAGGTCATCGCCATCCAGGTGCCCATCAGCACGCTCACCAGCGATGGCACCGTGCCGACCGGGCCGGAGGCTGCGACCGCGACCGTCGGCGTCTGGGCCGGTGCCAGTCGCACGTCTGCGGACGGCGCGTCGACGACCCAGGTGTCGCGGGTCGGTGCGCCGCTCATCGAGGACTGGCTCATCCCATACGGCGAGAAGGCCGCGTGGCAGGCCGGCGATCCGGCCGCGGATAGTGCCTATGCAGGGCGCTACGCGGCGCCCGAGCTGGCCGGCCTGCTCAACCAGGCGTATCCCGGCAACGCGCCCGCTCGCACCGCAGACCGGACCGACCTGGTCCAGATCCTGGGCCAGGGAGTGGTGGGCCTCAACCAGACCACCACCGAAGGTGTCGCGGACATGCTCCGCCTGAACCTGGGCGTACCACCCACCGCCAAGCCCAACAAGCTGGGGCTCATGGGCGGCGACCTCGGGGGCTACCCCAACGGCCGTCGGCTGACCGACGACGTGGTGGACATCACGCTGCGCGTCGTCGGCGACGGCTATGGCAAGGCACTTGCCGCGACCATGGCCGCTGCTGGCACGGCGGTGCCGGACCTCAAGTCCAGCCGGTCCCTGGGTGACGGCTGCGGCTCCAACGACCGCAAGCCACTGGCATCGTTCCCATACGTGGCCGCTCCCTGGGACGGCTACGCGGGCGGCAAGGCTCGCAAGGCCTGCTCCGGCAAGTAGCCGGCTTGCTGCTCAGAAGCCGCTGAGTCGGGTAAGCCGGATGCGGATCGCCGTCGGGTACTCGGTGTCCATATAGTCCACGGCCCAACCAAAGCTGCGGATCCGCTCGCCGTACTTCGCCTGGTATGCCGGGTTCCCGGAGCTCGGCGGCACCAACTGGTCCACGCCCGCGATCCCCTCGAAGCAGAAGACGTCCTCCCCGTCGACGTCGTTGAGATGGACCGAGACCAACGGCTGCGCCGCGATGTTGCGTGTCCGCTGTGCCGTCCGATGGCTGTACAGCAGCAGCTCGCCGGCCTGGTGCAGGAACCAGATGGGCGACGACTGCGGCTGCCCGTCAGGCTTCACGGTCGTCACCCACGCGACCGGATCGGACGCGAGCCGTGCGAGCGCCCGCTGACCAAGGGGCGTCGCGAAGTCGATGGCCATCGGGTGTCTCCTGGGTACGTGAGCGTTGGGTCGACGTGGGTGTCACCGAGCATACCCGGGGGACCCGGAGGCTCTGCCTGCAGCTCGGTCGAGACTCGTCGGAGCGCGACCCACCGCACGACTGGGTTCGACACGCCGACAACGGCCTGAGCGGCAACAACCACCGGTCGTGTATCCCGGACACGATCCGTGGCTCCTTGCACCGCTGCCTGTGCGCCGCGTCCCATGCGCGCCCATGTATCGCAACGTGTTGTATCTGCCTCACGAACGTCGGATCGGGTCATCCACGGCCGCAGGTACCGCGCAACCCACATCGTGACCTGACTGGCGGGATGAGAGCCGACAGCCAGGCGAATCAACCCCGAACTGTCGCACTCGGAACCATGGCCGAGACCCGACAAGCAGGGACGCCATCACGTCCGGGACCCGCACCGCTGGTGCGACCGCACCGGGCCGGGACACCACTGGAGGCATGAACTCGAGATGAAACGAACTAGCCGGATCGCAAGCACGGGCGCCATCGCCCTGCTGGCGGTCACCTCCATCGGGGGATCGACGCTTGCGGCGAGCCACCGTGAGGCACCCCTCATCGCCCGCGACCCGTCCGCGGACATCACCGACCTGTATGCGTTCGTCAGCCCGGACAAGCCGGACACGACGACCATCATCGCCAACTTCACCGGCTTCCAGGAGCCGTCCGGCGGGCCGAACTACTACGACTTCGACCCGACCGCCCTCTACTGGATCAAGGTCGACAACACCGGCGACGGCGTCGCTGACGTGACCTATGAATTCAGCTTCACGACCAACGTGGCCAATCCCGACAGCTTCCTGTACAGCGGCTACGGACCGATCTCGTCGGATACCCCGGCGAACGTCACTCAGACAGTGTCGGTGACCCGCAATGGCGAATCGATCGGCGACGGGCTGACCGTGCCGCCGCCCAACATCGGACCTCGGACGACCCCCAAGTATCGCGGGTTCGATGAGGACAGCGCTGTCAACGACGCGCGGAGCACGCTCAAGAGCACGGACGGCAGCGATGTCGGCCGAGTGTTCGCGGGCCAGCGGGATGATCCGTTCTTCGCTGACCTGGGCGCCATCTTCGACTTGGGCGGACTGCGCCCATTCAATAAGGCACACCTGCTGCCGCTCAAGACGGACAAGGGCCAGGACAATCTCGCGGCCTTCAACGTCAACAGCATCGCCATCCAGGTCCCCCAGTCCCAGCTGACCAACGATGGTCAGGCCGTCACCGCAGCCGACGCGACCAACGCGGTCATCGGCGTGTGGGCCGGCGCTTCTCGCCAGTCCATGGACGCCACGGGCGAAGGCAATGGCGACTGGGTCCAGGTCTCACGACTTGGCAACCCGCTCATCAACGAGGTCATCATCCCGCTCGGCCAGAAGGACGAGTGGAACGCAGGCAACCCCGCTGACGATGCCCAGTACGCCGATCGCTACCTCAACCCTGAGCTGGCCGCGATCATCAATACCGTATACCCCAGCCTGCCTGATGCCCGCACCAGCGAGCGCAGCGATCTGGTGCTCATCCTGGGCCAGGGCGTGCCCGGTGTGAACGCGACCAATACCGGCGACACCCTGTACGACATGCTGCGGCTGAACATGGGCATCCCGCCCACGGCCAAGCCGGAGCGGATGGGCGTGCTCGCCGGTGACGCAGGTGGCTTCCCCAACGGTCGACGGCTGACCGACGATGTCGTCGACATCGAGATCCGCGCCGTCGCCGACGGCTACGGCTCGTTCCTGGCCGAAAACTTCCAGCTGCCGAACCTCGAGCCGAACAACACGGTGGGCGACGGCGTCAACAAGAACGACGCATCGTTCCGGGACACGTTCCCCTACGTGGCAACCCCGTGGCAGGGCTACAAGGGCGGTGAGTACCGCCTGGAAGGCAAGTAGTCCTCCCAGCTCCATCGACCCGGACGAGCGCAACGCGCGCTCGTCCGGGTCACCTCACCACCTGCCCCACCCAACAGGACGCATCCCATGAACGCACCAGACCCGCGCCGAACCAGGACCGCCCGAGTGGCGCTGGTGGCCGGCAGCCTGCTGCTCGCCGCGTGTGTCGGAGTGGCGCCGATCGGAGCCGCTGGCCCGACAGACGCACCGGCCCCAGCCTCAGTGGCGCCCATCGCAGCCGCTTCCCCGGCCGCGACGCAGCTGCCGCTCCCCGGCGCCGACGCCCGGATCATCATCGACCAGGCGACCGCGGCCGTGCGCACCAACGCCAATGACACGCAGGCACTCCTGACGCTCGGCCTGGCCTGGTACCAGCATGCACGTGAGACCGCCGACCCCTCCGACTACGGCCGCGCGGACGAAGCGTTCGACCGCCTGCTGGCCCTCAAGCCCGGGGACACCGAAGCCCTCGTGGGCAAGGCAACGATCGCCCTCGCCCGCCACCAGTTCGCCGACGCGCTTCGGCTCGGCCGGACCGCGCAGGCCCAGGCACCCGGCCTTGCCCGTGTCTGGGGTGTCATCGGGGACGCGCTCGTGGAGCTCGCTCGATACGACGAAGCTGCCGCGGCCGTCCAGACGATGGTCGACCTGCGACCCAACCTCAGCTCGTACAGCCGGGTCGCGTACCAGCGCGAGCTGCGGGGACACCTGGACGGTGCCATCACGGCCATGGAGAGTGCGGTCCTGGCCGGTGGCCCCAACACCGAGAACACGGAGTACGTCCGGGTACTCCTGGGCAACCTGTGGTTCCTCGCGGGCGACCTGGACAAGGCGACAGCGTCCTACAGCGCGTCACTCGCGCACTCGCCGGGCTATGTCTACGCACTGGCGGGCCTGGCCCGGGTCGCCGGAGCCACAGGCGACCTGGATACTGCCATCGACCTCTTCCAGCAGGCGACTGACCGGGTGCCCTTCCCGGACCTGCTCATCGCCCTCGGCGAGGCACAGGAGGCCGACGGGCGCACGACCGAGTCCGCCGCGACCTACCAGTTCGTACGTGACATCGAAGCCCTGTTCACGGCCAACGGCGTCAACACGGACCTGGACATCGCCCTGTTCGAGGCAGATCACGGCGACGTGGGAGTAGCCCTGACGCGCGCTCAGGCGGCGTTCGATGAGGCACCCACGGTGCGTGCCGCCGACGCGCTCGGCTGGGCGCTGTATCGCAACGGCAACATCGATGCGGCGCGGCCGGTCGCCGAGCAGGCGCTTCGCCTTGGCTCGCTCGAGCCCGCGTACCTGTTCCACGCAGGCATGATCGCCGCTGCCCAGGGGGACGTCCCGGCAGCACGCGAGTGGCTGACCGCCAGCCTCGCCCGGAACCCTGGCTGGTCGCCGCTGCGATCACCCATCGCACAGCAGACACTTGCCGGACTGCCGGCACTTGGCGGACTGCCGGCCGCATCCCCGGAGGCGACCCGATGAACCGTGTCCGCCGCTCCCTGATGGCCGCCGCCGCAGCAGGCCTCGCGGTCCTGTCGCTGGGCAACATCGCCGCCGCACACCCGCTGGGCAACTTCACCATCAACCACTACGACGGTATCCGGGTGGGCGTCGATAGCCTGCTCATCGACCACGTGGTGGACATGGCGGAGATCCCGACATTCCGGGAGCGGGCCGCGATGGACACGGACGGGGATGGCGCCGTGAGCGATGCCGAGGCCGCCGCCTACCAAGCCGCGACCTGTGACGCGGACCGCGACCTGCTGGACCTGCGTGTCGACGGCACGGCGCTGCCGCTGGCGGTCACGCAGCGAGGCCTCTCCTTCCCGATGGGCCAGGGCGCACTCACGACCCGCGTCGTGTGCGTCTATACGGCCGCACTCCCGGCGGCCCTGGCCGCCACGGCCACCACGTTCACGTTCCGGGACACCGCAAATCTCGACCGCATCGGCTGGCGTGAGATCGTGGTCCAGGCGGACGGCGCCACGCTGACGGACAGCGATGCACCCGCGTCCGGCATCTCCGATCGCCTCACCAGCTACCCCACGGACCTGCTCACGACGCCGTCTGCCCAGACGAGCGCCACGTGGTCCGCGACGGCCGGTGGCACTGCCCTCGCCGCGTTCACGGTCCCCGATGCCCAGCCGTCGGGTAGCGCCATGACCTCGGGCGGCGCGCCGGACACCACGGCGGCGGCCGTGCCCAATGGCATCTCGGAGCTGGGCGCCGATGTCGCGGGCATCTTCCAGGCCAAGGAGCTGACCCCGCTCGCGATCCTCATCTCGATGTTCGCGGCGGCCGGCCTCGGTGCCCTGCACGCGGCATCGCCGGGTCACGGCAAGACGGTCATGGCGGCGTACCTCGTGGGATCACGGGGGACCTCCCGACAGGCCCTCGGTCTGGGCATGACCGTGACCCTGTCGCACACCCTGGGTGTGCTGGTACTGGGTGCCCTGAGTCTGTTCGCGGCATCGGTCATCGCCCCCGAACGGCTGTATCCCATCCTGGGCACGGTCTCGGGCACCATCGTCATCGCCATCGGCGCGTGGCTGGTGCTGGGCCGCGTCCGGATCATCCGCCGCGAGCGCGCCGAGGCACGCGCACATGACCTGGCCCACGCCACCGGCGCTGCCCATGATCACGGACACGAACATGCGCACGAGCCGACGCCGAGACTCGAATCCGCCCACGTCCATGCAGCCGTGGACGCCTCCGTTGATACCCACGCCGCGGCACATGACCACGGGCCTGATCATGACCACGAGCACGAGCATGAGCATGCCCAGCCACACGCCCAGGTCGATACCCAGACCACGGTCCACGACCACGCCCCGGTGGACGACGGGTACCACAGCCACGGCGGCCTGCGCCACACCCACCTGCCCCCAGCAGGATCCACGCTGAGCATGCGCGGGCTATTCGCGCTCGGACTTGCGGGTGGCATGGTTCCCTCCGTGTCCGCGATCATCCTGCTACTGGGCTCGATCTCCCTCGGCCGCCCGGCATACGGCATCGCGCTCACCGTGGCCTTCGGCATCGGCATGGCGGTCGTACTGGTGGGCGTGGGTGTGCTGCTGGTCCACGCTCGCGGCCTGCTCGACCGGCTGCCGGCTCGCTCCACGGGCATGCGCCTCACGAGAATGCTGCCCACCGCGACAGCGTTCGTGGTGCTCATCGCTGGCGTCGTCATCACGGCCCAGGCAGCCGTGACCATCCGCTGAGCGCGAACTATCGGGCCGTGTAGCCGCCGTCGATCATCTGGGCCGAGCCCGTGATGGCGGCGGCCGCATCGGAACACAGGAAGCGGACCACACCGGCCACTTCCTCGGGCTCGATGAGCCGGCCGATGACCGTCGGATCGATCATCAGCTTCGAGCGGACCGCATCCACAGGCACTCCCTCCAGGCGTGCCAGGTCGGCCAGCTGCCCCTCCACCAGGGGCGTGCGCACGAAGGCCGGGCAGACGCAGTTGACGGTCACGCCGTGGGGGCCCGCCTCCAGCGCCACCGACCGGGTCAATCCCAGCAGGCCGTGCTTGGCGGCCACATACGCTGACTTGTTGGGCTGCGCGGTCACGGAGTTGATGCTGCCCATGTTGATGATCCGGCCCCAGCCCGCGGCATACATCGTGGGCAGCGCGGCCCGCATGAGCATCGCGGGGCCCAGGAGCATCACCCGCAACAGGTACTCGAAGCGTTCCGGCGGAAACTCGTGGAGTGGCGAGACGTGCTGGAGCCCCGCATCGTTGACCAGGATGTCCAGCTGGCCGGTGCGCCGGACGATGCCCTCCACGAGCTCGGTGCACTCCGCCACGGACGACACATCGACCGTCTCCGCCCAGGCACCCGGCAGCTCGTCGGCCGTGGCCCTCGCCTTCGCAGGGTCCAGGTCTGCGACCACGACCCGGGCGCCCGCCGCGGCCAGCTCGACGGCGATGGCGCGTCCGATACCGCTGGCGGCACCGGTCACGAGCGCGACGCGACCGGTCAGTTCACCGCGGCTCCCAAGGCCGGTCATCGCCGGTTCAGCGCCACACCCGCGCGCTGTCTGGATAGACACGCACGCGTCGATACGGCTCCCGGCCGCGTGACACGGAGACCAGCCGGGCGCGTTCCACGGCCTGGTGCTGGAGCTTACGGACAGACGCGCTCTGGGGTGACAGCTCCACCGGCCGGTCCTCGCTCCGAACGAGGCTGATGGCCTCCTCCACTTCGCGCAGGCCCGCCTCGTCGGAGTCGACGCTGAGCACGAACAGGGATGTCAGGCAGGCCTCGATCTGGATGCTCGTGTTGGCCTTCAACACGAACACCGGCAGTCCTCGATCCTCCGCTTCCCGGAGGGCTGGCGCCTTCTGCTTGAAGTGGTTGCGGAGCGTGATGACGACGTCCGCATCCTCCGCGTCGCGCACCAGCACCACCGGCAGGCGCAGGTCCCGGATGGCCTGCTCCAGTCGCTTGTGGCTGACACCGAAGCCCAGGACATTGATGGTGTCGAGCGGCACGCTCGCTTCCTGGCGCCCGTTCGACAGGCGGATGACACCTGGCTCCGGCGCCTCGTCCTCGCCCTCCGCCTCGTCGTCGTCGATGAGCCCGATACCCGTGCCCGCGAAGACGCTGGGCATGCCCATACCGTCCTCGGAGCCGTCAGTGTCATCGACCTCGTCGGCATCCTCGTCCAGGTCATCCGCGGAGCGCATGGTGGCGATGGCCCGGGCTGCGGACGAGCGCCACTCGGCCTGTCGCTCGAACTCCCGAGCGTCACGGGCACGCGGCTCGGGCACGGGTGTGCCGCGCTCCAGTGGCCCTCGATCTGCGACGCCGGATGCCCGGAAGGGCAGCGCGCCGGATGCGCCGAGGCCCGGTCGTCGCTCGTATTCCCAGGGTGCTGGGGGGGCATCACCGGCACGCCCGAAGCCACCTTCCGCCCGCGCCTGGCCGGCACCCCCACTCGGCCCGCCGGGGCCACCCGATCCGCCGGCACTCCCTCGTGCACCGGGGCGACCACGCGTGGCACGCCAGCCGCCGCCGGCGTTGGGTCGATAGCCCGGTCGTCCACTGCGGTCGGGTTCACGGAATCCTGGATCACGGCCGCCGGGCTCCGGTCGACGTGCGTCCGGCCGCCAACCGGGCTCCACCCGCCAGCCGGACTGCCCGGGCCCGACGAGGGAACCGAATCGCTCGCCCGGCAGTTGGCTCTGCGGCCCCGGCTTAGGTCGCGACTGGGATCGATGGACACCGCCTTCGTCCCGCCAGCGGAGCTCGGGTGCGAGGGGATCGCCGCGCAGCAGTCCGTCGACCGTATCGGCGACATCCGCGTGGACCGTCACCCGCTCGCGGTCGATGATCTCGACCACGACATCGAAGGTCGGCGGCGCCTTCCGCTCCAGGACGCTCTTCTGGGTGCGCCGGCGGCGTGCTTCCTCATCGCCCAGGGTCACGCTCTGGATGCCCCCGATGAGATCAGACAGGGTCGGATTGATCATCAGGTTATCGAGGCTGTTGCCGTGCGCCGTGCCGATGAGCTGGACGCCCCGCTCGGCGATGGTGCGCGCCGCCGCAGCCTCCTGCTCGGTGCCGATCTCGTCGATGACGATGACCTCCGGCATGTGGTTCTCCACCGCCTCGATCATCACACCGTGCTGATGGGATGGCGTGCGCACCTGCATCCGACGCGCGCGCCCGATGCCCGGATGCGGGATGTCCCCGTCACCCGCGATCTCGTTGGAGGTGTCCACGACCACGACCCGCTTGTCCATGTCGTCCGCGAGGACACGCGCCGCCTCACGCAGCATGGTCGTCTTGCCGATGCCCGGCCGACCCATGATGAGCACCGACTTGCCCGACTCCACGAGGTCGCCGATGATCTCGATGGTGCCGAACACGGCCCTGCCCACACGGCAGGTCAGGCCCACGACCTTGCCCTTGCGGTTGCGGATGGCCGAGATGCGGTGGAGCGTGCGCTCGATGCCCGCCCGGTTGTCGTCACCGAAGTCACCGATGCTGGTGACCACGTGCTGCAGGTCATCCTCGGTGATCTCGCGCTCCAGGAGCACGCTCTCGCCGCCCGCTCCGAAGCGGGCTTCGGGCCGGCGGCCCAGGTCCATCACGATCTCGATGACATCGAGCACGTTGGGCAATGTCCGGACGGCATCGCCGATCTCGGGCGGCAGGGCCTCCAGCAGGGCGGCCATGTCGTCGGTGGTCTCGCGCCTGTTCGTTTCAGCCACGGGTCCTCCAGTCCTCTGGTTCCATGTGGGTGGACATCAGCGGGTGGCTGCCGGCAACAACGCCGGCTCGGCCACTCGGACGAGCGTCTCTTTCAGCAGCAATGACACCTGCGCCACGTGTCGGAAGCCGGCTTCCTCGAGTCGTCGGTCGAGTGGTGACTCATAGGTGCGCACGGCGGCCAGCACGCCCCGGGTCCGCGGGTGGTCGTCCCCAGACCCATCGCGACTTGCCTCGCCGCTGCGTTCCCCGATGACGGAGAGGCCGTAGCGGATGAGCGGCGTCGGGTCGTGATCGGGGCGACACATGACTCGCAGATAGTGTGGCTGCTCTTCCTTCGCCACGCCGATCTGGAGGAAGGCCGCCAGCTCCGGAGCTGACGATGGCTCGCAGAGCTGCACGAAGCCCTCCGTGTCGGCGAGCCGCAGGATGGGCGTCAGGGACGAACGCGGGATGCGCGCGTGGCTGGCGCCGCGCTCCCAGTCGCCCAGCCGATAACCCTCGAGGCGTGCGACCGGCTGGGGGGTCACCGCTGCGTGCAGGCGACTCAGCTGGAGGGCATCGGCGGGCACGCTGGGCCGGATGCGTTGGCGGACCGCGGCAGCCTTGGGCACGCTTGGCCAGCCCTGGCCACCGGGCCGATGGAGGATGAGCTCCTCGCCGTAGCGCACGAAGCCGGACTGCATGAACAGCTCCACGTTGCCGTCCTCGTCCGCACACGCGACGTGGAAGCGGGCGCAGCTGCGCTTGGCACCATCCCGCAGGAGGTGCTGCACCAATCGGAAGCGGATATCGCCGGGTGCGGAGCCCTGTTCCACGGGCCCCTGGTCGATGGCATCCAGCTCCACGATGGTCCACTCGTCCCGGGGATCATTGGTTTCCACCCGAGCCAGTCCCGCGAGACGACCGTCCTCCTCGTAGACATACAGCGGGTCGTGTGGCTGGAGCGCACCGAGGGGCATCCGGAACAGGCTGAAGACGCTCATCTGGCTGGCCGTCACGGGCAAGCCCAGCGAGCGCACCGCGCGCTGGCGCTCGTCACCCAGGGCGTGAGACCAGCGGGATAGCTCACCCAGCGCGGCAAGGTCGGTCAGGCGCGCCGGGCGCACGCGTCCCGGGCGAGGGGTCACCATCGACCGACTCGTCGCATGACTGATACCGGAACCGGGCAGTCCGTCGCTACCGCTCCCCTGCGGTGATGGATACGGCGCTCCGACGTACGGCTGACGTCACGATGGTCCCGACTCCTGGTCCCTGCCGCCCTGGCTGCTGCCGATCCGCACGACAGCGGGGTCCTCGCCCGCACGGAGGGATCGGTCGCCGTGGCTGCGCCCGATTATGTCACGCAGCAGGGTGGTCGCTGGCTCCGCGGGCGCGGTTGCGAGGCAGCGGAGCGGCGGCAGCGCGGCGGCGGCGCGAGAGCGGCTGGTCGCTGGCGGCGGCGGGTGCGGCGGCGTCGGGTGCGGCGGCGGCGGGTGCGGCTGGTCGCTGGCGGCGTCCCCCCTGGAGCCGCCCGGCATGCACGCTCCGTGTGCACCAATGACCCGCGGGCGGGCCGGATGGGGTGGCTGGCCCCTGGAGCCGCCCGGCATGCCCGCTCCGTGTGCACCAATGACCCGCGGGCGGGCCGGATGGGTGGCTGGCCCCTGGAGCCGCCCGGCATGCGCGCTCCGTGTGCACCAATGACCCGCGGGCGGGCCGGATGGGTGGCTGGCCCGTTCTGGCCG
>JBBQNA010000076.1:0-13833 GCA_038329515.1 Candidatus Limnocylindrales bacterium | reverse complement strand
GAGCACCCTCACCAAGTGGGGTTCCCAATGGGATCGGTACCGCGTGAACACCACGGGCGGGTCCGTCGCCCGACCTGACGGGCGAGTGGTGCCCATCACGACCTGGGAGTTTGGTAACCAACCCGCATGCATCCTATCCGAATGCGTGGCTCTCCTTCCGTGGTACAACCCATTCCAGCTGTACTGGAGCGCCGATGACAGTCGCATCGAGTGGGTGCCTGCCGTTGCCGGCACCGAGGTCCTACCGACCAACCCTGACACTGGCGCCCAGTACGCGGGCGAGAAGACCTGTGTCGTCGGACGGCCGTGCGAGATCCTGGTGCAGCGGCCGCCCATGCTCGAACAGGGCGTGCCCTACTGGGTACGGCTCAGTGTCTTCGGCTACTGCGAGGAGCGGTACACGGGCGTGCAAGGCTCGTGTGGCGGGGACGGCAACACCGTCGCGGCGCGGGAGTTCCTCGCTGATGCTGCCCCCGGCGGTTCCGCCATCGGACCCACCGCCGCCTTCATCGCGACCCAGCAGGATGCGGATTCCCCGTGGGTATTCGATCCGGCCGGCTCCACGGCCTCTGCTCCCGCGACCATCGTGCGCTACGAGTGGGATCTTGGCGATGGCTTCCGGACCACCAGCGTGCGCCCGACGCACGAGTATGCAGAGCCGGGCCGCTATCACGTGACCCTCAAGGTCACCGACAGCGTCGGCCGATCCGCGATCGTGTCCCAGGATATCGGCGAGGCCGACACCGCCCTCATCGTGAACTCGGCCGGAGACGCGCCGCGAGGTCCCAAGGCCGGCGACGCCTGCGATACCGGCGAGAAGATCCGGGGCAAGCCCGAGTGCACCCTGCGGGCCGCCATCCAGACGGCGAACCTGCGTGACGCCGCCTCGACCATCACGTTCGCCATCCGCGGCGAGGGCATCCCGGTCATCAGCCACGCGACGAAGTACCCGGCGCTCACCAAGCCCGTGATCATCGACGGCACCAGCCAGCCTGGCGGCTGGGTCCAGATCGCGGGCGCATCGAACCTCACGTTCAGTGGCCTGAACATGGCAGGCGGTGACAGCCGCATCACGGGCATGGTCATCAGCGGCTTCGACACGGGGCTGCGGCTGAGTGGCGCGCGCAACCTCGTGGAGGGGAACCGCATCGGCACGAACGCGGCCGGGACGCAGAGCGACACCGCGTCCTTCGGCCTGATCCTCAGCGGCGCGACCGACACCACCATCCGCGACAACGTGATCCTGGCCAACACGCATGCCGTCTCCTCCTCGGACGGGGCCGGTGCGACGCTCACCCACAACCACATCGGCGTCACCGAGTCCGGGCGAGCGACCGGGTTGGAGGCGGGCATCTTCGTCGGAGCGAGCGGCGACCTGGGTGGACCATGGACCATCACGGACAACATCATCCAGGCCAATCGGGCCGGGATCTTCATGCGCGGCGCGGGCGCCAAGGGCTCGACCATCAGCCGCAACTCCATCCTGGTCACCATCCCGCCCAGCCGCGCGGCGACCTACGGCGTCATCCTCGACGGCACGCCCGGCGTGACCATCAGCGATAACCCGTCGATCGTCGCCGCCGGGGGGTACGACATCGCAGTCACGGGGGTCATCCAGTCGGCCGAGCTCGTGGAGGACGGCAAGGGCCTCATCCGTCTGGGCGGCCCGGACAACGAGACCGCCGGTACCGCGACGGGTGGCGACACGACCATCCGCAACAACACCCTGGGCCTGGCCGCCGATGGGTCGGTCCCCGCCGACCGCTCGCGCATCGGCGTGGAGGCGTACGGCGCGGCATCGGGCGTCCGGATCGAAGGCAATATCATCGCGGGACATCAGGACATCGAGATCGAGCTATTCGGCGGCGCTGGCCACCAGGTCACCGGCAACAACGTGGGCGTTGACCGGGCCGGCAGGACGACGCTCGGCGGTCCCAACGGGCTCTTCCTTGGCGGCGTCACGGACGTCCTGGTCCAGGGCAATCTCATCAGCGGCATCAAGTACACGGCCGTGTCCGTGGGTGCTGACTACCGCGGTACGGACGGGCCGATCTCGCGCAACGTCAGCCTGACGGGCAACCGCATCGGCACCGCGACCGACACCCGGGTCGCCCTGGGTAACGGCACTGGCATCAAGATCGACGAATCCGAAGGGACCGTCGTCGGGCCCGACAACATCATCAGCGGCAACGAGACCGGCATCCTCGCCGGGGAGAAGGCTCGGGGGCTGGTCATCCAGGGCAACACGATCGGCGCCGACCGCGCCCGGACCACCACCGTGCCCAACGGCCTTGGCATCGAGTCGAGCGCGACGGGGCTGACCATCAAGAACGATCGGATCCTCGCCAATACCAACGCCGGGATCCAGTTGGACAGCGGTACGGCCGAGATCATCGGCAACGAGATCGGCGTCGGGGCCGGCGGCCGGCCGATGGGCAATGGGGTGGGGATCACCCTCAGCTCCGGCGCCACCGCCACGTTCTACGGCAATGTGGTTGCCAACAGTGGCCAGGATGGCATCCATATCGACACGGGTGCGCACGCCCTCATCCTGTCCAACTCGACCACGCTGAACGGCGGGGCTGGCATCGGCGGCGACGGGGCACTCGCCGCCCCGCACCTGGACGTCGTCGACTTCGGATCGGGTGCAAATGCCCAACGCTGGCTCGTGGTCAGTGGCGTCCGCGGCGTCCAGACCGTCGGCCTGTATGGCAATACCAGCTGCGATGACCCCGATGAGGGGCTCGTCCCACTCAAGACGATCCTCCATGGGTCCAACCTGCTGCCGGAAGGCCTGACGCTCGTGGTGTCCACCAAGGAGCGCCGCTCGTTCCCGGGTTACACCGTGACGGTTGCGGACGCCACGACGATGGACACCAGCAGCTTCTCCAACTGCGCGACGCCGAAGCGCTATCCGGACACGTCGGGCACGGGCATCCCGGACATCATCCAGCGAGGCCTGGGCGGCGACCCGGCGGACTCGAAGACGGTGTCATTTCCCGTCGCCACGGGGTACCTGAAGCTGGAGGCATCCGCGGGCCGCTTCACCGCGGTCAGCCCGCTTGCCGGCGTGGCGGCACCGATCGGGGCATCGAGTCCCATCGGTGCGTTCACCTTCCAGGTCCGCGGTATCGTGCCTGGCGCCACGGAAGCCGTGCTGCTGACGAGCACTCCGGCTGGATTCAACGTGTACTGGCGATATGGCCGCCTGACCCCGACCGCGCCGGCAACCTGGTTCCAGTGGCCCTTCGACGAGGTCGGACGCACGGGCGCTCGGGGTGGTGGCAAGCAGTGGTTCCTGCGTTTCACCGACGGTGGTCCGGGTGATGACGACGGCGTCGCGAACGGCGTGGTTCAGCAGTAGGCGCGGTCTGCGCGATGGCCCGGCAACATCCCGCGCGTTGGGGCACAATGCCCGCCCGGCGATCAGGGAACTCCCCGGGACGCAGACACGAATCATCACGAGCCCTCCTGGACCAGCCGGGAGGGCTCCCTCCTTGTCTGGTGCTGCGACGCAGCGCCATGTCCCGTGTCGTGAGCCGCCGACACTCCGGACCGCCACGCTGACAGGTATCCTCCGGCGGTGATCACCATCCCCGTCGAGGACCTGGTCTTCGTCATCTGCACCCTGGTCGGTGGTGGCCTGCTGCTCATCACCGTGCTGCTGGACGACATCCTGGGCGGCCTGTTCGATGCCCTGCACCTGGGCTTCGACCTGGGCGGCACCTCGCTCATGCCACTCGCGCTCTCGTTCATCTCGATGTTCGGCGTCGGTGGGCTGTTCGCGACCCAGATCCTGGGCATCCACGGCGGGGCGGCTGCGGTCGTCGGCGCCATCTTCGGGAGTGTCGCGGCACTCATCGCGTATGGGCTCTTCACGGCGTTGCGCAAGTCAGAGGCGCCCGACCCGTTCTCGAACGTGGACCTCGTCGGCCGCGACGCCATCGTGGCAGTGTCCATCCCGGCCCACCGCTGGGGCAGCATCTATATCAAGGCCGAGGGCCGCACCCACGAGGTGACCGCGACCGCCGATATCGACATCGCGACGGGCTACAGCGTGCGAATCACCGGCGCAGCCGGCCTGGGTGTCTCGGTGCAGCCGGCCGTCGCCGGCGAACCTCCGGCCACATCGCCAGGGCCCACATCAACGACCTGATGCACAGAGGAGCGACATGTTCGATGTGATCGGTGGCGGCACCGCGGTCGTGTTCGCGGCCATCATCATCCTGGTCCTGGTCATCGCCTATATCGGCAGTCGCTACAAGGTCGCTGGTGCCAACGAGGCGCTCATCCGGGCCGGCCGCGCGACACCCGGCAGGACCGACGAGGGCCTCAAGGTGGTCCGGGGCGGCGGCATCATCGTGCTGCCCCTGTTCCACAAGCTGGGACGACTGAAGCTCACCGCCCGCCAGATCGACGTCGCGCTGGCCGACGCGGTCACACGCCAGGGCATCAAGGTGGCGGTCCAGGGCGTCGCCACGTTCAAGATCGGCGCCGACGAGGACTCCATCCGTAACGCCGCAGAGCGCTTCCTGGACTCGCGCGACGAGCAGGTCGACTCCATCGTCAAGAACGTCCTGGAGGGCTCACTGCGCTCCATCGTCGGCACGCTCACGGTGGAGGAGTTGAACCTTGACCGCCAGAAGTTCCAGCAGGCGGTCCAGGATGCGGCCCGCGCGGACCTGGCGACCAGCGGCCTGCTCATCGACTCCTTTACCATCCAGGCCATCGGCGGTGAGGCACTCGCCTACATGGAGCTGGTCGGCCAGCAGGAATTGTCGCGTCGCCAGCGCGATGCGCGCATGGCCAAGGCCACCGCGGACCAGGAAGCCTCCGTCCGGGAGGCAGAGGCACAGCAGATCATCCTCAACGCCCAGCGCGATGTGTCACTTCGAGAAGCGGAGGTGCAGACGGTCACCGCTGCAGCCGCCGCGCGTGCGGCACAGGCTGGCCCGCTGGCCGACGCCGAAGCACAGCAGGAAGTCGTACGCAAGCAGACGGAGCTGGCGCTGCTGGCGGCAGACCGGACCGCCAAGGAGCTGTTGGCCACGACGGTGCGCCCCGCGGAGGCGGACGCCGAGGCAGTCATCAAGCGCGCCGAGGGTGAGAAGCAGGCCCGTATCGCCCAGGCGCAGGCCGACGCGGAGCGGGTGCGCCTCGCGGGTGTCGCGGATGCGTCAGTGGTGGTCGCCAAGGGCGAGGCGGAGGCACGCATCGTGACCGTCACGGCCGACGCGGACGCCCACCGGACCGATGTCGAGGGCACCGCCGAGGCGAACATCGTGTACGCCAAGGGAGAGGCCGAGGCCAAGGCGCTCGCCCTCAAGGCCGATGCGTATCGTCAGTTCAACGAGGCGGCCATCATCCAGACGGTGCTCTCGATGATGCCCGACATCGTGCGTGCGGCGGCCGAGCCACTGGGCAAGATCCAGAACCTGACGGTGCTGTCCACCGACGGCGCCAGCGACGTGGTGCGCACCACGACCGACACCCTCGCCCAGGCGAGCGTCACGGTGAAGGGGCTCACTGGCATCGACCTGCCGGCCATCATCTCGTCAGCGCTCGGTGGCAACCAGGACGCGGCCACGGGCCCATCGGACAATCCGGTTGGTCGCGCCGTGCGCAGCGTCCGGGAGCAGGTCAAGCCCGCACTCCCGACCATCTCGGATGCACCCTCGCCGATCACCGACCCCACGCCGCCCAAGGCTTCACCTCAGCCGCCTCAGCCGCCGCCCGCCTCGAGTTGACCGGCTGCTCGCCGGAGCGTCCCGACGACGCCCTGTGCGACCATTGGCCCTGACCACAGCCGTCCGCCCGGACACGTTCCACGGCCGCGCCCAGATCCACATATGACGAGGTTGACCCCATGGCTCAGATCCGAACCGCCAACGCCCACTGGGAAGGCGCCCTGACCACTGGCAATGGGACCGTCGCCGCGGACAGCGGCGTGTTCGGACCCTTCCCTGTGACCTGGCAGGCACGCGCCGAGGCGTCCGACACCGGCATGACCAGCCCCGAGGAGCTGCTCGCCGCCGCGTGGGCATCGTGCTTCTCGATGGCCTCCAGCAACGAGCTGGCCAAGGCAGGCTTTCCGGTCACGTCCAACGACGTGAGCGTCGCCATCACGGCCGACAAGCGCGACATCGGCTTCACGGTCCTCTCGGCGCACCTCACGCTCCGGGCGACGGTTCCGGGTGTCGACCAGGCGACCTTCGACACTGCGGTCGGCAAGGCCAAGGTCGGCTGCCCCATCGCACGCGCTATCAACCCCGATGTCGAGGTGACCCTGGACGCCACCCTCGTCGCCTGACGAACGATCGGGCCGTGCGCCGGACGGGCGTACGGCCCGGCGTACACTGCCTGCCATCGCAGCCGAGGCAGACGGCCCAGCAGCCGCCCGCGCGCTGACCCGGAGGAGCCGACCATGGTCCTGTCCACCGTCACCGAGTTCCAGCTGCTCATCGGGGGCGAATGGGTGCCGTCGTCCAGTGGCCAGACGGTGGAGGTCCGCAGCCCCGCGACCGGGGCGGTCGTGGGACGGGTCGCGAAGGGCACGGCCGCGGACGTGGACCGGGCCGTCATCGCCGCTCGCGAGGCGTTCGACGATGGACGCTGGCGCAACCTCTGGATGCCCGAGCGAGTGGCCATCCTTAATCGGCTGGCGGACCTCATCGAAGCGAACATGGACGAGCTGGTCGCGATGGAGGTCGCCCAGACCGGCACCGCCCTCAAGTTCCGGCGCGACAACGACATGCCCTTCGCACCCGACAACCTGCGCTTCTTCGCGACCGCCATCCGCCATCTGGACGCCAAGGCAGCGGGCGAGTACAGCACCAACCACACAAGCATGGTCCGGCGCGAACCCATCGGCGTGTGTGGCCAGATCTCGCCCTGGAACTACCCCTTCATGATGGCCATCTGGAAGATCGGCCCGGCGCTCGCGGCGGGCAACTCCGTGGTCCTCAAGCCCGCCAGCGCGACGCCGCTCACGACGCTCCGGCTGGGCCAGCTGGCCCTCGACGCGGGTCTGCCGGCAGGCGTCCTGAACGTCATCACGGGCCCTGGCGAAGTGGTCGGAGCGGCCATCGCCGGCCACGACGACATCGACCTCGTGTCCCTCACCGGCGATACGGCTACGGGCAAGAGGATCGCGGTCCAGGCGGCCGGCAACCTCAAGCGGCTGCACCTGGAGCTGGGCGGCAAGGCGCCCTTCATCGTGTACGAGGATGCGGACCTGGACGCCGCGGCGCGGGGCGCGGTCGCGGGTGGCTACATCAATGCCGGCCAGGACTGCACGGCCGCGACCCGCATCTACGTCCAGTCCTCCGTGTACGAGGAGTTCCTGGGCATCCTCAAGGGCTACGCGGACAGCGTCCGCGTAGGTCACCCGGAGGACCCGACGACGGACATGGGCTCGCTCATCAACGATGCCCAGGTGCTGCGCGTGGAAGGATTCGTCGAGCGTGCCAAGGCTGCCGGCGCTCGGGTCATCAGTGGTGGCGCCCGGGCTGTCGTGGCGGGCCTCGAGGGCGGCGCGTTCTACCAGGCGACCGTGCTCGCGGATGTGACCCAGGACGCCGAGTGCGTGCAACAGGAGATCTTCGGGCCTGTCCTGACCGTGCTGCCGTTCGAGACCGAGGCAGAGGTCCTGGTCATGGCCAATGACACCAGGTACGGCCTGGCCAGTTCCGTGTGGACCCGAGACGTGTTCAAGTCGATGCGGGCAGCGAAGACGCTCAACTTCGGTGCGGTCTGGGTCAACGACCACCTGCCCATCGCGAGCGAGATGCCCCACGGCGGCTTCAAGCAGTCGGGCTACGGCAAGGACATGTCCCAGTACTCCTTCGATGAGTACACTCAGGTCAAGCACGTCATGGTGGAGCTGACGGGCGAGGCCGAGAAGGGCTGGCACTACCAGATCTTCGGGGATGCCCCCGAGGCGTAGCATCACGGCCGTCGAAGGCCTCCGATCGATCACCGGATCTTCGGTGATGCCCCCGAGGCCGCAGCGGGATGACCAGGTCTTGGACCGCCTAGTCCCGGGTCAGCGGCGATCGGGTATGATCGACACACGCCTGCGAGGCGGACCGCACCTGATCACCGGAGGACACCGCCACCTGTGCCGCCCATCGAACAGCTCCAGCGCGTGCCCCAGCTGCTACTCCAGCGTCTTGAGCGCCAGGGAGTGTTCACGACGGGCCTGCTACTGGAGGTCTCCGAGACCCGTACCCGGCGGCAGACGCTCGCGGACCAGATCGGCGCCACCACCAATGACGTCAACGACTGGCGCGATGAGGCACTGCTGTTGAACCTCGCCAGCTTTGGCGTGGACGAGCAGCGGATGTTCACCCAGGCCGGCATCGTGGGTCTGCGGCAGCTGCTGGCGATGGACCGGGAGACCCTCGGCGCGCGGCTGGACCGATCGGCCAGGACCCTGGGCATGGCGCCACCGGCCGAGATCATCGTCGACGGTTGGTACCTGCAGGCACGCACCCTGGAGGAAGAGTAGGGCGCGGCGCGCGCCCGAGCGCCGGCGATGGAGGCCGCGGCGGACCCGGCGAGCCGGTCACTGGCACGACCCCGAGGCCGCATCCTGGCCGATGGGCTCACGGTCGGTGGCACCATCGTCATCATCATCGTGTTGGCGTTGCTGCCGTTGCTGACCTCGTGGGTGATGCATCCCACGCTGGATGCCGCGCAGTCCGCCGCGTGGCTCCAGACGGACGCGGTCACGGCCCACGACCTGTCCGACCGGACGGTGTCGGAGCTGGTGTTCGGGCCCGCCACGTTCGCATTCGCGGCACCGGACGGGACGGCCATGTATGACACTACCGAGATCGACCACCTGCGTGACGCGCGGACCTTGTTGTGGCTCGTGTTCGGCTTGGCCGTGCTCGCAGCGCTGGGCATCGTCCTGGCGCTGGTCCGGAGTGCGGACCCGGGACGCATCGTGGCCGCTGTCGGCCTGGGCGGCGCGGTCACGGCACTCGGCGTCGTCGTCATCGGCATCGTGGGTGTGCTTGCGTTCGACCCCTTGTTCGAACTGTTCCACCAGGTCGCCTTCCCGGGTGGCAACTGGGCGTTCGACCCACGCACGGAGCGCCTGGTACAGCTCTACCCATACGCCTTCTGGCAGCTCATCGCCGCCGCCCTCGGGGTCGTCGCAGCCGTCATCGGTGTGGTGGTATGGCTCGTGTCCAGGCTGCTGACGCGTCCGGCGCCAGCGCCAGGCGCCCGATGATCACCACCCGGCCATTCGGGCTGGAGGTGCGCATCGGCATCGGCTGGATGCTCAGCTATCTGCTCATCGCCGCGTCACTGATGCTCTGGTTCGGCATGCCAGAGGTCACGTCGCTCTCGCCCGTCGTGCGGTTCGTGGCCGTCCTCGCGGTCCCGGTGCTGCTGTTACCGGGCGTGGTCGCACACGAGCTGGCGCATGCCCTGGTCGCCCGGCGGCGCGGCCTGCCCGTGGAGGTGGTCGACCTGCGCATGGTGGGCGTGCCCGCTCACGGCGGCTCCTCCGGTCGGGACCCGGGCACCGAAGCGCTGGTGGCCATCGCCGGACCTGTCGTGAGCGCCATCCTGGGCGTGGCGGCACTCGCCTGCGGCGTCGTCCTGCTGGACAGCACGATCGAGGCCGCGGCGCTCGCCGGCTGGGTGTGTCTCTGCCTGGCCGCTGGCAACCTGCTGCTGGCCATCGTCAGCCTGTATCCCGGCGCGCCCATGGACGGCGGCCAGATCGTGCATGCCATCGCGCGGCGCACCAGCCCCGATGCTGCCACCGCCACACGGCGCGCGGGCGCCGTCGGTATCGGCGCCGGCTGGCTGGTCATCCTCGCCGGTCTGGCCGTGGCCGTCGCCGGGGAGACGACCGCCGGCCTGTGGCTGATGCTCATGGGCTGGTTCCTGGGTCGTGCTGCCCGCCTGGCCCGCTCACAGGATCAGCTCATCCGCCTCACGGCAGGCCTGGAGGTGGGTGACGCACTGCAGACGGACATGCCGGTCGTGTCACCCGGCCTGACACTTGACACCCTCATGACCCAGAACCAGCTGGTCAGTGGGCCAGAGGTCTACCCGGTCAAGCAGGGCGATGCGCTGCTGGGCATCATCGTTGTCCGGGACATCCGCCGCATACCCGCCAAACAGCGCATGGAGCTGCGTGTCAGTGACCGGATGCGACCCCTCGCCAGCCTCGGCTCGGTGCGCCAGGACCAGCCGCTCTGGGATGCAGTCGCCATCCTGGAGCAGGGCCGCCAGGGTGCGCTGCTGGTCGTGGATGCGACGGACCCGGGCCACCTGCTGGGCATGGTCACCCGGGCATCCGTGACCCGGGTGCTCAAGAAGGGGACCCGCATCGTGCCCGATGACAACGCAGCATGACGGACACGCATGATCCCTTGCTGAACCTGGAGGCGGCGCTCCAGCGGATGCTTTCGGACGTCCTGCCACTGCCGGCGGTGGAGGTGCCCGTGGACGAACTCCTCGGCAGTGTGCTCGCGGCCGACATCCGCGCCCTGCATACCCTGCCGCCGTGGGATGACTCGGCGAT
Source organism: Candidatus Limnocylindrales bacterium (assembly GCA_038329515.1). GTDB lineage: Bacteria > Chloroflexota > Limnocylindria > Limnocylindrales > CSP1-4 > JAFMJV01. Next base: position 3,284 of record JBBQNA010000076.1, on the reverse strand, counting down.
GGATGGCTATGCGGTGCGCGCCGCGGACGTCACGACCGCCACCCATGACAGCCCCGTGTCGCTCCGGGTCGTCGGTGAGGTGGCGGCGGGTCATATGGCCACGGCGAGCGTCGTGCCGGGCACGGCGATACGCATCCTGACGGGTGCCATGCTGCCGCCTGGCGCGGATGCGGTGGTGCGCGTGGAGGACACCGATGCGCCCGCGGGTGTCGCCGCGCTGCCGGATCGGGTCGCGATCAACGTCGCCGCGGTGACCGGCACGTCGGTCCGACCGGCGGGCAGCGATGTCCGGGCAGGCGACCTGGCGCTGGCGGCGGGTTCCGACCTGGCAGCGCATCGCATCGGGGCGATCGTCGCGGCGGGTCATGGCGTGGCGTCGGTGCATCGCCGACCCCGGGTCGCGATCCTGTCCACGGGCGACGAGCTGATGCCACCCGGTGCGCCGCTGGGCGGTGCCCAGATCCCGGACAGCAGCTCCGTGGCGCTCAGCGCCCAGGTCCGCGATGCCGGCGGCCAGCCGGTCGCCCTTGGCATCGCCCGTGATGACCGGCCGGATATCGTGGCGCGGCTGTACCGGGGTATCGAGGATGCGGACATCGTGGTCGCCAGTGGCGGTGTGTCGGTGGGCGCCCATGACGAGGTGCGCCTGGCCTTCGAGGAGGTCGGCCACGTCGACCTCTGGCGGGTCGCCATCCAGCCCGGCAAGCCGCTCGCGTTCGGGCGGGCGCGGGATCAGGGTGGTCGGCAGGTCCTGCTGTTCGGGCTGCCCGGCAACCCCGTCAGCAGCTTCGTGACGTTCGAGCTGTTCGTGCGGCCCATCATCCGTCGGATGGCTGGCCATGCGGACCTTGTCGGACGTACCATCGTCCGGGCTCGGCTCGCGGACGCAGTGAGAACGGACCCGGGTCGTCGGGCATACCTCCGGGTGCGCCTGGCGCAGGACGCACAGGGACAGTGGCTCGCGAGCCTGGCTGGCGGCCAGGGCTCGCACATGCTTTCCGGGCTCGCCGCAGCCGACGGCCTGGCCATCGTGCCCCAGGGGATCGGCGAGCTGGACGCAGGCGTTGAGGTGGACGTGATCAGTTTCGGACCCGGTAGCCGGGCACACCAACCGGTCGTCGCATGACGGATGGACCGCGGCCACCCTTCGAACCGACGGCCCGCAAGGACCGGCGCCGGCTGACCCACGTCGACCGACGCGGACGGCCGAGGATGGTGGATGTCAGTGCCAAGCCCGCGACGCCACGACGGGCGATCGCCGAGGCGCGGGTGCTGATGGCCCAGGAGACCCTCAGCCTCATCATCGATGGCGCCGGACCCAAGGGTGACGTGATGTCCGTGGCGGAGATCGCGGGTGTCATGGGCGCCAAGCGCACCGCCGACCTCATCCCGTTATGCCACCCCATCGCGCTCACTGACCTGGGCGTGGAGATCACGCCCGACCGCGTCGAGGGACTGTTGCGCATCCGGACCACGGCTGCGACCGTCGGCCCGACCGGTGTCGAGATGGAAGCGCTGACCGCGGCCACGATCGCCGCACTGACCGTGTACGACATGATCAAGGGCATCGACCGCTACGCCGAGATCGTGTCCGTGCGCCTGCTGGAGAAGAGCGGCGGCAAGTCGGGTGAGTGGCGCCGACCACCGGACGATGCACCCGCAGGCCCCCGACCGAAGGTGCCCAAGGGAAGCCGTGGTCCACATCGGGCCGGCTGACACCCGCCGATGACGCCAGCTGACAGCAACCAGGCGCCCGAGCCTGCCGTTCGGACGCTCGTCCTGACGGTCAGTGACAGCGTGGCCGCGGGCACCCGCGAGGACGCCAGTGGCGTGGTGCTGGCGCATCGCCTGGGCACCCTTGGCTACGCCGTGCGGCGGGGCGGGGTCCCGGACGACCCGGAGGTCATCCGCGCGGCCGTGGCCGCGGCCGTGCTCTCCGGATCGCGACTGGTGGTCACCACGGGCGGCACCGGGCTGGGGCCGCGCGACCGCACCCCGGAAGCACTGAACGACTACCTCGACACCCTCATCCCCGGCTTTGGGGAGGTGATGCGTGCCGCTGGCCGCAAGTCGACAGCGCTCGCAGACCTGTCGCGATCGTTCGCGGGCGCGCGGGGTTCGGCGCTCATCATCGCGCTGCCCGGCAGTCCGCGCGGCGCCCTGGAGTCCCTGGCTGCCGTGGAGCCGCTCCTGGCGCATGCCCTGGACACCCTGGCGGGTCGGACCCAGGTCCATCCAGAGCCCAACGACGCCGGATCCGCGCGCAGATCCTGATGGACGAGCTGATGGGGCACGTGCCGCTCTATCCGCTCGCGCCGCTGGCGTTCCTTGTCGCGGTGACCCTGTTCGCGCTCCAGATGGCACGCCACCTGCGGGTGTTCGCGCGGGCACGGCCGGTAACCGTCAACGACCAGGGGGAGGCTCGGGTCGCCTCGTTCATCCGGTACTCCATCCTTCAGGTCCGGATGTTCCGGGACCCGTCGGCAGGGCTGGCGCATGCCGCGATCTTCTGGGGTTTCGTCATCCTGACCATCGGCACGGCCGACCGGGTCGCGTTCGGGTTGGTCCACGGCGTGATCGGCTGGCCCATCGACGGGTGGCTGTGGCGGGTCACGCTGGCACTCCAGAACGCACTGCTGCTGGCGGTCCTTGCGGGCATCGGCTGGTCACTGTTCCGGCGGGTGGTGGTCCGACCGGCACGCCTGACGCTCTCCCGTGACGGGCTCACCATCCTGCTGTTCATCGGCGGAGTGGTCCTCACGGAACTGCTGGCGGAGGCGTTCCGGATCGCGCGGTACGGCGACCCCGATGCTGCCTGGGCATTCGCAGCCGATACCCTGTCCACGCCACTGCAGGCACTCCTGGGACCAGACGCCCTGGCACTCGGCTATCTCGTCGCGTTCTGGGCAAACATCCTGCTGGTGTGCGCCTTCCTGGCATACCTGCCGCGCTCCAAGCACCTCCACATCGCGACCGCCTTCTTCAACGCCACCTTCCGCAAGCTTGCGCCGCGCGGTGAGCTGCCAGCCATGGACCTGGAGGTCGAGACCGCCCGGTTCGGCGTCAAGACCATCGAGGACCTGTCCTGGAAGGACCTGCTCGACTCCTTCACGTGTACCGAGTGCGGGCGTTGCCAGGATGCATGTCCGGCCTGGCTGACGGGCAAGCCGCTTGACCCCAAGACGATGATCATGGGCATCCGGGATATGGCCGTAGACGCCGAACAGGGCGTGCCGTTGCTGCCCTTCATCCGCGGCGCGACCCCCGCCGAGCTGGATCGTGCG
>JBBQNA010000075.1:0-13910 GCA_038329515.1 Candidatus Limnocylindrales bacterium | reverse complement strand
CGGGTGTGGGCGACGGGGTCGGACTCGGGGTCGGCTCGGGTGTGGGCGACGGGGTCGGCTCGGGTGTGGGCGACGGGGTCGGCTCGGGCGACGGGGTCGGCTCGGGTGTGGGCGACGGGGTCGGCTCGGGCGACGGGGTCGGGGTGGGCTCGGGCGAAGGCGACGGCCTCGTCGTCGTGATGACCAGTTGTGGCTGGACTACCCCCTTGGCGCTCAGGCGGACGCCCGATGGCAACACCACATCGAGCTTCAGCAGCCAGTCGCCGGCGGTCGTTGGCAAGGTGATGGGCAGTTCCAGGTCCAGCGCGTCCCCCGGCTCAAGGCCATCCGGGATCGCGACCGAGCCAACAAGACGCCCGATCGCCCCGGACCCGTCCAGGACGGGCACCCGCGGCACGAGCCGACCCTCGAGGCGCCAGGACGCCGCAGTCTTGTGGCCGGTGTCACGGATGCGTAGTCGCACGCTCGCACCGCCGCCGGCAGTCACGTTCTGGGGAGCCACGATGTCGGTGTATCGAACGCCATAGACTCGCTGCGCGAGCCAATCCGTGACGCCGTCGAAGTAGGCGGCCGCGATCGCGGTCCGGACCTTAGGGTCACGCAGCCTGGCCAGCTCGACAGCTGGGTCGAGGTAGAGCGACTCGCCCAGGATGGCGGGCATCAGTGCGGACCGGGGTGCCGACGCCGTGGCAGGATCGAGGGAGATGTAGGGGCCTGACCCGATGCCCCGGTCCCGGACCTTCCACGCTCTCGACTGGAACGCACGCAGGCGTCGGATATGGGCAGACTGGATGGCCTTGCCCAGTCTCAGGCTGGCAGCGCCCCAGGGTCGCTCGCTGTTGACGAACATCTGGGTGCCCTGGCCGCAGCGGCAAGCGGTCGCGTTGTTGTGGACGTTCAGCATCAGGTCCGCCCGGGCGATGCTCGCGATGTCATTGCGCAGCACCAGCTCGTCCGTGTGGTTGACCCTGCCGTCTCCAGTCCGGTCGAGCGCGGGACGGTTGACGTCCATATCCCGGGTGCGCGTCATGACGACGCTGATGCCGGCCGCCTGGAGCATCCGCTGGAGCCGCAGGGAGATGTCCAGGTTCAGGTCGGACTCCCGGGTACCGGACACCCGTGCACCCGTGTCGCTGCCACCGTGGCCGGGGTTGATGGCGACCACGATCGCCCCCGGCATCGGGGGGTACGGGACCCCGGGTGCCTTGGTCAGCCACGACTCGAGGGTCATGCTCCCGGTCGGCGTGGTCGCCGATGACCGGAACCGATACGGCCCGTCCGGCACCAGCCGACCCTTGGCGTTGCGGCCATCCCAGTTGAGGGTGGCAGGACCCGGCTGGACCGTCTGGCGATCGACCAGGGTACGCACGGGGCGCCCGTCGTAGTCGACCACCTTGACCGTGAGCATGGCCTCGGTGCCCGTGACCAGGCGCAGCGTGACGCGATCCCGGGCGCCGGTTCCCCGGAACGGCGAGCCATCGACCGTCGCGGTCAGCAACGGCCCTGCCGCCTGGACGTTGGGCAGGGAGGCGCCCGCGGTACCCCCGATGAGGAGGAGCGCCACCAGACCCAGGGACAGCAGCATGATGGGCATCGATCGCCGCGGACGCGACAGGAACCGACCAGACATGCGCTCGAGTCTACTGGGGACTGACGTGTCGAGGGCGCGCGACGAAGCGTCGCCGCTCGGCGGTAGGCGGCACCGGCCGTCCGGGTCATCACCGGTGGGACCATGGTCCGCTTCCGCGGCCGCTGTCGGAAGCCGACGATGTCCACGGACTGAGGGGTCACTGGTGCGCGTTGCTCGGACGCTCACCCGTGGCCCCTCGTCTCTTCTTGCGGCTCGGCTCCCGGACCCTGGCGCAGGCACACCTGGATCGACCCGGATACGCTGTCGGTCGACGCTCTGTACCTCGGAGGCCCCGTGGGGTTCATTCGGACGTGGCAGGTCCGCCGACTGCGCGCTGGTGCACTCGGGCTCGTGGCCGGCATCTCATTGCTGCTGCCCCTGTCGGGGTCTGCCGCGGCACCCTCCGCCCCGGACAGCGCGGGTCTGGCCGACCCGGACGGTATGACGACCCCGACTGCGCGGCCATCACTCGCCAGCGCCTGGATCGTGATGCTCCAGCCGGGCGCCCTCGGGTCGGACGATGACGGCGCATCGATCCGGCTGGGCACGACAACGGGTCGCGCCGTCGCGCGCGGTCGCGCGCTGCGGACGGACCGGGCCATCGACCGGCTCGCGCGCGTCGGTGGCTTCTCGGTCACGGCACGATTCGGTTGGGCGCTCCAGGGGTTCTCGGCACGCCTCACCGGGGCCCAGGTGGCGGCCCTGCGCCGCGACCCCGCTGTCGCGCGCGTCGTGCCGGACGCTCCTGTGAGTGTCAGTGCGGACACCTGGCCCTCGGGCATCCGGAGGGTGCATGCGGGCAGCACCGAGACCACGTCGGCAGGCGATACGGACGTCGACGTCGCGGTCATCGACACCGGCATCGGGCCCGTGGGTGGTCCGACCGGCACGGCCGCGGAACTGCACATCGCGGGCGGCCACGACTGTCGAAAGGGCGGCACCGGCAACACCACGGACGGCCACGGCCACGGGACCCATGTGGCGGGCATCATCGGCGCCCGTGACAACGGCGTGGGCGTGGTGGGCGTCGCACCGGGTGCCCGGCTGTGGTCGGTGCGCGTCTTTGACGCCGCCGGGCGGGGCACCACGTCCACCGTCATCTGCGGCATCGACTGGGTGGCCCAGTGGGTGGTCCAGCACCCGGGGCGACCCATCGTCGCCAACATGAGCCTGCGGGGCTATGACGACTACGCGGGGCCCACGGGGTGCGACTCCAAGGGCCGCGACACGCGAGACCCGGAGCATCAGGCCATCTGCACCGCGACCGCAGCGGGTGTCGTGTTCGTGGTCGCCGCGGGCAACGAACGCGAGGATACCAACGACTACATCCCCGCGCGGTATGACGAGGTCATCACGGTCGCAGCCATCTCCGACTTCGACGGCGCCTCAGGCGGTCACTCCACGCAGAGCGCGGTCAGCGGCTGCACGCCCCCCTCAGGTACGGAGAAGGACGACACGTTCGCGCGCTACAGCAACTACGGGACGGCCGTGGACATCGTGGCGCCCGGTACCTGCATCCGGTCCCTCGCGCCTGGGGCCGGCGGTACGGTCCGGACGGCCGTGATGAGTGGCACGTCCATGTCCGCGCCGCACGTGACCGGCGCGGTCGCGCGCTACCTGGTGGGCCACCCGGCCGCGACACCGGCCCAGGTGCGGCAGAAGGTCATCGCGTCCGGCACCCTCGATTGGGCTTCAGGTAGTGACCCGGACCGCTCGGCCCATCCCGGGCGGGCCCTGCTGCGCCTGGTGGACGTGTCGGCACTCGCCACCGACACACCGGGACTCGTGGTCTGGCCCGGTACCCGGATGGTCAGTGTCGCCCGCGGCGCCAGCCGCGTGACCATCCCATTCGAGCTCCAGCGCGAAGGCGGCATGGATGGCGCGGTCGACCTCAGCGTGGCCGATCTGCCGCAGGGCGTGGCCATCGCCGATCCGGGCGCACTGGCAGACATCACCGGCCTGCGCGGCTCGCTGGTCCTGGACGCGGCACCGGATGCGGTGACGGGCGACCATCCGTTGCAGCTCACGGCCCGCACCAGCGATGTCCGTTCCGACGCCGTCATCACGCTGCGGATCGATCGCACGCCACCGTCCATCGGCGAACCGTGGCCGCGAATCGTGTTCAAGTCCGGTGGCGCATACGACGGATCCGCCATTGTCCGCCTCGCATGGTCGGCGTCCGACGACTCGAGCGGCATCGCCAAGGCGGAGCTGCAACGACTGGCCGCGACCTGGAAGTCGCTCATCAACGGCGGCGGCCCCACGAGCGCCACGTCCGACATCCAGAAGGGCGTCGCCACCAGCTATCGCGTCCGGCTCACCGACCGGGCCGGCAACGTTGGCGCCTCGAGCGTGCTCGCGACACGGCTCCTGCTCCGTGACTCATCAAGCCCCCAGATCGAATGGCGGGGCCGCTGGCGAACGGTGGCCCGGAACACGGCCAACGGCAGGAGCGTGCGAGCCTCGGGTGGCGCGAACGTCAACGCAACGTTGCCGTTCTCGGGTCAGGGCGTCGCGCTCGTCGCGCCGCGTGGCCCCGGTCGGGGCAAGCTGACCATCACCATCGACGGCAAGCTGGCCGGCAGCGTCAACCTCAGCGCAGCGTCCGTCCAGCCGCGGCGCATCGTATTCGCGTCCGGCCAGCTGGCGGCGGGACCACACGTCATCCAGGTGACCGCGCGCAGATCTGGCGCCGAGCTGGACGCGTTCCTCATCCTGGACTAGTCGGCATCCGCGCTGGTCGCGCGAAGGATGAGGTCTGCGTAGGCCGCCTCGTAGCGGGCCGCGGGGCCGTCCCAGGAGTGATCGGCGTGCATGCCGCGGGACATGATGGCCGCCCAGCGGCGGCGGTCATGGAATGCTGTGATCGTCCGTTCTGCGGCATCGAGCAAGGCGTTGGGGTCGGCGGGACCGAAGCGGAACCCGTTGCCCATCTCGGCATCTGCATCGGCATCGATGACGGTGTCGATGAGTCCACCCGTAGAGCGCACCAGGGGCACGGTGCCGTAGCGCATCGCGATGAGCTGCCCCTGCCCCGAGGGCTCGAATCTCGAGGGCATCAGGAACACATCCGAGCCGGCGTAGATGCGTCGCGCCTCGTCCCGGTCGAAGCGCTCCAGGATGGCCACCCGATCGGGACGCGCCGCAGCGAGCGAGCGAAGGCCCGCGACCAGGGTGTGATCGCCGGTCCCCAGGACCACCAGGCGTGCCCCGGCCTCGATGAGGCCATGCGCCGCCCAGCTGACGAGGTCGAATCCCTTCTGGGGATCCAGGCGGCCGATGACGCCCATGACCGGGCCGCCCGGGTCGATGCCCAGCCGCCCACACAGGTCGTCGCGGCAGGCCGACTTGCCACCGGGTTCGGCCGCCGAGTAGCGCGCCACGAGCGCCGCGTCCGTGGCAGGGTCCCAGAGCTCGGGATCGACGCCGTTCATGATGCCGATGTACCGATCGCCGCGGTCGCGCAGGACATCGTCCAATCCCGCGCCGTACTCCGGCGTGAGCGATTCCTGGGCATACGTGGGGCTGACGGTGTTGACCAGGTCCGCGGCCCGCACCGACTCGCGCAGCAGGTCCACCCCGGCCGATTCACCGATATCGCCAGGCAGGTCCAGGCTCCAGGCGCGCTCGCGGGGCACCCAGCCGTGGTACGCCAGGTTGTGACAGGTCAGGACGGTCGCGATGCGGCCCAGCAGCGGGTCCGGGGCATAGCGTGTGCGCAGTGACAGGATGCCTGGTCCGGCCTGCCAGTCGTGGCCGTGGAGCACGTCCACGGGTCGCGCCTCGGCGCGCATGGCTTCCAGCGCTGCTCGACCCAGGAGGGTGAAGCGCGCGCCGTTGTCCGGGAAGTCGCCTGACGCATCGCCATACAGCCCGTCCCTCGCGAAGCTCGGATCGTGCTCCACCAGGCGCAACCGGTAGCCGTTGACGTCGCCACTCAGGAGCGTCACCGGGATCCGCTCGAAGGCGTCCGTGGCACCCGTCGCTGGGTCGGTGCCCATGGGCACCTGCAGCCGGAGGATATCCGCATCGCGCGGAGCGGCAAGGCCCCGGTATCGCGGCAGATATACGTCCACCTCGTGACCCCGGGCGCCGAGCGCTCGGGCCAGGGCGTCGACCACGTCGGCCAGGCCGCCGGTCTTGGCGAAGGGTTCACATTCGGAGGCGAGCATCGCGATACGCATCGCCGGTGATGGTACGCGGACGGCATCCCATCTTGAAAGGTGAACCGGTTCACGATCGCCGACTCGTGTAGCATGCCGCGTCGTGGCGCACTCTCCTGTCATCCCCACGCTGCCCGTGCGCACGCTCCGTCTCCCCGCCCAGCTGCACGGACTGGAACGCATCGCCTACGACCTGTACTGGTCGTGGCACCCCCAGACCCGGGCGCTCTTCAGCCGTATCGATCGGTCTGCATGGCGCCGATTCCGGAGCCCCGTCGCCGTCCTCCAGTCGCGCCGGGACTGGTCGACGCTGCTCGACGACAGCGACTTCATGGTCCAGTACCGGACGCTATTGGCCGCCTACGACGCGTACCGCGCCAACGGCATCGACAACTGGTACGACCGCAACCACGAGGGCGCCCTGGACGGGCCCATCGCCTACTTCTGCGCCGAGTTCGGGCTGCACGAGTCGCTGGCGATCTATTCCGGCGGCCTGGGCGTGCTAGCCGGCGACCATTGCAAGGCCGCCTCGGACATGGCATTGCCGTTCGTGGCAGTCGGCCTGTTCTATCGCCACGGCTACTTCCGCCAGTCCATCGATGCCGACGGCCACCAGGAACACGCCTATCCCGACCTGGATGTCTCGCATCTGCCCCTGCAACGCGTGGCGGACGCTGTCGGCGACCCGTTGACCGTGCCCGTCGAGTTGCCCGGACGGACCGTCCAGGTCGCGGTCTGGCTGGTGCAGGTCGGCCGTGTGCCGCTGTTGCTGCTGGACTCTGATACGCCCCTCAACGACGAGGCGGATCGACCCATCACCCACACACTGTATGTGCGGGGTCGCGAGATGCGGCTGCACCAGGAGTTGGTCCTGGGTGTCGGCGGCGTGCGGGCGCTGCGTGCCCTGGGTATCGCGCCCGCAGCCTGGCACCTCAACGAGGGTCACTCGGCGTTCCTGCTGGTGGAGCGGGCGCGGGAGCTGGTCGCGGCCGGCATCCCCTTCGAGGAGGCGCTGGAACAGGTGCGTACCCGCTCCGTGTTCACCATCCATACGCCGGTATCGGCCGGCAATGAACGCTTCGATGCGGAGCTGGTGCGCACGCTCGCCGCGCCGATGCTGGCCGACTCGGGGGTCGAGATGGAGCGCATCCTGGACCTCGGCCGGGGCGTCGACGGTGACACGTCCCAATTCGACATGACCGGCTTCTCGCTGCGCCTGTCGGTGCGCGCCAACGCTGTCAGCCAGCTGCACGCGGAGGTCGCCAACGGCACTTGGGAGGGCATCACCCGGCGACCCATCCTGGGCATCACCAACGGCGTCCACCCAGGGACATGGCTGGGCGGCCCGGTCCGTGCGCTCTATGCCAGCATCGGCGCCGACCTGGACGAGATGGATGACGAGCGACCCAAGGACCGCTTCTGGGAACGACTGCCGCGAGTGTCGGATGAAGGGCTGTGGAACGCACACATGGAGCAGAAGCTGGAGCTGGCCTATTTCGCCCGCGGCCGGCTGCGCACCCAGCTCGCCCGACACGGCGAGGCACCGTCCGAGCTGCACGACGTGGAGACATTCCTCGACCCCTCCATCCTGACCATCGGCTTCGCGCGCCGGTTCGCGACCTACAAGCGCGCCGCGCTCCTGTTCAGCGATGAGGAGCGTCTCGCCCGGTTGCTGTGGGACGAGGAGCGACCGGTCCAGATCGTGTTCGCGGGCAAGGCCCATCCGGCGGACCGCCCCGGCCAGCGGGTCATCCAGGACATCTTCAGCCGCAGCCGCTCCAAGCGGCTCAAGGGTCGCGTGGTCATCCTCGAGGACTACGACATCCGAGTCGGCAGATACCTGGTCCAGGGCGTCGACGTGTGGCTCAACAACCCGCGGCGGCCGCTGGAAGCCTCAGGCACCAGCGGCATGAAGGCAGCCATGAACGGGGTCGTCAACTGCTCCGTGCTGGATGGCTGGTGGGACGAGGGCTGGACCGGGGACAACGGCTGGGCGATCGGTGGTCGCGAGATGAACCCCGATGAGGGCGCCCAGGACTGGGCCGACGCCCAGTCGCTGTACCACTTGCTGGAGACCGACATCGTGCCCCGCTGGTATGACCGCGACAAGGCCGGCTTGCCACGCCGCTGGACGCAGATCATGCGTCGCTCCATGGACTCCACCATCTGGCGCTTCTCCACGGCGCGGATGCTGGAGCAGTACGTGGAGTCCTCGTACCTGCCGGCGGCCCGGGGCGTCGAGGACGCTGGCGCGGTCGGCACCGCGGGCTCGCTGTCCGACTGAGGATCCGTGACCGAGACGGCGGCCAGACCCGGGGACGAACACCAGGAGCCCGAGCGCAGGACCTGGTCCGCGAGCCGGCCGACGCTTGCCGTCCACGGCCACTTCTATCAGCCAGCACGCGAGGATCCCTTCACCGGCCGCGTGGTGCGAGACCCGTCTGCGGCCCCGGCGCACGACTGGACCGACCGGGTCGCCCTGGAGTCATACGCGCCGAATGCCGAGTTGGGCAACTTCGAACGCATCGGCTGGGACCTGGGTCCCACCGTCGCTCGCTGGATGCGCGAACACCGCCCCGGGCTCCACGACCGGATCATGGCCCAGGCCGACCGCCAAGGCGTGATGGCCCAGGCGTATCACCACACGATCTTGCCCCTGGGGTCGGCACGCGACCGGCGGACGGAGATCCGCTGGGCCATCCGGGACATGGAGCTGCGGACTGGCATCCGGCCGACGGGCCTGTGGCTGCCGGAGACAGCTGTCGACTGGCTGACACTCCGCACCTGCGCCGAGGAAGGCATCCGATGGACGATCCTGGCGCCGTGGCAGGCTGAGGACGGGATCGACACGCGGGTCGCGCACCGGGTCGAGCTGGGCAGCCGACTGCGCATCGTGGTCGGCTTCTATGACGCGGGCCTGTCGGCGATCGTCAGCTTCGATGCCTCCGCGACCTCCGACGCCGACCGCTTCGCGGCGGGACCGGTGGCACACCGGCTGGGTGACGGCGGCGGCACGGCGATGATCTGCACCGATGGGGAGCTGTACGGGCACCACCAGCCATTTCGCGACCTGTTCCTCCAGCGCCTGCTCAATGAAGCGGCCCAGGATCACGGCATCGCGGTCACGACCCCGGGGGCGTGGCTCGGCTCGCTGGACCCCGACGAGTTGCCCGTGGCGCGGATCGCGGAACGGACCAGTTGGTCCTGCCACCACGGCGTCGCACGCTGGTCCACCGATTGCGGCTGCGCTGCGGACGGACGCTGGAAGGCGCCGTTGCGGCAGGCCTTCGACCGGCTGGCGGTGGCCATCGACACGCTCACTGCAGCGCGCCTGCGCGTGCTGGGGATGGATACCTGGGCAGCACGTGATCGGTACGTGGATGTCGCCAGCGGCTACCTGGCATCGGCCGACTGGGTGGCCGATGAGCTATGCCGCGCGGGCCGCACCGGGGATGACGCCGCGGGTCAGGAGCTGCTGACCCTGATGCAGGCGCAAGCATCGCGACTCGCGATGTTCGCCAGCTGCGGCTGGTATTGGGAGGACCCCCGTCGACTGGAGACGGCCCAGGTGCTTCGGTTCGCCGCCCATGCTGTCCGCCTCGTGGACCGCGTGTGCGGCACGGACCTGGAACAGACACTCGTGGACGAGCTGGCCGCGGTCCGGGTGCCGCGCGGCGACAGTGGCATGGACCTCTACGCGGACGCCCTTTACAGCATCGGCCAGCTCCGGTTCCAGTCACGCCCCGGGCGCTCCCGCGACAGCTGACAGCTGCGGACCCCCGCACGCCGGTCGGCGCGGCCTGTCGGTCAGTCGGCCGGTGCCAGCCAGCGGGACCAGCCGAAGGCGGGCTGGAAGCCGAGTTTGTCGTAGACGTGGCGCGCATCGTCGTTGCCGTCCTCCACGGACAGCCACACGACGCGATTCCCGGTGGCCATCCCGGCGCGGGTGGCGATGGTCGCCAGCAGCGTGCCGTATCCCTTGCCACGCCACGCACGCGCGACACCGAGGGCGTAGATGCCCGCGACCCCCTCCCCCCGGGATAGCCGTGCCACCGCGATGGGCTGGTCATCCAGGCGTACGACGAATGCCCGCAGGCCACCCGCTGTCAGCGCCGCACGCAGCTCCTGGCGGCGCGCCTCCGCTCGGTTCGGATCCACGCCGAAGATCTCTCGCTCCAGGGCTTCGTGATCGTCCACAGAGTGGGGCTGCACCGCCTCGAACCGAAGCCGCGGATCGAGGTGCGGCACCACGGAGGCGTGGCCCACCCAGAGCACCGTCTCGCCCAGCAGGCGGCGCCAGCCCAGGGACGCCATGGTGTCAGCCATGCCGGGTGGCCGGTCGAGGCGGTCGGACAACAGCAGCGACGGCCAGTTGCCTTCCCGGCGCATCGTTGCCGCCACGCTCGAGAGCGAGTCGCGCCACGTGCCTGCCGCCCACCGGGGCATCGCGGCGTAGTTGACGGCCGCACCAGCGGCCGGGCGACGGACCATGAGCACGCCGAGCGCTTCGTCCTGGTCGACGGACGCGCCGGTGTGCAGTGGCAGGCTGGCCATATGGCGCTGGATTCGCACCAGCTCGTCGACGGTCACGGGGTCCACGCTTGGCGGCGGAGCCATACCCTGCGGCGCGGTGGCAGCGTCATGCTCGTGTGATCCTGCGGCGCGGGGACGCGCCGAGTCAGGGCGTCGGACAGGGCTCGTCGGCCGGAGATCGCTCATCGGCCCGATGCTACTGGCCCGGTCCGCGGATCGTCGGTGTCCGGGAGACGGGCAAGCAGTCGACGCACCAAGAGCGCGGCGGACAGTCGCGCGCGGGTCTCCGCATCGAGTGACCGGACTCCCAGGACCGCGGCGACCCTCGCCAGGCGGTAGCTCACGGTACGCGGTGCGACATGCAGTGCGCGAGCCGTCGCAACCACTGTCTCACCCGACGCCAACCACGCCGACAGCGTCTCGATCAGATCAGGTCCACCCCTGCCCGCGGCCTCGAGCGGACCGAGCCAGCGGGCCACGGCCGCCGTCGCGAGCTCGGGGTCTGCGACGAGCGCCCGTTCCAGGGCGACGTCGGCGAGCCGGATGACCCTCTCCGGCGGCGCGACGAGGGGCACGACCCGGAGTCCATCGATGGCTGCTGCGTAGGCGCCGGCCACGCCGTCGATGGAGAGCGGACCGACCACGACGGCCCACCAGGTCACCTCCGGCACCATATCCGCGACGAGGTCGTCGTATGGCACCTCCTCCCGCGTCGACCCGCCCGCGACGGCGACCACGTCCGCGCCTCGCGCCGCAACCAGATGTGGTCGGCGTGCCGGGTCGCGGGCCAGGCGACGGTCCAGCTCCTCCACGATGCCGCCGTTGCGCTCCGGCTCCCGGCCCGAGCGGAGGACCAGCAGGGACACCGGCATGCCGGGCTCGAAACCGACCAGTGCCGCCCGGCGCAACAGTCGCGCGGAAGCGGCCGGATCAGGAGTGCCTCGTGTCAGCAGCTCATCGAGGATGGCCTGGCGGGTGGCGCCAGCGGTGACCGCGAGCGCGCGCTCGGCCGCCGTATAGCCGTCGGCGAGCGCTGCGGCGATGTCGTCTCCGGCGCGCAGCAACGCCGCTCCCAGCTTGCCCAGGACGTCTGGCGCCTGGTCCCCGACGCCCGTCAGGGCATGATCCCAGGCGACCCATGCGGTGCTCAGGTAGGCATCGATGGGCGCCGCGAGGGGCTGTCCCTCACGCGCCGCTGCGGCTCCCTCGGCCCGCAGCCGGACCAGGTCCGCCTGGCCCACCCGTACACTCCCCGTCGCGATCGCCGCGAGGAAGCGGCGCACCACCGGCTCCGCCGTGTCGGTGGTCACGTCCGCGCCCAGGTCGGCGGCCACATCCCGGGCGATGACCGGGGCGGCGTCCTCCAGACGACCGATCAGTGCGATCAGTGCGGCTTGTTGCCGGGAGTCGGCAGTATCCATGGGTGGTGTTCTCCACTTCCGCGACTCCTGCTGCCGGGTCGATGCTGTCAGGATAGCCGGTGTCGCGTCGGCGGCGAATCATTCGCAGTCGGTCCGCCGACGGTGTCTGGACACCACAGCTCGAGAAGTACGCAAACTCATGATCCATCGCTCCCCCTTCGGGACATTCGCATCGCAGGTCAAGACCTGGGTCCTGCTCGCAGCGCTCGGTGGCCTCCTCATCGCGGTAGGCGGCATCATCGGCGGTACGAGCGGCATGGTCATCGCGCTCGGCTTCGCACTGCTGCTGAACGTGGGCATGTACTGGTTCAGCGCCCGCATCGCCCTCAAGGCCAACGGCGCTCGACCGCTGCAGCCGGGTGAGGCGCCGCAGGTCGAGCGCATCGTGCGCGACCTGGCCGGACGTGCCGGCATCCCGATGCCCGGGCTGTACATCATCGATCGACCCGAGCCGAATGCATTCGCCACGGGCCGGAACCCCAGCCATGCGGCGGTCGCCGTGACGACCGGCATCCTGGCCATCATGGATGAGCGTCAGCTGCGCGGAGTGCTCGCCCACGAGATCAGCCACGTCACGAATCGCGACATGCTCATCGGCACCATCGCGGCGACGATCGGTGGCGCCATCTCGTTCCTGGGCAACATGGCTCTCTGGTCAACGATGTTCGGGGGTGGCGATGACGAGGGCGGCGTGCCGATGCCGATCATGCTCCTGTCCGCCATCCTCGCGCCGATCGCCGCGACGATCATCCAGCTGTCGGTATCCCGCTCCCGTGAGTACGGCGCGGACCGGTCCGGCGCGGAGCTGACCCAGGACCCGGAAGGCCTCGCCAGCGCGCTCGAGCGACTGGAGTCCGTGAACAAGGAGTTGCAAGCCCAGCGAGGCGGCATGTTCCGCCGCGGCCGACAGCCCGCCCAGCAGCCGGTGCCCGCGGCCATGGCCCATCTCTACACGGTCAGCCCCCTCTCGGGTGGCGCGGGCCAGCTCTTCAGCACCCACCCTCCCATCGCTGAGCGAGTCCGGAGGTTGCGCAGCTTCCGCGCCGCGTAACCGCCGGGCCGCTCGGCGGCCATCCGATCCCTGTCTCTCCCGGCCCTGGGTCCCTCCCCGGGGCCGGGTTCCTGCCCGGCGTATGATCCGAACGCGGAGCTTCGCCACAATGCTGCCTCAAGGCGACTCGAGGCGCGAAAGGACCAGCCCACCCGGATATGGACCTGATCTTTTGGGTTGCCTTCCTCCTGTTCATCGGCTTCTTCCTGGCCCTGGACCTGGGTGTCTTCCACAAGTCGGCGCACATCGTGATGCCACGGGAAGCGCTGGCCTGGACCACGGTCTGGGTCTCCCTGGCCATCGTCTTCGGCATCGGCGTCTTCCTGTGGCGAGGCTCCGAGGTGGGCATCCAGTGGTTCACGGGCTACGTCATCGAGTACTCCCTGAGCGTCGACAACGTGTTCGTGTTCGCGCTGGTGTTCGCGGCGTTCGCGGTACCACGCGAGCTGCAGCACCGGGTCCTGTTCTGGGGCGTGGTGGGCGCGCTGGTGATGCGGTTCGGCCTCATCCTCGTGGGTGCCTCGCTCATCGAGAGCTACCACTGGGTGATCTACATCTTCGGGGCATTCCTGGTGTTCACGGGCCTCCGGATGCTGCGCGTGAGCAATGAGCACGCGGCGCACCCCGAGAACAATCCCATCGTCCGGTTCGCCATGCGCCACATGCGTGTGGTGTCCGAGTTCCACGGCCAGAAGTTCTTCATCCCGACAGCCGCTGGTCGCGCGGCGACCCCCCTGTTCCTGGCACTCATCGCGGTCGAGACCACCGACCTCATCTTCGCGGTCGATTCCATCCCGGCCATCTTCGCGATCACGACCGACCCCTTCATCGTGTTCACCAGCAATGCCTTCGCGCTCCTCGGCTTGCGTTCGCTGTACTTCCTGCTGGCAGACGCGGCCGACCGCTTCCGCTTTCTCAAGGTCGGGCTGGCGGGGGTGCTCATCTTCGTGGGCGGTAAGATGCTGCTCTCGGAGGTCATCAAGATCGACCCTGTGCCGTCGCTGGCGGTCATCGTGGCCATCATCGGCGCGAGCGTCGTCGCCTCCTTGTGGGCGAATCGACGGGATGCCAAGATCGCGTCGAACGGGGCGAGAGACTAGCCGCCGTCCGGT
>JBBQNA010000074.1:0-13928 GCA_038329515.1 Candidatus Limnocylindrales bacterium | reverse complement strand
TCCTCCGACTGCACGCTTGGCACCGACGAGACCGGCACCGGGCTGCGGAACGAGACCACCCTGACCACCAACGGGGAGCAGCTGGACGCAGATGCCTGCGCTCCGTTCCCGGCGCTCATCATCAGCAAGTCCGTCGCCTCGGTCATCCTGGGCTCGGATGGCGTGTCGGCCGTCACGTATGACGTGACCGTCACGAACAACGGCGCAGGTGGCACCAGCTACGACCTGACCGATGCCCTTGGCTTTGGCACCGGCACGACCATCATGCCCGGCTCGGCCGTGACCAACACCACGCCCGGCGGCATCGTCACCAACCCCGGCTGGGACGGCGTGACCGACACCGCGGTCGTGACCGGTCAGGCCATCGCGGGCGATACGACCCATACCTTCAGCATCAGCGTCCGGGCCACGGTCGACACCGCCACCGCGACCAACGCATCGTCGGACTGCACGCTCGACACGGACGAGACGGGCACCGGCTTCCGCAACACCTCGGCACTCACCGTCAACGGCGAGACCGCGCCAGCGCTCGCCTGTGCCCCGTTCCCCATCCTGACCCTGGCCAAGGACCTCGTGGGGTCCCCCGTGGAGGATGGCGACGGCAGCTGGACCATCGATTACGACCTGACGCTCACCAACGGTGGTGCCGCGGACGCCCGCTATGACCTTGCCGACACGCTCCGCTTCGGCGCCGGCGTGACCGTGGACAGCGCGCTCATCACGACCGCGTCCAGCGGTGCCGGCACGCCCAGCGCGAGCTGGGATGGCCTGACCGACACTGCCGTGGTCAGCGGCATCACCCTGGCCGCGACGACGAGCCACGTCTATCGGGTGACCGTGACCGCGTCCATCGACGAGGCCACGGCCACGGCCGCATCGTCGGACTGCACCATCGCCACGGACGAGACCGGCACCGGCTTCCGCAACGAGGGCCGGGTCACCTGGGACGACCGGCGGGACACATCCTCGGGACCCCTGGCACCCATCGGTGGCCCGGTCAGCGGACCCACCGCCGATGCCGATGCCTGTGGCCCGTTCCCCATCCTGTCCCTGACCAAGACCCTCGTCGGTGACCCGCTCGAGAACGGGGATGGCACGACCACCATCAGCTACGACCTGGCGGTCACGAATGCCGGCGGTGGCGCTGGTATCTACGACCTGACCGATGCCCTCCGCTTCGGCACCGGTGTGACCATCGCCAGCGCATCGGTGACCAACACCACCCCGGGCAGCATCACCACCAGCCCGACCTGGGACGGCTTGAGCGATACCGGTGTCGTGACCGACGAGGCCATCACGGCGACCACGACCCACACCTACCGGGTGACCGCCACGGTCACCATCGACCCCGCCACGGCCACGGCCGCATCGTCGGACTGCACCCTCGCCACGGACGAGACCGGCACCGGCTTCCGCAACGACAGCAGCCTGACCACCAACGGTGAGCAGCTGGACGCCGATGCCTGCGCGCCGTTCCCCATCCTGAGCGTGCTCAAGACCCTCGTTGGCACACCCGAGTACGACGGGCTGGGCGGCGCCATCATCGACTACGACGTCACGGTCACCAACACTGGTGCTGGCGCAACGACGTATGACCTGACCGACGAGCTTCGGTTCGGTGTCGGTGTCACCATCGCGGACGCGACCATCAGCAACACGACCCCGGGCACCATCGTCACCAGCCCCGACTGGGACGGCGTGACCGATACCGCGGTCGTCACTGCCCAGCCGCTCGCGGCGGCCGGCAGCCATGTCTACCGCATCCGCGTGACCGCAGACATCGACTCGTCCACCGCGACCTCGGCCTCCTCCGACTGCACCCTCGACCAGGACGAGACCGGCACGGGCTGGCTGAACCAGGCGGGACTGACCGTCAATGGCGTCGACTCCGACGCTGCTGACTGCGCGCCGTTCCCCATCCTGCATGTCACCAAGTCGGTCGTCGACGGACCGATCGGCCAGGGCGACGGCACCCTGCGCATCACCTATGCCATCACGGTGTCCAACACCGGGACCGCCCAGGGCACCTATGACCTCGATGACGACCTGCGCTTCGGCGTCGGCGTGTCGGTCATGGCCGCCGCGGTCGTCAACACGACCCCGGGCGGCATCGTGACCGATGCCGCCTTCGATGGTCAGACCCACGCCCGGGTCGTCACATCGCAGCCCATCGACCCTGGCACCGAGCACGTGTTCCAGGTCACGGTGACAGCCGCCACCGACCCCACCACGGCCACGGCCGCCTCGTCCGACTGCGCCCTGGACGACGGTGAGACCGGCACTGGCCTCCGGAACGAAGCGGCCATGACCGAGAGCGGCGTGCCCGTGACGGTCGACGCCTGTGCCCCATTCGCGATCCTGACCATCGCCAAGACGCTGGCGGGCGAGCCCGTCAGCGACACCCTGGGCAACGTCTCGGTCGCGTATGACGTGACAGTGACCAATGCCGGTGCCGCCGATGCCGTCTACGACCTGGAGGATGCGCTCCGATTCGGCGCGGACGTGACCGTCCAGACCGCGACCGTCAGTAACTCCCTGCCGGGCACCATCGCCACGAATGGCGCGTGGGACGGCAGCACGGACACCATCGTGGTCGCCGACCAGGCCATCGCGGCCGCCTCCAGCCACGTCTATCGGGTCACGGTGTCCGCGCTCGTGGGCATCACGACCACCGACACGGACGCCGATTGCGACCTGGGCCAGGGCGAGAACGGGACCGGCCTCCGGAACGTGGCCACCCTGGGCGACAACGGCATCCCCACCGATGCCGCAGCCTGCGCCGCGTTCGCATTGCCTGACCCCGTCATGCGCGTGGCCAAGGTGGTCACGCAGGCACCCACCGCTGATGCCCAGCTGCGGTACACGGTGAGCTATTCGATCACCGTCGCGAATGATGGCCGCGCGACGACCTACGACCTGTCAGACCAGCTGCGCTATGGCGCCGGCGTCGAGGTCACGGCCGCCTCGGTCCGGAGTCTCGATCCGGCCGACATCGACACACAGACCGACTGGGACGGCACCAGCCAGCAGCTGGTCGCCGCGGACGTGGCCATCGGGATCGCCGAGACGCACGTGTTCCAGGTGACGGTGACAGTGGCCATCCATGGCGGCGACCGCACCGAGTCCAGTTCCGACTGCAACCTGGTTTCCGGAGAGTCGGGCACCGGCCTGCTCAATACCGCGACCCTCGTCGTCGAGGGCGGTATGGTCACCACCACCGATGATGCCTGTGTCGCTGTCAGCGACCTGCCGGCGACCGACACCCTCTCGCTACTCGCCCCGAGCCAGGGCGGCCAGGACCTGCTGCCGACCCTGGGGCTGCTGCTCGCGGCACTCCTGGGTGGCGCGGCCTACTGGTTCGGCTGGCGGCCCCGCAGGCGCGAGGTCGGCGTCGACCCGTCGTGACCAGATCGGGTCGGCGACACGGGTCCGTGACCGCGCCCGGTCCCCTGTTCAGGCGCCGAGGAGCAAGCCCCTGGCCGCGTTCATGGTCCAGTCGAGCATCGCGCCGGTGACCAGCGGCAGCAGGCCGATGGCGATGGTGGCGCCCGCCGCGATGATCAGGCCGACTCGGGTGAGTGACCCGATGACCACCGGCCGTGCATTCTCGGGCGCCTCACGCATGTACATCGTGACCACTACCCGCAGGTAGTAGAACGCGGCCGCAGCAGCGTTGAGCACCAGGATCACGGCCAGCACCGTCAGCCAGCCGCCACCCTGGACGGCAGAGATGACGATGACCGCCTTGCCGAAGAAGCCGGCGGTGGGCGGGATACCCACGAGGGAGAGCAGGAACAGGGTCATGGTGATGCCCAGCAACGGGGCACGCTTGCCAAGGCCAGCGAACGTGGAGATCTGGCTGGTGACACCCGGCCGACGCTGGAGGGCCGCGACACACGCGAACGCGCCCAGGTTCATGAAGGTGTACGCGACGGCGTAGAACAGGACGCCCTGGATGCCCGCCGCCTGCACCTCCGGATCGGACGCCTCGGCGAATACCGTCAGGCCGACCATGATGTAACCCGTATGTGCGATGGAGCTGTAAGCCAGCATCCGCTTGATGTTGTCCTGACCCAGCGCCGCGAGGTTGCCGACGGTCATCGTGACCGCGGCCAGGATGCCCATGATGAGGCCCCAATCAGCGCGGATCGGCCCCAGGGCCTCCACGAAGAGCCGCAGCAGCAACGCGAACGCCGCGACCTTGGGCCCGACCGACAGGTAGCCGGTGACCGGCGTGGGCGAGCCTTGATAGGCGTCCGGTGTCCAGTAGTGGAAGGGCACCGCGGCGATCTTGAATGCGCCACCCGCGACCAGAAGGGCGAGACCCATTGCCAGGCCGATGGGCAGCGTCGCCCCGCCCGTGAAGCTCATCAGGCTGTCCGCGATGGCCTTGATGTTGGTGGTGCCCGTGTAGCCGAACACGAAGGCGAGGCCGAACAGCAGGATGGCACTCGAGAAGGAGCCCAGGAGGAAGTACTTGATGGCACCTTCAGTCGACAGCCCGTCACGCTTGGCGAAGCCCGCCAGCATGTAGCCGGGCAGCACCAGCAACTCCAGGCCGATGAACAGGATGAGCAGGTCCTGCGCACCCGCGAGCAGCATCGCGCCGCTGATGGCGAACAGCAGCGTCGCCGTGAACTCGGCCATGGGCAGCCCGCGGGGCTCCAGGTAGTCGGGTGCGAACAGGATGGTGAGCAGCGCGATGGCCATGAACAGCAGGTCCAGGAAGACCGTCATCTGATCCTGGATGTACACGCCACCAAAGACCGACTGACCCTCGAGCGGCAATGCGCTGTTGAGACCCGCGATGGGACCCGCGGCAACGGTCACGACCATCGCCGCGACCAGACCCGCCACGGCGGCGCCGGTCACGATGGCTGGCCGCTTGGGCCATATCAGATCGACGATGATGACCAGCAGGGCCAGGCCGGACACGATGAGGAAGGGCGCGATGGCGAGCCATTCGTTCTGGGTCATCGGGCCATACCCGTCAGCGGCTGGGCCAGGCCGTCCAGGATCTGGTGGACCGGCGCCTGGATGAAGTCGAGGATGAGTGCGGGGTACACGCCGATGATGATCGTCAGCACGAACAGGGGCGCCAGGGTCAGGACCTCCACGCGGTCGATGTCCGTGAGGTGATGGCCCAGGCCGGCGAGGAAGTCACTGGGTGTGCCAAACACGACGCGCTGGAACATCCACAGCAGGTAGACACCGGCGAAGACCATCACCAGGGTCGCGACACCGGCCGCCAGCGGCGAGACCTCGAACGTGCCCACGAACACCAGGAACTCACCCACGAACCCAGCCAAGCCAGGCAGGCCCAGGCTGGCGAACATGAAGAAGCCGAACAGTGCGGCGTACACCGGTGTCCGTGACGCCAGGCCGCCCATCTTGGAGATGGTCCGGTCGTGGGTCCGCTCATAGAGCACACCCACGCACAGGAACAGGGCGCCCGTGATGATGCCGTGGTTGACCATCTGCATGATGGCGCCCTGGAGCCCCTGCTCCGTGAAGACGAAGATGCCCAGGGTCACGAAGCCCATGTGACTGACAGAGCTGTACGCGATGAGCTTCTTGAGGTCCGGCTGGACGATGGCCACGATGGCGCCATAGATGATGGCGATGAGGCTGAGCACGATGATGATGCCCGCCAGGTCGTGCGCCGCCTGGGGGTACAGCGGCAGCGCGAAGCGCAGGAAGCCGTAGCCACCCAGCTTGAGCATCACTGCCGCCAGGATCACGGAGCCCGCCGTGGGTGCCTCGACGTGCGCATCCGGCAGCCACGTGTGGAACGGCCACATGGGCACCTTGATGGCGAAGGCCAGGAAGAACGCGCCGAAACAGAGCAGCTGCAGCGTGGTGTCAAACCCGAAGTCCTTGAGCACCAGCAGATCGAACGCCCCCTCCCATCCGGTAAGTGGGTGCGCCGCCTGGAACGCGAACGCCGTGGCCAGGATGGCCACCAGCATCAGCAGTGACCCGACCAGGGTGTACAGCACGAACTTGATGGTCGCGTAGATGCGGTTGGCGCCGCCCCAGATACCGATGATCAGATACATCGGGACCAAGACGATCTCCCAGAAGATGTAGAACAGGAACAGGTCCAGGGCCAGGAACACACCCAGCAAGCCCACCTCGAGCGCGAGGAAGGCGATCATGTATTCCTTCATGCGCGTCTTGATGGGCGCGAAGGACGCCAGGATGCTGATCCAGGAGAGGAGTGTGGTGAGGACCACCAGCAGCAGGCTGATGCCGTCCATGCCCACCTGGTAGTTGATACCGAAGAACGGGATCCAGGACAACTTCTCGGAGTACTGGAAGGCGGGGTCGGCGATGTCGAAGCCCAGGACCGCAACGAGCGACAGCCCGAACGTCACCAGGGCTGTGCCCAGTGCGATGGCCTTGACCGCCCGCAGGTTCTGCCCTGGCACGAAGGCCAGGATCAGGGCGCCCACCAGGGGCGCGAAGATGATGAGCGACAGGATGGGGATGCCAGACAGCGAGATCATCAGCGTGTGGTCAGGAAGATGATGCCGACGGCGATGACGATGAGTCCGATAGCGATGCCCAGCGCGTAGTTCTGGACGCGTCCCGTCTGGACCTGCCGGATCTCATCGCCCGCCTTCTGGGTGGCGGACGCGACACCGTTCACGGCGCCGTCGATGATGTGCACGTCGAACCACGCGGCGCTGTTGGCCACCACCCCTCCGAAGCGCACGAACAGCAGGTCATTGAGCTCGTCGAAGTACCACTTGCGGAACGAGCCCAGGTACAGCCGCGGCACGCGCGCCGTCAGCTCGCGGACCTGATCCGGATGCGCCCTGCCTCGGAAGAAGCCGAACAGACGCCAGCCGAGGACCATGCCGATGGTGGCCACGGCCACGCTCAGCAGGATGAGGACGCCGTCGATGCCGAAGAGCTGGTACGCCTCGTGGTGGATGCCCATGGTCTCGATGGCCGGGTGGAATACCGGTTCCAGCCAGTGCTTGATGGTCGAATCCCCGAACGGCAGGCCCAGATAGGCGCCCGCCACGATGGACAGGCCGGCCAGCAGGATGAGGGGCACGGTCATGCTCCGGGGCGACTCGTGGATATGCGGCTCCACCGCCGGGTCCACGTGGCTGTCGCCGTAGAACGTCTTGCCCATCAGCCGGAACATGTAGAACGCGGTCATGAGGGCGACCACGATGCCCACGATCCAGACCCACTGGAAGCCGAACTTGAATGCCTCGCCCAGGACCTCGTCCTTGGAGAAGAAGCCGGCCAGTGGCGGGATGCCCGAGATGGCGAGGGCGCCGATGAGCATCGTCCAGTGGGTGATGGGCATCTTCTTGCGGAGGTTGCCCATCTTGTCCATGTCCTGCTCGTCGCGCACTCCGTGGATGACGGAGCCGGAGCCCAGGAACAGGAGGCCCTTGAAGATGCCGTGGGTCACCAGATGGAAGATGGCCGCCACCCAGGCGCCAACGCCCAGGGCCGCGAACATGTAGCCCAGCTGGGACAGCGTGGAATAGGCAAGGACACGCTTGATGTCCTTCTGGGTGAGCGCGATGGACGCCGCGAAGATGGCCGTGAAGATGCCCACGGCGGCGACCAGGATGAGCGCCTCCGGTGCGTTCGCGAACAGCGGGCTGCTGCGGGCCACAAGGTAGACACCCGCGTTGACCATGGTCGCGGCGTGGATGAGGGCACTCACCGGGGTGGGGCCTTCCATCGCGTCCGGCAGCCACACGTGGAGCGGGAACTGGGCGCTCTTGCCCATCGCACCGCAGAACAGCAGCAGGCAGATGCCGACCATCATCCACTGCTGGATCTCGCCCATCTGGAGGGCCGCCGGCAGGAGCTGGAAGACCTCGTCGAAGTTGAGCGTACCGACGGTGGTCCAGATGGCCATGATGCCCAGCGCGAAGCCCACGTCGCCGACGCGGTTGACCAGGAAGGCCTTCTTGCTGGCGAGTGCCGCGCTGCGTTTCTGGTACCAGAAGCCGATGAGCAGGTAGCTCGACAGGCCAACCAGCTCCCACGCGGCGAACACCAGCAGGTAGTTCCCGGCGAGTACCAGCAGCAGCATGCTGAACATGAACAGGTTGAGGTAGGCGAAGAAGCGCCACCGGCTGGCGTCGTGGGCCATGTAGCCGATGGAATAGACGTGCACCAGCATGCCGATGCTCGTGACCACGAGCAGCATCACGGCCGTCAGGTTGTCGAAGAACAGGTTGAAGGGGATCCGGAAGTCGCCCGCCGGGATCCATTCGTAGGCTGTGAACGTGATGGCCTCGTTGCCAAAGGCACCCTGGATGAGCGCCTGGAATGCGAGGTAGCTGGCGATGGCCCAGACCACGATGATCGTGGGCACCGCGATGATCCACGGCTGCGACAACCGACGACCCAGCACGGCGCTGAGGAGGAAGCCAGCCATCGGCAGCACGAGGAGCAGCAGCATCAGCAGCTGCTCGGTGGACCCTGCATGGGCGACGGTATGGGTCGATCCCTCGACCGCTTCCGAGAAGGAGACTCCGGGCACCACTACTCCCGCATCGACGCGTACTCATCCACGAGCGGCGTCCTCCGGTTGCGGTAGATGGCGATGACGATGGCCAGGCCGACAGTGGCCTCGGCGGCCGCGACGGCCATCACGAACAGCGCGATGACCTGACCCGCACCCGCCAGCGCAGGCGTGAACATGCCGAAGGCGACGATGGCCAGGTTGACGCCGTTGAGCATGATCTCGACGCACATGAGCATCGCGATCGCGTTACGCCGAGCGAGGAATCCGAAGGAGCCGATGGCGAACATGAGGGACGCCAGCACGAGGTAGGCGTCGAGGTTGTTGCTCACGGTTCGGACCGCGTGACCGCATCGGACGGGTCCGGGATGTTGTCCTTGCGGGCCAGGTAGATGCCACCCACGACCGCGGACAGCAGCAGCAGGCTGATGACCTCGAACGCCAGCACGTAGTCGTTGAACAGCAGTGTCGCCACGTCACGCGCGCTCTGGGCGATGGGTGTCGGCATGGCCAGCGGCCAGGTGGTCATGACCACGCTCATGATGAGCAGCAGGCCCACGATCGCGGACGCGATCCCGGCTGCCCACGCCTGTGAGTGGAATACCAGCTTCGCCGGGCCGGACTTGGACTGGGTGAGCATGACCGCGAACAGGATGAGGACGCTGATGGCGCCCACGTAGACCAGCACCTGGGCGGCCGCCACGATGGTCGCGCCCATGAGGGCATAGAAGCCGGCAAGGCCCAGGAACGTCAGGACCATGAACAGGCCCGAGCGGATGATGTTGCGGCTGAGCACGACCATCAGCGAGCTGCCCAGCATCACGCCCGCCAGGACGAGGAAGACCACGTCGTCCCACGACCAGCCAAGGTAGGGGACGGTCTGCGGCAGTGCCATGCGTTGGGCGGTCAGCTACTTCGCGTGGAGATGGCCGCTATGGCCACCACCCTGCGGACGGGACTCGCCGTTGGTGGGTCGTGCGGGTGCGCCGATGGCGCCCGCAGGCAGCATCGGCAATAGGCGTTCGGCGGGGATGCCTCGACCGTCGGCCTGGGCACGGGTCAACCAGTCGCGCTCGCGGCGGACATAGGTCATCTCGGTGTCCCGGTCCATGGCGCTGATGGCGAGGAGGTCGATCGCCGGCTCCTGGCGGCTGTCGTGCGCCAGCTCGAAGTCCGGCCCATGGCGGAGCGCGTCGTATGGGCACGCATCGACACAGATGCCGCACAGGATGCAGCGGCTCTCGTCGACCTGGAACTTCTCCAGCACGCGCGGCTTGGGCATCAGGGCGCCTGTGGGGCATGTCTCCGCGCACCGTCCGCACGACACGCAGGGCGTGGTGTTCAGGCTCATGTCCAGGGGTGTCGTGACCAGGGTGTCGAAGCCGGTGCGCATGAAGTCGTAGCAGGCGGCGCCGACCACTTCCTTGCACACGTTGGCGCACCGACCGCAGTCGATGCAGCGGGACGGCTCGCGCAGGATGAACGCGTGGCTGTCGTCGCGGATGTAGTCGTGGTTGGTGCCCGTGAAGCGGTTCTCGGACACGCTCCGGAAGCTGGTCCCGGTGCGCGACGGTTCGAGCGTCTTCAGTGTCGTGCCGTACTCGATGCCCTGGCGTCGCAGGTCGCAGTAGCCGATGGCCTCGCAGGTGCACTGGAGGCAGCGGCCGGATTCGGCCATCGCCTCCTGCTGCGTGTAGGGCATCTCGTACTCGATGTAGCTCTTGTTGCGCACTTCGGCGGGCATCGCCTTGAGACGCAGCCGGGGCTCCTTGACCTCGCTCGTGTAGGGCACGATGGACAGGAACTCGGGCTGCGGCTCGGCCAGCGTCTGGCGCGTCCGGATGGCCTCCAGGTCCATGCCCTTGAGGTAGGCGTCCATGGCGTACGCCGCGCGTCGTCCCTCGGCCACGGCCTGCACCACGGTCGCGGCGCCCGTGCGCACATCGCCGGTCCCGAACACGCCCGGTCGGCCGGTGGAGAACGTGACCGCGTCGGCGGCCAGTCGGCGCTGCTTGTTGGCACCCACGCCCTCGGAGCCGCGTGCCGTCCAGCGCAGGTCGGGTCCCTGGCCGATGGCCAACAGCACCCGGTCGCACTCGATGATGAACTCGGAGCCAGCCAGCGGCTCGGGGCGGCGGCGGCCGGAGGCATCCGGGGCGCCCGCGACCATGCGCTGGAACTCCATGCCGACGACCTTGTTGTTGGCATCGGTCGCGACCCGCGTTGGAGCGGCCTGGAAGATCGCCCGGGCCCCCTCCTCGATCATCTCGTGGACCTCGTTCGCGGCAGGCATGTCCTTCATGTCGCGGCGATACACGAGGGTCACCTCCTTGGCGCCCTGGCGGATCGAGGTGCGAGAGCAGTCCATGGATGTGAAGCCACCACCGACCACGACGACACGAGTGCCCTCGTGGCCGGGATAGGGCAGGCCGAGGGTCGCGATGCGCAGGTACTCGAGGCCCTCGAGCACGCCCTCGGCGTCCTCGCCCGGGATACCCAGCTTGTTGGTGTCGTAGCAGCCGATGGCCACGCAGACGGCATCGAAGCCCTGGTTCTGGAGGTCGCTGACGGTGAAATCCCTGCCCAGCTCGGCGTTGCTGACGAGCTTGACGCCCAGGTCCCAGGCACCCTGGTACTCGGCCTCGAGGACCTCCACCTTGGGCAGCCGGTATTGGGGGATGCCGTAGCGGAGCATGCCGCCGGGGGCGGGGTCGCGCTCGAAGACAGTGACCTCGTGGCCCGCGATGGCGAGGTAATACGCAGCAGCCATGCCGGCAGGTCCGGAGCCGATGACCGCGGCGCGCTTGCCGCTGGCGGGCTGGACCTCGAACGGCACGGGTGCCTTCATGCCTGCGGCCTGTGCCTTGAGCACCTGGTCGCCGGCGTAGCGGTGGGTGTCGCGGATGGCGATGGCCTCTTCCACCTCGTCCCGGCGGCAATGCTCCTCGCACGGGGCGGGGCAGACGCGGCCAAGGATGCTGGGGAAGGGAATGGTGCGCTTGAAGATGCGCGCCGACTCGATGAACGAGCCTTCCGTATTCGCCTTCAGGAAGCCCGGGATATCGATGTGGCTGGGGCACTTGTTCTGGCAGGGCGGCAGGCAGTACGCGTTGTGATCGCTGAATATGAGCTCAAGGTTCGTCTTGCGGACCTGGCGCAAGCGGGGGGTCTGGGTCTGGACGACCATGCCCGGCTGCGCATCGCGGGAGCAGCTGATGGGCGGGGAGTCCTCTCCTTCGACCTCGACCACGCACATCCGGCACGCACCGAAACCGGGCAGCTTGGGCTCGTAGCACAGCGTGGGGACTTCGACACCGTTGTCGCGACAGACCTCGAGGATCGTCTGGCCCACGCGGCCGACCAGGGTCCGGCCGTCGATCTGGAGGTCGAAGGCAGGCGTGAGCTGGGGTCGCTGGGGGCTCTGGGTCGTGAGCAACTGCTCGGCGATCGCATCGATCGGCTCGGCGCGGCGGGCGGGAAGCGTGTCGGTCATCGAACGAAAGGCCCCTGGGATCGAGCGGCTGAGTGGTTCATCGTCAATGCGCCACCGATGCCACCCGGATGGGCTGGCAGACGCCGGCAGGGCACGAGCCCCGGTCGATATGGTCCGCGAACTCCTGCCCGAAGTATCGCATCCCGGTCAGCAGCGGGTTGACCGCTGTCCGCTCCAGTCCGCACAGTGCAGCGTCCTGGATATCGGCCGACAGGGAAGCGACCAGCGCTGCGTCCGACGGGCGCGATCGGCCGGTACAGAAGCCCTGCCCCAGCTCGGCCAGGCGGCGCGTGCCGATACGGCAGGGGATGGTCTTGCCGCACGCCTCGTCGTTCAGGTAGCGGGTCAGGAGTGCCGACAAGTCCACGAGGCAGGTGGTCTGGTCGGCGACCACGACGGTACCCGAGCCCAGGATGGCGCCGGCAGCGCTGAGCTCGCCGAAGCCGAGGGGCGTGTCCAGGGCCTCTACCGGTAGGAAACCACCCGACGGACCGCCGACCAGGGCTGCCTTGAAGGTACCCGTCGGGCCGCCGCCCACGCCGTCCAGGACTTCCCGCAGGGTGGTGCCCAGGGGCACTTCCACGATGCCTGGGTTGCGGATGGCGCCGCTCAGCTGGATGAGCGTGGTACCGGGCGCGGCATGGGCGCCGATGGCGGCGTACGCGCTCGACCCGTTGGCCACGATCCAGGGCACCGCGGCGAGCGTCTCCACGTTGTTGACCACGGTCGGTTCGCCCCAGAGGCCCAGCTCGGTGGGGTACGGCGGCCGCTGGTCGGGCTGTGCGCGTCGATCCTCCAGCGCCCGCAGCAGGACGGTCTCCTCGCCCAGCACGAACGAGCCGGCCAACTCGCGCACCTCGACCCACAGCTCGGAGCCGGTACTCATGGCGTTGGCGCCCAGGTAGCCCTTCGACTCCGCGGCCGTGATGGCAGCCCGCAGCCGCTCGATGGCCGTGGTGTAGCGCGAGTTGACCGCGATGATGGCCGTGGTGGCGCGCACCGCATACGCGGCGAGCACGACGCCTTCCAGCACCGCGTGCGGGTCCGTCTCCATGAGCGTCCGGTCGAGCTGCGCACCTGGATCCGCCTCGAAGCCGTTGGCGACCACGTAGCGGATGGCCGATGGCCACGCAGCGCAGGCCTGCCACTTGGCGCCCGTCGGATGACCCGAGCCTCCGCGACCGCGCAACCCGGACGTGGATACGAGCCGGATGACCTGCTCTGGCGTCAGCGATGCCGCCGCCTGTCGCCAGGCGGTCCATGCGCCCGCACCTTCAGCCGCCTCGATATCCGTCGCTGCACCCGCCACGCTGGCGCGTGCCAGCAGGATCGAGGGCCAGGATGCGGGTCCCTGGAGGATGGCCATGTCAGGCAGCCTGTCCCTGGGGGACAGTGGCGCGCAGGGCGGCGGCGATGGTCGCCGCATCCGTCGCGTTCACGGTCGGCAGCACGTTGCCGTCCACCGTGACTCGCGGCACACCGGCGGACTCACCTCGGCAGTCGGTCGACTCCAGCCGCACGGCGCCATCGGGGCTCAGGCCACCGATATCCGTGCCCAGGTGCTGCCGGAACGCAGCCAGGACACGGCCGCCGCCGGCCACGGTGCACTGGGCGCAGCGACAGATGGCCACCACGTGGCTGCCGGGTGTCTCGAAACGCAGGTGCGGATAGCTGGTGGCCATGCCATACAGCTCGCTGTACCAGGCGCCGGTCTGATGGGCGATGTGTTGGAGCGCCGCCACCGGCAGGTGACCGTACTCCGCCTGGACGTCATCCATGATGCGAAGCGCCGCCCGCGGCCGATGACCGTGTCGAGCCAGGATGGCATCCACGGGCCCCAGGTCGATGCGCGCGAAGGGTTCGAACGTGGCGTCCGGCACGGTCCGCCCGGAGCGGCGGAGTGCCGACTCCTCGCGTCGCTCGGCGTAC
>JBBQNA010000073.1:0-14102 GCA_038329515.1 Candidatus Limnocylindrales bacterium | reverse complement strand
GCGCAGCTGCGAGGCGTCGGATGGGTTGCCCAGGTGTTTGAGCCACCCATGCGATGCACGAGTGGGGCGTCGGATAGGCGGCGCAGCTGCGAGGCGTCGGATGGGGGCGCAGCTGCGAGGCGTCGGATAGGCGGCGCAGCTGCGAGGCGTCGGATGGCGGCGCAGCTGCGAGGCGTCGGATGGGTTGCCCAGGTGTTTGAGCCACCCATGCGATGCACGAGTGGGGCGTCGAGGTCACAGCACCAGCAGGACATCGCCTCCGGGGTCGCGCCCGGCGATGAGTGACCGGATCGCGGCGCGCGGCCGGGCTGGAAACGCCAGCGCGAAGGCGGCAGCGGCTCCCGCGAGCACATCCCGATTCGCACGTGTCTCGTTCACCAACAAGACCACTCGATGGGCTCCCCCGTCGCGCCGCTTCAGTTCGATGCGCCGCAGGAGACCCTGGACGTCGTTGATTCGCGACTCGGCCTCGATCCATATCCGCAGACCGGTCGCCTGGTGCGTGCCGACAGCATCCCACGCACGCTGATCACCCGGAATCGGTAGCACGACCTCGAGTCGCCATCGCCAGTCGGCGCCAAGGCGGGTCCGTCCCCTACCCAGAAGTGGCGTCTGCGCGACGTCCCGGATACGCATCGAACCCGGGTACGCCCGCACAGCGAGGTCCAGGCCCACGGCGCCGCACAGTCTCCCGGCGAGCTCGATCGAGACATCGAGCTTGATGCCATGCTCGATGCGACTCAGCTGCGAACGGGAGATGCCGACTGCGTCCGCTACGGTCTGCTGGCTTAAACCCGCACCGTGCCGTGCGTGGTGGATCTCAGATACGACCGACCGCAGCCCATCCCGTGCCCGGCGAGCACCACGACACACGGGATCTTCGCGACTGGTCATGGCCGTATCCTGCCGGCCCGTCCTTATCGCGGACTTGTAGGCGCGCGGCCAAGCAGGGCAGCCACAGTCGCCGCTCGGCGTGTGCATGCGACGAGGGCGTGCACAGTCGCCGCTCGGCGTGTGCATGCGACGAGGGCGTGCATCGGGTGGTCGATACGATGGCCAGGCGGGTCGAGGGCGGCCCTGGCCGGCCCTCCAGCCGACGGATGTGCATGGGGTGGCCGATGTGACGGTCAAGGTCGCGATCTTGTGGCCGTCAACCGACGTATCGACCACGAGGTGCACATCGGATAGGCGGCGCAGCTGCGAGGCGTCGGATGGGTTGCCCAGGTGTTTGAGCCACCCATGCGATGCACGAGTGGGGCGTCGTGGTGCGTCGAGGGCCATCCATCGCGTGGACGATCCCTGAGCAGCGGTCCAGAACCGGCAGTGCAGTGCAGCAGGTCGACCAGTAGCGGCTGGCCCGGACGTGGGACTGAGCCAGGCGTGCGCACAGGGCACACAGTTGACGCATCCGGACCTCCGATGCCACCATGGACGGCAGAAACTGGAAACGGTACCGACGCGGAACCCATACCGACCCGTCACCGCCCCGCGGCGTCCTGACGACGGCTCTTGCGCGCGGCTCCACCATCGCCCGGGGAGGGTAGACGCACGATGACCGACACCGCGGCCGGCACTGACCGGCGGGTCGGCTGGTACCACCAGATGTGGACCATCCGCTTGTTCGAGGAGAAGGTCCAGGAGCTGTTCATGGGTGGCCTCATCCAGGGCACCACGCACCTGTGCCAGGGCCAGGAAGCCGTCTCCGTGGGCTCCATCGCCGCCATGACCAAGGGCGACGTCCAGACCAATACCTACCGTGGCCACGGCGAGGCGCTCGCGCTGGGCATGACGCCCGAGACCGGCTTCGCGGAGCTCATGGGCCGGGCGACCGGCGGCTCCAAGGGTGTGGGCGGCTCGATGCACTTCATCGACACCTCGCTGGGCAACATCGGTGCCAACGCCATCGTCGGCGCAGGCCTGCCCATCGCGGTCGGCGCCGCGCTCGCGTTCAAGCTCCAGAAGCGGCCCTTCGGGGCGCTCACGTTCTTCGGGGATGGTGCCACCAACATCGGCACGTTCCACGAGGCGCTCAACATGGCGGCCGTCTGGAAGACACCCGTCGTGTTCATCATCACCAACAACCTGTACGGCGAGTACAGCCCCCAGATGACGACCACCTCGACGGTCGACCTGGCGCGCCGCGCCGATCCGCATGGCATGCCCGGCATCGTCGTCGACGGCCAGGACGTGGACGTCGTGAACGCCACCGTGAGCGAGGCACTCGAGCGTGCCCGCGCCGGTGGTGGCCCGAGCCTGCTGGAGATGAAGACCTACCGCTACCGCGGCCACTCGCGGACCGACCCGGCCAAGTACCGGGCACCGGGTGAACTGGAGCGCTGGAAGGAACGAGACCCCATCACCCTCTTCGGCGCCAAGCTTGCCGCCGAGGGCCTGCTCTCGGTCGAGGAGCAGGACGCCGTCCGGACCAAGGTCCAGGCCGACATCGACGCCGCAGCCCTCCGAGCCGCCGAGGCTCCCATCCTGACCCTCGAGGAGACGCGCCAGTATGTCTACGCTGACTGAGGCGGCTCCCGCCCAGGAGACCGCGCCCGTCGCGGTCGAGCTCACCTACCGGGAGGCGATCAACGCCGCCCTCGAGGACGAGATGTCGTCCGATCCCACCGTCGTCCTCCTGGGTGAGGATGTCGACGCGGACGGCGGCGTGTTCAAGACCAACATCGGGCTCCCGGAGAAGTTCCCGGGCCGGGTGCTGCCCACACCCATCTGCGAGAACGGCTTCATGGGCGTGGCCCTGGGCATGTCCATCACGGGCATGCGACCCGTGGTCGAGATCATGTTCGCGGACTTCCTGCCCACGGCCGGCGACGCCATCGTCAACCAGCTGCCCAAGTACCGCTACATGTCGGGCGGCCAGTTCACGGTGCCCGTCACCGTGCGCATCTCATCCGGCGGTGGGGCCGGCTTCGGCACCCAGCACAGCGCCACGGCGGAGAGCTGGTACATGGCCCAGCCGGGCATGCGCATCGTCACGGCCTCCTCACCCCAGGCTGCATACGAGCTGCTCCGGGCGGCCATCCGAAACAACGACCCGGTGCTGTTCTTCGAGCACAAGGTGCTGTACACCCGCAAGGGACCCGTCGAACGCGGAGTGATCTCCGATATCGGTACCGCGCGTGTCCTCCGCGAGGGCACGGACGTGACCATCGTGGCTACCCTCCTGATGGTCGAGAAGTCGCTCGCGGCCGCCGAGGCGCTCGCCGCCGAGGGCATCAGCGCCGAGGTCATCGACCTGCGCTGGATCCGACCGCTCGATCACGCGACTGTCGAGGCATCCGTGCGCAAGACCGGTCGCCTGGTCATCGCCGAGGAGCAGTGGCACGAAGGTGGCTGGGGAGCGACGCTCATCAGCAAGCTGGCCCAGACGCGCATCCCGTGGAAGGCCTCGCCGACCGCGGTGAGCCTGCCGTACGACCTGCTCATCCCCTACAGCCCAACGCTGGAGGCGGAGCTCTTGCCGTCGGCGGACAAGATCGCTGCCGCTGCACGGACCGTGGTCGGTCGATGACCACTCCCGCGGTGGATCCTGCGGGGAACGCCGCGGTGACCATCTCGCCCCTCGACCGGAGCTCGCTCCGGATCGAGCGGGTGGAGACCATCGCCCTGCGCGCGCCCCTTGCCCGACGCTTCGTGGGGAGCGCCTATTCGATGATCAACCGGACGACCATCATCACCCGCCTGTACACGGCGGATGGCCTGGTCTCCGAGGTCTACAACGGCGACACGGACGACGAGCAGGCACTCGTGGTGGGCATCATCCACGACGAGCTGGCGCCCCGGATCATCGGCCGCAGCGCGACCGACCCCGAAGGGGCATGGACGGCGATGGAGCCGTCCACCAACAACATCCTGCGTGACCGCGGGCTGTCGCTCCAGGCCATCGCATGCCTGGACACGGCCATCTGGGACGTGTTCGGCAAGGCCGTTGGCCTGCCGCTGCACCGGCTGTGGGGATCG
Organism: Candidatus Limnocylindrales bacterium; assembly: GCA_038329515.1. GTDB lineage: Bacteria > Chloroflexota > Limnocylindria > Limnocylindrales > CSP1-4 > JAFMJV01. Next base: position 10,127 of record JBBQNA010000073.1, on the reverse strand, counting down.
GTCACCGATTCGCTGCCCATGTCCGTCATCGGTGGCTACTACCACCTGGACCTGGACCAGACGCGGGAGCTCATCAGCGCGTACACGAAGCGCTTCTCGGGCGTCAAGTTCAAGGTCGGTGGCCGGACGCCCAAGGAGGACGCGGTCCGCGTCCGGGCGGCGCGCGAAGCTGCCGGTCCCGACTTCGCCATCATGGTCGACGCCAACCAGGGCTACGAACGTGCCCAGGCCGTGGAGTTCGGGCGGCTCGTCGCCGACCTCGATATCCGCTGGTTCGAGGAGCCCTGCCGCTGGACCAACGACCGGCGCTGGATGCGTGACGTGCGCCTCCAGACGGGCATCCCTGTCGCGGCCGGCCAGAGCGAGACGACCCTCAACGGCGTCCGCGACCTCATCGCGGACGGCGCCATCGATGTCAGCAATTTCGATGCCTCATGGGCGGGTGGCCCGACCGTGTGGCGAAAGGCCGCCGGCCTGAGTGCCGCATATGGCATCCAGCTGGGTCATCATGAGGAGCCACAGGTGTCCTCGCACCTGCTGGCCTCGACGCCCAACCACACCTTCGTGGAGTGCTTCGACGAAGAACGTGACCCGTTCTTCTGGGCCCTCAGCGACCTGTCCGACTTCCTGCGTGACGGGCGCCTGCAGCTGCCGGAGCGACCTGGTTTCGGCACCCAGCTGGACTGGGACTACGTCGAGCGATACACCGTCGACAGCCGCACCACCACGGCCTGATCGCTGTGGTGGGCCAAGGGACCGCTCGGGCGGAGACAGGGGCCAGCGGGCCGCCGTTGGCGGGCGTCCGCATCGTGGCCGTGGAGCAGTACGGTGCCGGGCCGTTCGGCACCATGTACCTCGCGGACCTGGGTGCCGAGATCATCAAGGTGGAGGACCCGGGATCGGGCGGTGACGTCAGTCGCTACATCCCGCCCGGTCAGCAGGGCACCGACTCCCTGTTCTTCGAGGCGTTCAATCGCAACAAGCGCTCGGTGGCACTGGACCTCAAGAACCCGGCCGGTCGCGAGGTGTTCGAGCGGCTGGTGGCGTCCGCGGACGCGGTATTCAGCAACCTGCGCGGTGACCAGCCGGAGCGGCTGCGCATCCGCTACCAGGATCTCGAGCCTGTCAATCCGCGCATCGTGTGCGTGGCACTCACGGGCTACGGCAGCGCGCCAGGGCAGGCCATGCTGCCAGGCTACGACGCCCTCATCCAGGCTCAGTCTGGCTGGGCGTCACTGACCGGTGACCCGGATGGACCGCCTGCGAAGAGTGGCCTGTCGTTGGCAGACTACATCTGCGGCCTGACCGCCATGGTCGGCCTGCTGGCCGGGCTCCACGACGCCCGGCGGACCGGCATCGGGCGGGATGTGGACACCAACCTGTATGACAGCGCCCTCGCGATGCTGTCCTACCCGGCCACATGGTTCCTGTCCTCAGGATTCGAGACGCGTCGCCTGCCGTTGTCGGCGCACCCCTCCGTGGTCCCGTTCCAGTTCTTCGCGACCGCGGACGGGCACATCGCGATCGCGTGTCCCAAGGAGAAGTTCTACGTCTCCCTGGTGCGTGTCATGGGTCTGCCGGACCTCGCCACCGACGATCGATTCGCCTCGTTCGCGGCCCGTGGCAAGCACCGCGACGACGTGCTTGGCCGGCTGTCGGAGCGGTTCGCGGAGCTGACCTCGGCCGAGTGGCTGACGCTGCTGCGGGGCGTGGTGCCCATCGCGCCGGTCCGCTCCCTGTCGCAGGCGCTGGACGTGGCGGAGCTCCAGGAGCGGGGCATGCTGGCGGAGTATGAGGACGAGACGTTCGGGCGGGTTCGCTCCGTCGGGCTGCCCTTGCATGTGTCGGGCTTCGAGCCCGAGTACCGGCCGGGACCGGGCATGGGTGCCGACCAGGACGCCATCCTGTCCGACCTGGGCTACGCCCCGGACGCCGTCGAGCTACTGCGTGCCACTGGTGCGTTTGGTGGCGACCCGGGTGGCCCGGGAGGCGATCCGGCCGCGGTCTGATGGGGCCAGGGCTGGTCCTGTTGGCGGGCCTCGGTGGAGCCGCACTGGTGCGTGCCCTGGCTGCGCGCCAGGTGCGCGGCGGGGACCGCCGCTTCGTGCCCCTGACACTGTTCGCGACGTTCCTGCTGGCCGTGCTCCTCGTGATCGTGGCCGTCTGGGCAGCTGCCCGGTCGCTGTTGCTGGGCGTGCCGCTGCTGGTCGGGGCGCTCATCCTGGGCGGCGGCTGGCTGCGGGTGTCCCTCGACCTGTGCCGCTACTCGGGTGCGGCGGGGCGTCCGCCGGACCGCATCGATGTGCTCATCACCCGGCTGGATGCTGGGTATCGGTCGGTCGCCGGCTGGCTGCTGGGCGCTGGCTTCGTGGTCGCGGTGGCGGCCAGCGTGTGGCTCCTGTTCCGGCGCTCGTTCTGAGCCTCGTCCTGTACCGTTTGGGGATGCAGTACCTCGCGCGCCTCGCGGTCGCCGCCCTCAGCCTGACGCTCCTCATCCCGGGCACGGGCGTGCTCGCCCAGTCGCCGTCGCCGTCACTGATCGTGCTGGAACCCGTGGCCGAGGCCGGATACGGCATCGGGTCGGTAGCACCGGTCGGCTGGACATCGGTGGGCATGGGCATCCGAACCCGCGGCATGTCACCCGCTGACCCGACGTTGCTGGGTCTCCAGTCGGCACCCGTCCAGGCGGAGCAGCTGTGGCCAGCACTCCTGCCGCAGCTGGGCCTCACCAGCCGACCCGATGCCATCGAGACACGCAGCACCCCGGTCGGGCTGGACTGGTCGCTGTACCAGGTGCCGGCTGCCGGGACGATCGCCGACCTTGGCCTGGCCGACGGCGATGGCGCCAGCTACCTGGTACTGCTGCTGAGCCCAGAGGGCGAGGCGGCCTCATTGCGCAGCAGCGTATTCCTGCCCGCGATCGATGCATACGCGCCACTGCCGGACGCGTCCCCGACGCCGCCCTCGGCGGCATACACGGACCTCAAGGTCACGTTCCCCGGCGGCTCGGCGGGTGTGACGCTGGCGGGCACGCTCTCGGTCCCCACCACCCCGGGCCCGCATGGTGCGGTCGTGCTCATGACCGGCAGCGGACCCCAGGATCGCGACGAATCGTTGCCCGGGATGACGCTCAAGCCATTCGCGCTGATTGCCCGGGCGCTGGCCGAGGCGGGTGTCACTGTGCTGCGCTACGACGACCGGGGTACAGCGACGTCGACCGGAGACTACGCGGCAGCCACGCTGGCCGACTTCACCGCGGATGGTGCGGCGGCGCTGGCCTATCTGCGCGGTCGGACGGAAGTCGACCCGGCACGCACCGGCGTGCTGGGCCACAGCGAAGGCGGCGTATACATCGCGGATATCGCCGCCCATGACCCGGACGTGGCGTTCGTGGTCGGATTGGCGCCGGTCGCCCGACCTGGTGTCGACCTGCTGGTGGACCAGGCCGAGGCGATCACCCGGTCGCAAGGTGGCACGGTCGAACAGATCGCTGCGGCACGCTCGTTCGCCAGCCGGCTCTATGCCGCCGGCCTCGCCGGCGACCCGACCGCAGCCGAGACCATCCTGCGTGAGTACTTCGGCGATCTCTACGACGGTCAGGATCCAGCCAGTCGGCAAGTCCTGGGCGACCGCGAGGACTTCATCGAGGGCCAGGTCAACGGCCAGCTGGCCACTCTCAAGAGCCCCTGGTTCCTCTCGTTGTTGCGCTCAGATGCCGGCAGGGACTGGAGCCAGGTCACCGCGCCCACCCTGGGAGTCTTCGGCGGCAAGGACGTGCAGGTCATCGCGGCCCTGGAAGCGCCCGCGATGCAGGCCGCACTCGATGCTGCCGGCAACACGGATGTGACCATCGTCACGCTGGGTGATGCCAACCACCTGTTCCAGACGGCGACGACCGGTGCCCTGGGCGAGTACAGCAGCCTGGAGCAGGCGTTCACGCCTGACCTGATGCCGCTGGTCGTCGGCTGGGTCGTCGAGCACGCCGGGATCGCGCCGTGACGCGCCCGGGTCCCTTCTCATGGCACCCGGAGCCGGAACTCATCGACGTCCGCGATCCGACCGTGTCGCGCGTCGCACTGGAGCGATTGGGCCACGACGCGTGGGGTGTGGCACTGGACTACCTCTATGACGAGGCCTTCCGGCGGGCCATGGGTGAGCCCACCACGGCCGAGCCCCTGCGTGCCCGGTTCTTCGGGGAGCGTGGCGGTCCGGAGCCGGCGCCCGCGGAACCCACCGCCTCGGCCGTCCTGCTGGCCGAGTTCCGCGACCGGGTAGCGCCCCACCAGCTGAACGCCTGGCACCCGCGCACCCTCAGCTACTTCACGCCGCCGCCGTTGCTACTGTCCATCGTCGGCGAGCTGCTGGCCCAGTTCACGCAGCAGGGCGTCGACGTGTGGCATGCGGGACCATCGGCTGCGTTCGTGGAGGAGGAGGTCGTGCGCTGGCTGTGCGACCTGATCGGATACGGGGAGGGGAGCTTCGGGCTGCTCGCATCTGGCGGCGTGATGGCCAACTTCATGGCCCTGGCGCTGGCCCGGGACGTGCAGCTCCGCCGACTCCGGGGACTGGATCGGCCGCCCCGTGGCGCAGCCCTGGAGGACGCCCGGGTCTATGTCTCGGACCAGGGCCACTTTTCGGTGGCACGGGCGCTCGATGAGCTGGGGTTCCCGCCGCAGACGCTGGTGACGCTGCCCAGTGACGACGGCTTCCGGCTGGGCGTGGCGGCGCTCGCGGACGCGGTGGCGGCCGACCTGGCAGCCGGCCTGACGCCGTTCGCGGTTGTCGCCGTGTCGGGCACCACCAACACCGGATCCATCGACGATGTGCCGGCGATCGGGGCGGTCGCCGCGCGGCAGGGTCTGTGGCTGCACGTGGACGCGGCGTACGGCGGGGCTGCACGCCTGTCCGATGACCTGGCGATCCTCGTGCCGGGCCTCGAGCTGGCTGACTCGGTCACCGTCGACCCCCACAAGTGGTTCTTCCAGGCGTATGACATCGGTGGCCTGATGGTCCGTGATGGTCGGCTCCTGGAGCAGACCTTCTCGCGACGGCCGGAGTACTACCGCGGCGGCGGCGATACGGCGCGCGAGCACGACGCCCATGACAGCGACTCGCTCGACTTCTATCGACTTGGTTTCGAAGGCACCCGACGATGGCGAGCGCTCAAGCTCTGGATGAGCTGGAAGCACCTCGGGACCCGCGGCCTGGGCCGGCTGGTGGAGGCGAACGTCGCCATCGCGCGATACCTGTCGGAGCGCATCACGGCTTCGGCTGACTTCGAGCAGCTGCCAGCGAACCCGGAGCTATCCGTGGTCTGCTTCCGGCACCTGCCTGCGGGTCCGCGGCCGGAACCCGACGCGCTGGACGCGCACCAGGACGCGCTCCAGGCAGCACTGGAGGCGTCGGGTGACGGCTGGCTGTCGACGACCCGACTGCGTGGATCCACCTGGCTGCGAGCCGGGGTCATGAACCCCATGACCACCGAGGCGGATATCGACCGACTCCTGGAGCTGCTGCGCGAGCTCAGGTAGATCGCGCCCTGCGGGACGAGGATCAGATCGCGCGCATCCGGTTGTTCTTGGCGTCGTGGGTCACCTCGACCAGGCCCAACTCCTCCATGAGCGGCGGCAGGTACACCCCGAACCTGCCGCGCAGCCCCTTCTTCAGGCCATACCAGCCGCCGCGCGGATTGGTCTCGGAGCGTCCCCACGCTTCGACGGTGCCCTCGGGCGCGGGCTTCTGCTCATCCGCGCCGCCCAGGGGCATCCAGTCGCCGTGTGCCACGAGCATCGCGTGCAGCTCCTCGATGGCTCGCGCGTCGTAGAGCAGCTTGGTGCCGCCGACCTGGCACACGATGGTCGGCGGGTCCGATGCGTCGTCCCGATACATCGTGTACTCGGACGTGCCCGGCGGGGTCCGAAGCGCCCACGGGTCGGCCTTGGTCCCGGTGCCATTCGCCATGTCCCTGCCCCTCCTGATGTCCGCCTGATCTGTCCCGATGGTGCGTACGTTACCCATCTGCAGCCATCTCGGGCGCATCCGATCGGAAGCGGCTGACCCATGGTCGTTCCGTGATCCGTCCAGGCCGAGACACAGGACAGCCTGAGTGACCGGCTCAGGGGTGATTGACGACCTGCCGGATCGGGATTATCCTGCCAACGGCGCAGGCGGCACCAGATCACCGCCCCGCAGACGACCCGGGAGTCCCATGGCAGGCGCATTTCTCATCGCTCTTCGAGACGGCCTGGAAGCCGCGCTCATCGTGGGCATCATCTGCGCCTACCTGGTCAAGCTCGGCCGACGCGACGCCCTGCCAAAGGTCATCCTGGGTGCCGCCCTGGCAGCCCTGCTGTCACTGGTCATCGGCGTCGTGGTGGTGAACACCGTCGGCCGGCTGGATCATCGCCTGCAGGCGACCCTGGAGGGCCTCGCCGCAGTCGCCGCGGTCGTGATCATGACCCGGATGCTGTTCTGGATGCGCCGCCAGGGGCGGGCCATCAAGGGCGAACTGGAGTCCCAGGTATCTGCCGCCATCGTGCAGGGCAGCACCAGGGCGCTCATCGGCCTCGCGTTCATCGCCGTCATCCGCGAAGGCATCGAGATGACGCTGTTCTTCCTGGCCATCCTCGCTTCCGAATCGGGTGACGCCACGGGCGCCGTCTTCGGCGGGCTGCTGGGCCTCACCGTGGCCATGGCACTGGGCTGGGCGATCTTCGCGGCCGGTATCCGCATCAACCTCGCGAAGTTCTTCACGGTCACGGGCATCCTGCTCATCTTCGTGTCCGCGGGGCTGGTCGTGTACGCCATCCACGAGTTCACGGAGGCGGGCTATCTGCCGGTGTTCCAGCCCGTGTTCGACCTGAGCAAGACGCTGCCGCAGTCTTCGCCGCTCGGATCGGTCCTGGCGGGTATGTTCGGATACCGCGCGGCGCCCACAGCGATCGAGGTCGCGGCATACCTGCTGTACCTGGTGCCGGTCCTGTTCCTGTACCTGAGCGATTGGCGTCCGATGATCCGCCGCCGCTCGGTCGCCAGCGCCTGACGGTCTGCGGCCCTCGGGGCGCGCAGCCCCCCGGGTCGCGCGAGCGTGGCACTCCGGCCCACGTCGCGCGAGCGTGGCACTCCGGCCCGCGTCGCGCGAGCGTGGCACTCCGGCCCGCGTCGCGCGTCGCGCGGCACTCCGGCCCGCGTCGCGCGTCGCGCGGCCCAGTCGCGCGAGCGTCGGTTCGTGGCCCGTGGCGCTCCCGGGCCCGCGTCGCGCAGCCCCCCGGGTCGCGCGAGCGTCGGTTCGTGGCCCGTGGCGCACCCGGCCCCGTGGCGACTGAGTCCCAGATGATCCAACGGGCGGAGAGATGCCGCGCCGACCGACGTTCGGGTGCTCCCCAGGACCTTCACCCGTCGTTCTGGCGCCATCGTGCCGCATGTCGACGGGGGACCACCAGGTCCGGTGGCCGTGAGGGTCGGCGGAGCCCCGTTCTCCGTCCGTACGCATCCCAGATGATCATCGGCCGACGCACCGGGATCATCCGCCGACGCACCGGGATCATCGGCCGACGCACCGGGATCATCGGCCGACGCACCGAGATCATCGGCCGACGCACCGAGATCATCGGCTGGCGCGCCCGGAGGGCGACGCCGACGCACCGAGATCATCGGCTGGCGCGCCCGGCGGGCGTGGACGCGAAGGCCGCGGAGGGTGCCCCGACACAGGGCTCCGAGGCCGCGAAGGATGCAGGGGAAGCGGCTGTCCAGCTCGCCACGAGGTTCGCGATGCCCAGCCAGATGTGTTGCCGAGCAAGATGATCGCCACCGGCTACTCGAAGCAACAGCGAGGTCGCCCGCAGCCAGGACCGGCGGTGTGATGAGGGTGGAGTCGACGAATGGCGGGCCCTTGCCAAAGCAAAAGGGCAGGGCACGCGGCCCTGCCATTCGGATCGGTCTCGGAGTAACGGCCAGCGCAGCGTCGCGCTGGCTGTGGGATCAGCGGCTGGTCGAGCGGTACTTGCGCACGCCGAGCGGGATGAATATGCCCAACAGGACGATCACCCAACCGATGGTCACCAGGAGGGGCTGCGTCGAGGGTAGGTTGTTCGTCGCGAACGGGTTGGGGTTGCCCCACAGGATGCGCAGTGATGAGGTCAGCGTACTGACCGGGTTCCATTCCGCGAAGGGCTGGAGCCAGCTGGGCATGGTCTGGATGGGCACGAATGCGCTGGAGATGAACGTGATGGGGAAGATGACCACGAAGGCGACCTGCTGGCCGACCTCCACGGTGGGCACCGACAGGCCCAGCCAGATGCCGACCCAGGACATCGTGAATGCGAACACGATGAGCAGGCCGACCCCGATGACGAAGTTCACGAAACCGTCATTGACGGACCAGCCCACGAGCAGACCCGAGACCATCAGCACGATGAGGATCCCGGTCTGGTAGATCGTGTCCGCGAAGCTGCGCCCGGTCAGGACCGCCGAACGAGCCATGGGCAGTGACCGGAATCGATCGATGATGCCCTTGGCCAGGTCGTCCGTCATCCCCACGGCGGTGGTGGCGGAAGCGAAGGCGATGGTCTGCACGAAGATGCCGGGCATCAGGTATTCGCGATAGGCATTCGCAACGCCTTCATAGCCCGGCAGTGGGATGGCGCCCCCGAACACGAACGCGAACAGCAGCACGAACATGATCGACTGGATGACCGCGAAGATCGCGAGCTCAGGGATCCGCGGGATCCGCTTGAGGTTGCGCCACATGACGACGAGCCCGTCGGACAGCGCCTGACGCGCCCCGCCCTGGATGACGCGGGTGGGTCTGGTTGCGGTGGTCATGACTTCCTCCCGGAGGCCGGTGTCTCGTCGTTGTCGCTCGCGCCAAGCTCGGCTGCGTGCCCGGTCAGCGACAGGAACACGTCATCGAGGGTCGGCCGCCGGACGCCGATGTCATCGATGACGACGCCTGCCTCCGTCAGCGCGCCGACCACCTGCACGAGCGCCTGCGCGCCTCCCGTGGACGGCAGCGTCAGCTTGCGGGTGTGCTCGTCGATCACGGCATCCCCGACACCGAACGGCCGGATCAGGCCCGCCGCACGTTCCATGTCCGCGCGTTCGTGGACCACGACCTCGATGCGCTCGCCACCGACCTGCGTCTTGAGCTCATCCGCGGTACCACGGGCGATGATCTTGCCGTGGTCGACGACGGCGATGGTGTTGGCCAGCTCGTCCGCCTCTTCCAGGTACTGGGTCGTCAGCAGCAGTGTCGTGCCCTCACGGACCAATGTCCGGATGACGTCCCACATGCCCAGTCGGCTGCGTGGATCGAGTCCCGTCGTGGGTTCGTCCAGGAATAGCAGTCGGGGCCGACCGATGAGGGCACTCGCGAGGTCCAGCCGCCGGCGCATGCCGCCGGAGTAGGTCTTGACGACCCGGCTACCGGCCTCCACGAGGTCGAACTGCTCCAGCAGCTCCCCGGCGCGGGTGCGTGCCTCATGGCTGGGCAGCTGGTACAGCCGCCCGAACATCCAGAGGTTCTCTTGGCCGGTCAGGTTCTCGTCCACGGCCGAATACTGGCCGGAGAGCCCGATGACCGATCGCAGCTCCTGCGCCTGTGTGACCACATCGAAACCGGCCACGGTGGCGCGTCCGGCGTCTGGCTTCAGCAGTGTCGACAGGATTCGCACGGCGGTCGTCTTGCCGGCACCATTCGGGCCAAGCAGGCCGAGGACGCTGCCTTCCTCCACTTCGAGGTCGACGCCGTCCAGCGCACGGACCTCGCTCTTGCGCGACTTGTAGACCTTGACCAGGCCTTCGGCGGTGATGACGTTCAAGGGGCGCACCGCTCATTCCGGGTGTGCATGGGTCAACCTCCAGTTCCGGCGCCGGGTCATTCGACAGCCGCAGGTCTGTATGTGGACCGACATCATGATGGGGACACCGGTCATCCACTGTCAGCATGCGCAGTGCTCGTGCCATCTCGGTTGACACGCGTGTCGTGAGACGAACGAGATCGCCGAGACACCCTGACATGCGCCACGGCTCCGGTGGCCGACACATCATAAAGTGAAGATCGCAGTGCCCAGTGCAGCAAACGGCCCCCGGGGACGGATCCCCGGGGGCGTGTATCCCGCGAACGGGGT
>JBBQNA010000072.1:0-14134 GCA_038329515.1 Candidatus Limnocylindrales bacterium | reverse complement strand
CTATCCGATGTGCACCTCGTGGTCGATACGTCGGTTGACGGCCACAAGATCGCGATCTTGACCGTCACATCGGCCACCCCATGCACATCCGTCGGCTGGAGGGCCGGCCAGGGCCGCCCTCGACCCGCCTGGCCATCGTATCGACCACCCGATGCACGCGGCGGGACAGGCCGCTGGCGGGGCGGGGCGGGACAGGCCGCTGGCGGGGCGGGGCGCTGGAACGGCGAACTGTGGGGTCTTCCGGGTCAGCCGCTACTGGTCGACCCGCTGCAGGTCCCACTCCACGGTTCCCTCGTAGCCTGGATAGTCCTGGGTCCAGCACTTCCCGGACATGGAGGCAGCGTCACGCGGGATGCGCCAGATAACGGACCCACACATCGGTCGCGAGCCCACCGACTCGTCAGCATTGGGCGCGTCCTCGGCCCGATCGATATGGAAGAACCCACCGGCCGCCGAGCCAGCGTCCCAGCCAAAGCACTTCTGCGCCGGCGGAAAGCTGGTGCCTGATCCCCAGTACTGGTAGTGGTCAGGTCCGGCGGGGGCGAGATACAGCATCTGGTCCTGGAGGACCACCACCTTGTTGGTAGCAATGCTGCCCGACGTCTGCTCCTCGCATCGCGGCGTCGTGGGTGTCGAACTCTCCCACGTCCAGTCGATCGTACCGGCGGGGATGTAGACGGTGCACGGAGCGTCGCAGTAGCCGATGTCGTTGAGGACCGGGCGCACCCAGGGACCGCGGAACGTCACCGTCCATGCACCGACAAAGCCTTCCCGGTTCCACGTGAGGGTCTCGCGCGTGAAGCCTTGCCACTCCTCGGGTGCCTGGTCCATGGGGTCCGCTGGCGCAGCACCGGTGTTCCCAGGAGCGCTGCCTGCCGCGACCGCCGCCAGGGCCTCGATGGCCGAGCGGAGGTTCGGCTCGCTGGCGCTGGCGATCCAGATGACATCCCGGTCCAGCAGGACTGCATACGGATAGCCATCGCTCTCCAGCGGGCCATCACTGATCATGAGCACGGGCTGACCCGCGATGGTCTGGTCGGTTCGCTGCAGCTCGCCGAAGCCGATGAAGTACACGTCGAGGATGGCTTCGCTGAGCGTGCTGGCGTCCCCACCGGGCAACTGGAAGCCCTGGATCATGTCGGTCAGGTCCGCTCCGAACGAGGCATTGGCCGTGGTCATGTCCGCAGTCGACAGGCTCCGGGTGGCCAGGGCTGCCTCCAGTGCCGAGATCTCCGGGTGGGTCTCGCCCGCGAATGCCTCGGTGATCCAGGTCGCGAGGTCCTCGGTGAACGCCACCTCCACGGGTGCGCCAGCGATCGTCGCCGGCATTCGAGCCACCAGGTCCGACGGCGCGGGTGACGCTGCCTGTCCCAACCCGCCGCCCGGCGCGGCCAGGGTCAGGGCCAGTGCCAGGGACGCGATGGAACTCAGGCTGCGGCGAGACATCCGTGTCCTCCAGGCTGTGACGGAGCAGGCACGCCATCGCGCACCGACCACCAGCGTGTTCGCCAGAGACTAGCGTGCCGGCACGCACGCGACACGCGAGAGCGTGCCACGCACGCGACGCGCGCCCATGGGCGCAAGGGACCCTCCTGGCAGGCCACAAGGGACCTCCTGACAGGCCATCCGCCCGCTCGGGTCGGTGTGCTACGGTTGGCCGGAACCGTTACCGGAACACCCGGATGCCGTGCAGCCGGACGTCAGGTGATGTGGAGAGGGTCGAGCGGATGGGCGGTCCGAACGAGCCTGGCAGCGAGCCGTGGGAGCTGGGTGATCGAGGGGCGACCCAGTCCGATGCCAACGGCTCTGCTCGGAGCCGGGCGAGCATGCGCGAGGTGGCGGACCTCGCCGACGTGGCGATCTCGTCGGTCTCACGTGTCCTGTCCGGACACCCCGACGTCAGCGCCCAGATGCGGGAACGCGTGCTGTCCGCCGTTGCCCGGCTGGATTACGAACCCGACTTCCTTGCCCAGAGCCTGCGCCGCGGCCAGACGCTGTCCGTGGGCTTCGTGCTCGCGGACATCTCCAATCCGCTGATGGCGGACATCGTGCTGGGCGCCGAGGCCGTGCTGCGCAGCGCCGGCTACTCGCTGCTGCTCATGAATTCCGAGAATGACCCGGCGCTCGACGCCGCCCATGTCCGCTTCTTCCAGAGTCGGCGCGTGGACGGCATGATCCTGTCCCTGGCCAGCGAGACCGATGGCGCGACCCTCGACCTCATCGCCCAGGTCGAGGGACCCGTGGTCGTCATCGACCGTCAGCTGCCCGCGCGGCTGGGTGCCAGCGCCGCCGTGAACGACCACCGGCCGGGCATGGAAGCCGCCGTGGAGCATCTCATCGACCTTGGCCACCGCAGGATCGCGCTCATCACCGGATCGCCCGCCCAGCTGCCGGGCCGGGAGCGGATGGAGGCCATGCGAGCCGTCCTCGCTCGTCGACCGGAAGCGGTGGAGGCCATCTACCTCCCCGGTTCGTTCTCCACGGAGCACGGGGAGGCTGCCGCGCGACGAGCGCTGAGCGCCGATCCACGGCCGACAGCCATCATCGCGGGCGGTAACCAGCTGCTCATCGGCTGCCTGCGGGTCATGCGCCAGATGGGTCTCCGTGTGGCCCAGGATGTGTCCCTTGTGACCTGCGACGACGTGCCACTCAGCGAGTTGTATGAGCCGCCCATCGCGTCCATCGACCGGGATACCGTGGGCCTTGGCCGCGTCGCTGCGGAGCTGCTCGTCGGGCGCCTGGTGGGTGGCGACGAAGCCCGGACAGAGATCCTGCCGACCTCGTTCAGGGCTCGTCCGTCATGCATCCCACCATCGATCGCCTAAGGCCACCTCGATTCGCCGGCACGCCGCGGCATCGACCGGGAAACCATTCCAGTAACGTTGACATGTGCCGCCACCGGCTCGATACTCACGCGTCACCGGGCCGTACCAAGCGGGCTCCATAGCTGAGCCACGGCGGACCGAACGAGGAGGACCTCACATGCGTATCGGAGCGCGCGGCGCAGGCATCGCCCTGGCATCCGCGAGCCTCATCCTGGCGGGTGCCATGCCGGCATTCGGGCAGAGCCCGGCGGCCGACGGCTGGCCGGCGACCGGGACCCTCAAGGATGGGAGCACCTTCACGCTCGCGCCGCGGATCGCGGAGAAGCTGGCGAGTGGCGGGCCTATCAACTACGTCTTCCAGTACCAGTCGGCAAGCATCCCGTTGTTCTCCGACCAGTACCGGGCGGGCTACGAGACGACCCTGCCCCAGGCGCAGGCGATCATGCCCACCCTCGTGGGCCAGATCGTCGCCCCGCCAACGGGCGACAGCGGCATCGACGTCCCCGGTCAGGTGGCCCAGCTCCAGGCGCTCATCGACACGGAGTCGGTGGACTGCCTGTCGTTCGAGCCGCCTGACTCCAATGCGTTCACCGCGGTGACGAATGCGGCCATCGCAGCGGGCATCCCGGTGTTCACCGTTGGCGTGACGTCCAACGGCAACGAACTCACCAACTTCACCCAAGTGCCTGACCTCGAAGGCGCCCAGGCCGCGCAGATCGTGCTCGACTGGATGAAGGCGGAAGGCAAGGATCTCAAGGTATTCGCCGTGTCCGGTGGCGACCCGACGTCCTTCTGGGGCCAGGGCCGCATGAAGTCCTTCCGCGAGACCATCCAGGCGGCCATCCCGGACGCCACGTTCGTCAACGACGAGAGCAGCGCCCTGAACGCAACGTTCAATGCCGGCACGTCGTATGACGCGTACTCCGCGTTCCTGGTCGGCCACCCGGACGTTCAGTTCATCGAGAACGTGGACGTGACCGCAGAGCATGCTGCGCGCGCCATCGTGGACGCCGGCCTCGAGGGCAAGGTCAACACCATCGGCTGGAACGTCTCGTACGGCCAGCTCGACGCCATCGACAAGGGCATCCAGGTCGCTGCGCTCGACCAGAAGTGGTCCGAGCAGGCGGGCTTTGGCGCTCTTGCCTGTGCCGATCTGCTCCAGAACGGCATCCTTCGACCCAATACCCAGGAGCTGTTCCCGGTGACCAAGGCCAACTCGGCCGACGCACGTGCAGCCCTGGATGCCGTCCTCGGGGCACCCGCCAGCGCGGCGCCCTGACTCGGCTCGTCACCCAGTCACGCAAGCTGACCACCAGGGGCCGCTCTCCGCTGAGCGGCCCCTGGTGTGATGCCCGACGGCCCGTCACCCATCAGTTGAGAGATCGATGACCAGCACGGCCTCACCCCAACCGCCCGTCACGACGAGCAGCCGCGCCCAGGACATCGGCGGGGCACTGCTCCGTGTCGGCGGTGTGTTCATCACCATCGCCATCGTCATCGCGGTGTTCGCGATCCTGTCTGGCGGCAAGTTCCTCATCCCCGCGAACCTATTGGGGCTGCTGCGCTACGCATCCACGGTCGCCATCCTGGGCATGGGCCTGCTGGTGGTCATCGTCGTGGGCGAGATCGACCTGTCGTTCGGCGCCCTCTATGGCCTATGCGCGTCGACGATGGCAGTGTCCTGGATCATGTGGGACTGGCCCGTCTGGCTGGCGCTCATCCTGACCTTTGCCGTGGCCATCTTCTGGGGCCTGTTCAACGCATTCTTCACCACGGTCGTCAAGATCCCGTCCTTCATAGCCACCCTGGGCTCCGGGACGCTGATCTTCGGATTCACGCTTTTGGTGACCAACACCAAGACATTCAACTATCTCTACCCGGAACCGGGCATCACCCTGGAGCCGAGCGAAGTGGACTTCTTCCGGGGCATCGCCAACCAGGCACTGCCGGAGCGGTTCCCGATGCAGGCAGTCTGGATGATCGGCATCGCCCTCGTGTTCTGGCTCCTCCTGAGCCGGTCCCTGTTCGGCTTCCGACTCAAGGCCATCGGTGGCAACCCTGAGGCGGCGCGTCTTGCCCGTCTGCCGGTGCGCAAGTACAAGGTGGCCGCGTTCGTCATCTGCGCCACGATGGCCTGTCTTGCGGCGATGCTGGACTTCTCGTTCATCGGCTCGACCCAGCCGAGTGGCGGTCAGTCACTGCTGTTCCCCACGTTCGCGGCGGTCATCATCGGCGGCGCGAGCCTGTCAGGTGGGCGTGGCAGCGTGGCCGGAACACTCGCCGGTGCCCTCCTGCTGGCGGTGCTGGCCAATGGCCTGGCATTGCTCTCGGCGGGTCCGTTCGCACAGCAGGTGCTGCTGGGGACCGTGACCATCGGCGCGGTCGTGCTCGACCAGTACACCAACCGTCGGCGCAAGGCAGCATGATCGAGCCGCGACCCGAGGCCACTGCCACGGGTGGCGTCCGCATCCGCGGCCTCCGGAAGCGCTACGGCGACACCATCGCCCTCGATGGGCTGGATCTTGATGCCTGTCCCGGGCAGATCCTGGGCGTGGCCGGTCCCAATGGCGCGGGCAAGAGCACCATGGTCAAGATCCTGGCCGCGGAGACCGTCGTGGATGACGGCGAGATCCTCGTCGACGATGTGCCATGGTCCGTGGACATCGGGGCACATCGCGTCGCGGTGGTCCACCAGGAACCGCAACTGTTCCCGAACCTGACCGTGGGCGAGAACGTCATGGTCGGTCGCGAAGGGACCCGTTGGCTGCGCCGGGACCTGAGAACGCAGGAGCTCATCGTTATGCACGACCTGGGCATCGACGATGTTCGTGATCGCCTGCTGGAGGATGTGCCGCTGGCGGTGCAGCAACGGACGGAGATCGCCAGGGCGCTCGTCCAGGACGCGCGGGTATTCCTGTTCGATGAGCCCAACTCGGCACTCACCGAAGAGGAATCGAACGACCTCTTCCGCCGGATGCATTCCCTGGCGGACGCCGGCCGAGTCGTCATCCTCGTCAGCCACCGGTTGGCGGAGTTGGTGCGGCACTGCGACCGGGTCGTGGTCGTCCTCGACGGCAGGACTGCCCTGACGCTGGAGGGGGAGGCGCTCACCCAGGAGGCCATCGCTCGCGAGCTGGTGGTCGTGACGGCCACTGGCGACGACCGGGTACGAACGGCGCACTCGGCGGGCGCGACGGAGACGCCCGTCGTCGAGCTGCACGGCTGGTCGCATCGTGGCGGCGAATTCGCGGATGTCGAGCTCACGGTGCCGGCTGGGCGCATCGTGGCATTCGTGGGCGTCGAGGGCTCGGGCGCTCGTGAGTTGGTGCGGTCGATCGCCGGGTTCGAGCCGGGAACCGGCACGCTGCTGGTCAAGGGCGTCTCGACGCCGGGTGGCGTCGCCGCTGCCAGCGGCTTCGTGTCCGCTGATCGGGGAGCCAGCCTGTTCGGCAACATGTCCGTTGGGGACAACGTGGTGTCCCGTTTGGATACGGAGATCACTGGCGCGCTCAGCTCGCTCCGACGGGGTCGGATGCGCTCCATAGCTTCCGACATCCGGGCAACGTTCCGGGTCAAGAGTCCGTCGCTGGGGACACCTATCCGATCATTGAGCGGCGGCAACCAGCAGAAGGTCGCCATCGCAGCTGCGGTCGTGAAGCGCCCTGCCGCGCTCGTGCTGGAAGAGCCGACCCGGGGCGTCGACATCGGCAGCAAGGACGAGATCTATCACTTGCTGCGCGACTACGCCGCGGACGGGCATGCGGTCATCCTCTATTGCACGGAGGTGCCTGAGGTGTTCGATGTCGCCGACCGGGTGTACGTCGTGTCGGACGGCCGGGTCTCGGAACCGCTGGATGTGGCCGTCCACGAGGACGTCAAGGCGCTGGCCGCAGCCATCACCCGGCGGGAACGGCACCAGGTCCCCCAGACGGTGGCATAGGCACGTCGGGCTCCGGCGGCCGACCCGCATGAGACCGTCCGCAGGCACGCGACCACGTGTCCTTGTTGGCTGCCTGTTCCTCGAGGCCAACTCGTTCGCTCCCGGCCGGACGACGCGGGCCAACTTCGAGACCGCTGGCGTCCTCATCGGCCAGCAGCTCACCCGGGCGGCCCTGCCATCGGGCAAGGAGCTTGCGGCCGCATGGGACGCGCTCGTGGATGCCGGCATGAGCATCGTGCCCAGCCTGTTCGCCTGGTCACCGCCCGGCCCGCGCCTGACCGCCGGCGACTTCGAGGCATTCGCCGCGGAGATCGTGTCGCGCGCCGATGCGACCATCGACGGGGTCTACCTGCAGCTCCACGGGTCGATGCTCGCGGAGGGCTACGATGACCCGGAAGGCGAGTTGCTGACGCGGCTCCGGCGTCGGTTGCGATCGGGCGTGCCGATGGCCGTCTCGTTCGATCTGCACGCAACGATGACCCGAGCCATCGCGGACGCGGTCGACATCGTGACCGCGTATCGAACGTGCCCGCATGTGGACCTCGAGCGGACAGGGCGTCAGGCTGGCACGCTGCTGGCTGCCGCGGTGCTGGGCGATGTGCGCCCGACCCTGGCCTGGGCGCCGCTGGCCATGACCACCCCGCCCCAGCATCACGATGACGCCTGGCCACCGTTCCGACACCTGATGGAGGGGTGTGACGAGGCGGAGTCCCAGCCGGGTGTGCTGTCGGCGGTGCTGCTGCCGTCCCAGCCGTGGCTGGACGTGCCCGACCTTGGCTGGTCCGTGGTCGTGACCACGGACAGCGACGCCGAGCTGGCCCGCGTCACCGCGGAGCGGATCGGACTCGAAGCGTGGCAGGCACGCGCGTCATTCCTGGTCCCCGACGCACCGTCCATCACCGAGGCACTGGCAGTGGCACTCGGGGGACCGGCGCCCTACGTGGTTGCCGACGCTGGCGACGCGACCAATGGTGGTTCGGAGGGCGACTCCACGGAGTTGCTGCGCGCCGCGCTCGACCACGCGGACTGCCGGATCTACCTCACCGTCACGGACCCATCCGCCGCTCGGATACTGCGAGCGACGCCGGTCGGGACGACCACGACCGTGACCCTGGGCAGTGGCCCGCCGGGTGACTGGAACGAGGCGACACAGGTCGAAGGGGTGGTGCTGGCGCATCCCGACGGCCGGTTCCGCTACAGCCATCCGTTCTCCCAGGGCATGGCCGGCGACCTGGGCACCTGCGCCGTACTCGGCGTGGGAGCGCTCCGCGTGGTCGTGCACGAACGACCCGTGGGCGTCATCGATGCCGAGCCGTACGTCGGTGCGGGTCTGCGGCCCGAGGATGCGGAAGTCCTCCAGGCCAAGTCCCACGTGAGTTACCGAGCCGGCTTCGCGCCCGTCACCGAGCGCAGCATCGTGGCCGCGACACCCGGCCCGACGACCGCGGATCTCGCGTCGCTCCCGTGGCGTCGACGGACACGTCCATTGTGGCCGTTCGAGGAGCCGCCGTCGCCGTGGCGCGACTGACCGGTGCGGCTGACCCGTGCGCGACGAAGCGCCGGCTCACCGGCGCGATCGACCGGCGCGGCTGACCCATGCGCCACGACGCGTCGGGCGCCGACGGGCTACGGCGCCGCGGACGGGGCAGGTGCGCAGGCCTCGATGGGCACCAGGTTCATCCAGGTGCCCTTGAGGTACCACATGCCCTGACTCGAGTCATACGCCATGACCACGTCCTCATCGACCACCCACGTCGCGTTGGTGCCGTCGACCTGTCCCAGCGCGTGCCCCCCGAACCGCAGGTTGGCCTGGTCGAACGTGGTCAGCGTCACGTCCATCTGCCCCTCCCCGAGCGGACCGGAGCCCACCAGGTGGAAGGTGCCGATGCCCGGGATCGCGCAGTCGCTGGTGAAGGTCATGATCTCTGGATCGCCACCAACGAAGCGGACCGGTGACCACCCATTGGCGTTGGCTGAGGCCGCTGGGCTTGCCGGCGGACTGGGTTGCACGGACGCGGCAGGGCTTGTGTCCTGGGCAAGCGCAGCGGCACTCCCGGCGACGCACAGCGCCACCGACAGGATGGCGAGGACCGAGTGGCGCAGGCGCCGGGTGCCGGTGTTGTGCATGGGCGGCAGTGTAGGCCCCTCCCGGCGGGCGTTGGGCGCCGTCAGGCAGGTGTGTGCAGCTCCCCGTAGCTGCCATGCGCAGTCGGGGCACGCTGGTCGGGTCGCGATCCGGAGAACGGTGGCGCGTTGGTGACGCGCATCCCGGCCACGTCCGGGGACACGGGTGCGTGCTGCAGCGTGATGGGCCGCCAGGCTCGCGACACGAAGCCGATGGGCTGGGTGTCGGCTGGTTCCGAAGCCCGGACCAGGTCAGGGAATGCGCGGAACATGCCCAGGATCGCCTCGGCGGCCTCCAGGCGCGCGATGTGCGACCCAGCGCAGTGGCGTGGCCCGACGTTGAAGGCGAGATGGCCGAACAGGCGAGGACGCGTGGGGTCAAGCTCGGCGGGACGTTCCCACCGGACCGGATCGCGATTCGCGGCCCCGTTGACGGCGATGACGCGCTCCCCCGCTCCGATGCGGACGCCCGCGATGTCCACGTCCGTGGTGGCGGTGCGGGCGCGCAGGTGGACCACCGTGGAATGCCGCAGCACCTCCTCCAGGAACAGCGCGAAGGCGCCCTGGTCCTCCAGGGTCGCCGCGCGCGTCGGAGCGGGCATCTCGAGCAGGCGGTGGGTGGCGGTGCAGATGAGGAATGCCGTCGTCTCGGAGCCGCCCTCGTACATGAACTTGGCGTTGTCCATCACGTCCTGCTCGTCCCAGTCGGGCGAGATCTCGCGGCCAACCTGCCACAGCAGGCTGATGCCGTCGTCCTCCGGCCGATCCCGACGGGCCCGGACCGTATCGATGAGCAGCGGCTCCAGCTGTCGCGTCGCCTCGATGGCCGCCACTCGCACGTCCGGATCCTCGCCATAGGAATGGCGCCACGCGAGCACGGCTTCCATCCAGGTCTTCGCCCGATCGAGCGTGTCCGCATCGGCGTCGGGCAGCCCCAGGACGCGGGAGATGACCGAGATCGGCAACAGCCGCGCGAACTCGGCGAACAGCTCGAAGCTCGGTTCGGGCGCCAGCCGCGACAGGCGGTCAGCGACCAG
Source organism: Candidatus Limnocylindrales bacterium (assembly GCA_038329515.1). GTDB lineage: Bacteria > Chloroflexota > Limnocylindria > Limnocylindrales > CSP1-4 > JAFMJV01. The sequence goes on along the minus strand of JBBQNA010000072.1, from coordinate 4,208 downwards.
CGGTCGGACGGCCGCCATGGCGAGCGGCGCGATGGGCGTCGGGCGCCACGCGTGTGACACCGCGCGATGGAGCTGCTCATGCGGCGTGTCGACCAGGGAGCGGATGTCACGGCGGCCGACGATGCGCGGCGCGTCCGACAGCGAGCCAGTCGGCTCCTCGAACAGGTCCTCTCGCCGGAGCACGAACGTGCAGTCGTCGTGGGACATGACCAACCAGGCCTGCATGCCCGTGTCCCACGTGACCGGACCGGCCGCGCGGATCTGGTCATACGCGGCATACGGATCGATGTCCCGGAGGTCACGCAGTGACACCGGCGCCAGCGGCCGCTCCCAGGTCAGGGTGGGATTCATGATCCGGTGGTCACCGTCGTGGGCACATCCAGGCGCGCCACCGCGTACGGTCCGAGTGACAGCCAGACGACACCCTCACGGACCTGGATCGGGGCGCCCGGGGAGGCCCGGAACGCCGCCGGATCGATCAGCGCCCAGGCAGCCGAGGCGTCATCGAGTACGCGCACGCTCGCGACATCCCCGGTGAGACCGACCACGCGGACCCGCTGCGCGACTGGCGTGACGTTCGCGACGAGCAGCCCGATCCCCTCGTCCGTCCGGATGGCGAGCCCGGTGACCGCCAATGGCTCGGTCGCCGTGGCGGCGAGCACCTCGCCACCCCGCCACTGGGCGAGGTCAGCGAACACGTGCCAGACGGGGAATACCTGGCCGGGCACCGACGGGAAGCGATCGGGCATCGGCGAACCGGTCTCTGACTCCACGACACCTCGCCAACCTACCGTCTCGTACCACGTCACCGATGCGGTGCCGGCGGCAGCCAGTGCAGCGAGCTCCCCGACGGTCCACGCGGCACCCAGGAGCGATGCTTGCCGGACGTCCACGGCCGGCGGCAGGTCACCGGCCGCAGCGGGACCCGCCGGGTAGGGTCCGAACCGTGTCGAGAGGGTCACGGGGCTGATGACGATGGCACGGCCGTGCGGTGCGCCGTCCGTGAATGTGCGCGCGAACCGGACGACCTCCCCGGCACCCGCGATGTTCTCGACCATCGAGCCATCATCTGCGGCATGGACCGTGGGGCATATCGAGCAGCAGATGCCTTCGAAGACGGGGTCCATGGGTCGCTCTCGATTGACGTCCGAGAAGTTCTGGACGGTGCCACCAGCGAACAGCGCATGTGGGATGGCCGTCCCAAGACGGTCACGGACGAGGCGCAGGATGGTCGTCGGCGTCGTGGACACGAATGCGCTGAACCCCTCGGCAAGTGCGTACACCAGCACTCGATCGACCCGCACACCGCTGCCGACGAGGTGCGCCGCGAGCGCATCCAGGCGCGTACCACTCGACTCGTTGGCGGAGACCGCGAGCTCCAGACCCGCGCCCACCGCCGTCGCATCCGTGATCGCCCGGTCGAGGGCAGCGACCCATGCGTTGTCGCGGAGGACCAGGTCCACCCGCAGGTGGTCGGGGCGGAGCACCCGGACCAGGTCCGCCTCGCTGGCTCGCAGCGGCAGGCCACTGATCGCGCTGCCCAGGCCGAATCTGGGCATTGGGCCCAGTGGCGCCCCGATGCGCAGCTCCGGATCGGCAGCCTCCACGACCCGCGGCCGCGCGCCGCCGTGTCGGATGGTCAGGACCTGTCGGATCCTCTGGCCGTCCGTGCTGTCGAACGGGAAGCCGAGGGCGAGGGGCGTGGCGTACGATTTGAAGTTGGCGTCCGTCCAGTTCCGGTGATCCTGGAGCTCCATCAGGTCGCCTTCGATGGCCATGACGGCCTCGGTACCATCGATGACCTCGATGGCTAGCTCCCGATACGGCGGGAACATGCCCGACAGCGTCCCATCCACGATCTTCTGGGGGTCGATGGCGTCCGGCAGGACGCCTCGCAGCTCGCCCGTCTCCGTCGTGGCCCGATACGGCCGACCGATCGCACCCGCCAGCGCGTGATGGACGTTGAAGCCGATCTTGCTGTACTGGAACGTGCCGTGACAGACGCCGTCCAGCTCATAGCGGATGACCCCGTCGGCAGTGCCCGTGATGGTGCCGTGCCACTCGAAGTCGATGGCCTCGTGTCGATGGCGCGCGTGGAATCGCACCCGACAAGTGTCCGCGCCGGGCTCGATGACGAGGTCGGAGACGATCGCCGGGATGGTGTTCCAGGGCGCGTCCCGGAGCGCCACGTAGACCCGCTGGATGAGCTCCACGCCGTTGATGTTGATATGCCGCAGGTCGGTGCCCACGAGGGACATGGACAACGGCCCGGCATGCAGCTCGATGGGTGTCGGCGGCAGCTCTGGACGACCCGTGATGACCCGCGCTCGATCCAGGGGCGCGCTCACCACATCACCATCCCCCCGGTCTGGTTGATGGCCTGGCCGGTCATATACCGTGCCTCGTCCGAGAGCAGGAACCAGATGACCCCGGCGCACTCATCCGCGGAAGCCGACCGGCCAAGTGGCACCGTCTTGAGCCGCGCGACGCTCAGCTCCTCCACGGTCATGCCCCGCATGGGCGCGACCTGCTCCAGGACCCGGTCCTGCATGGGGGTGTCGATGATGCCCGGCAGGATGGCGTTGACGCGCACGTTGCGGGGCGCCAGGACGTACGCCCAGGATCGGGTGATGCCCACCACGGCAGCCTTGCTCGAGGAGTAGGGCGTGACGTCCACGGTCGAGGACAGCTTGGCGGAGCTCGATGAGAGGTTGACGATGGCGCCGCCATCGCGGATCTGCTGGCCCAGAGCCTGGGTCAGGAAGAAGGTGCCCTCCACGTTGACCGCGTACAGCCGGCGCCACTCCTCCAGGCCCACCTCCCAGATGGAGCGCACGAACAGGATGCCCGCAGCGTTGACGAGGTAGTCGAAGCTCCCGGCGGCCTCCGTGATCGCTGCTCGGCCGTCTGGATCGGCCACACTGGCCACGAGAGTCTCGGCGCCGTCGGCCGCGATCTCCCTGAGTCCTTCCGCGTCCAGGTCCACGGCCAGCACGTTGGCGCCCTCACGCAGCAGGCGCCGCGCGGTCGCCTGACCGATGCCTCGTGCCGCGCCGGTCACCACTGCTCGTCGTCCGTCCGCCCCGCCCATCGCCAGTCGACCTCCACACCCATCCAGCCCGATCGCGCCTCTGTCCGCCAGCGGCCGCGACCACGCCGGTATGCTCACCGGAAACGGTTGCATCGTAACAAGCGCAGAGGAGCACGGAACCCATGGCCCAGGCATTCACGGACCAGGTCGTCGTGGTCACGGGTGGCGCCCGGGGAATCGGCGACGCCATCATCCGGGCCTTCCTGGAGCAGGGCGCGCGCGCCGTGTCCATCGACCTGGGTGACGCGGAGGAGCCCCGCGAGCGGACCCGCTATCTCCTGGCGGATGTCCGGGACCTGGCGGCCATCGAAGCCGCCTTCGCGGACATCGACGCGCAGGAGGGACGCGTCGACGTGCTGGTCAACAACGCGGGCATCCAGCGTGTGAACCTGACCGATCGCTTCGATCCCGAGGTCTGGCGGCTGGTCGTGGATGTGCACCTGTTCGGGATGTTCAACTGCTCCCGGACCGCGCTGGCGCGGATGCTGCCCGCAAGGTCGGGTCGCATCGTGTCTATCTCGTCCGCGGCATCGATCGTGACCATCCCGGGCCGTGGGCCCTACTCGGCCGCCAAGGGCGGCATCAGCGCGCTCACCCGAACCATGGCCGCGGAGTACGCGGAGGCGGGCATCCGCATCAATGCCGTGGCGCCCGGGTCGGTGCTCACGAAGCTCGTCCAGCAGGGTATCGACGACGGTTCCATCGACCTGGCCTCTCTTCTGTCCGAGATCCCGATGCGCCGCCAGGGGTCCCCCGACGAGATCGCGTCCGTGGTCCGGTTCCTGGCCAGCCCCGACGCGACCTACATCACGGGTCAGACACTCGTGGTGGACGGCGGCTGGACGGTCCAGGGCGTGCGTGACCGACCGGACTGGCTGGACCCGACCATCGACGCCTGATCCCGGCAATGAGTCAGGCGTGCGCGACCTACCAGACGGTCATCTGGCGGGGATAGCGATGGGCGCGGAGACGGGCGTCCTTCGTCACGACCTGCCAGCCGTGCTCGATGGCCGTCGCGTAGATGATCCGGTCTGCGGGGTCGCCCGGAAAGGTCTCGGGCAGTGCAACGGCCGTCGCTGCCACGGCTGGTGTCGTGCCTATCGTCCGGACGTGCGCC
>JBBQNA010000071.1:0-14182 GCA_038329515.1 Candidatus Limnocylindrales bacterium | reverse complement strand
TCACCCGGGACCAGTCGGATGACTTGCCGCGCAACGCCTGCTTGAGGTCGGCCGTCGAGATGGACTCCGTGGTCTCCCAGTAGCGGATGACGGGCACGAAGGGCATCCGGCGCACGCTCGTGGCGGGGGTCGGGGGGCATGAAGGCACGGGGCCCACGGAAGCTGTGGGAGCCATGGACGCTGTGGGAGCCATGGACGCCGTGGGAGCCAGGAACGCGGACGATACCGGCAACGCGGTGGGGGCCGGAAGTGCCGAGGCGGCCGGCGATGCCGCGGGCGACTCGATCGGGACATCGGGGCACGCGCTGGGCAGCGGCGACACGGCCGGCGCCACACTCGGCAACGGGCTCCCGGGGACTTCCGGCGATCCTGATGCCTGCTGGAACTGCTCGTCCTGTGTGGCTTCACCAAGTACGGCGGCGCCCGCGCCCGCGGCCTCGGGGGCACTGGCGGACGGCGATGGGGCCGCCACGGTCTCGTTGTGATTCAGGACGCTGGCCAGGAACCCGAGGGTGCCGATCGCGAACAGCAGCGCGAAGCCGAGGACCACGAGTCGCGAGGTATCCAGCGACCGACGAGGCTGCGGCGCCTCCGGATCCGGGGGCCGCGGTGTCGATCGGACGGCAGACGTGTCGAGCGGATCGGCGGGGGTCATGCAGCTTTCGGTGTTGCTCGGATGCAGGCGGGCGCCACCATCGCGATCCACCACGAGCGCCGAACGGTGCTGCAGGGAGCGGCGAATTGGCGGACCCGACCGGATTCGAACCGGCGATCTCCAGCGTGACAGGCTGGCATGTTGGGCCGCTACACCACGGGTCCGCTGCGGCGAACGCGGAGTGTATCAGGAAGTCACGCTATCCTCAGATGCCCATGCCCGACCTCATCGACCTCCGTTCCGACACCGTTACGCATCCAACGCCGGCCATGCGCCGGGCGATGGCCGGCGCCGCGGTCGGCGACGATGTGTTCGAGGACGACCCGACGGTCATCGAGCTGGAGGCTCGCGCAGCCGAGCTGCTGGGCAAGGAAGCCGGCCTGTTCGTGACCAGCGGCACCATGGGCAACCTCGTGAGCCAGATGGCGCACGTGCCACGCGGTGGCGAGATCATCGCCGAGACCGACTCCCACATCGTGCTCGACGAGGCGGCTGGCCACGCGGTCGTGGTGGGGGCGTCCGTGCGCGCCATCCCGGCCGTCGTCGATGGACGCATGGATCCCGACGCGGTCCGTGAGGCATTCCGCGACCCCACCGATGCACACGAACCCATCACGGCCCTCATCACGCTCGAGAACACCCACGCCCATTCGATGGGCCAGCCGCTCGACATCGCATACACCGCCGAGATCGGCCGCATCGCACACGAGCGGGGCGTGCCGCTGCACATCGATGGCGCACGCCTGTTCAACGCCGCCATCGCGCTGGGCGTCTCGGCACGCGATCTCGTGGCGCCTGCGGACTCGGTCACCTTCTGCCTGTCCAAGGGCCTCGCCTGCCCCATCGGCTCCGTCGTGGTCGGGTCGCGTGACTTCATCTGGCGAGCGCGTCGGGCACGCAAGCTGCTGGGCGGCGGCCTGCGCCAGGTCGGCGTGCTCGCGGCACCCGGCCTCATCGCGCTCCAGGACGGCTCGGCGGGCATGATCGAGCGCCTCGCGGAAGACCACATGACAGCGCGCCAGCTGGCGGACGGCCTGGTCAGCATCCCGGGCATCCGGGACCTGGACCCCGAGCGGGTGCGCACCGACTTCGTGATGTTCCGGGTCGCAGACCGTGCCGCATTCCTGGACGGCATGGCGCGCGAAGGCGTGCTCATGGTCCCCTACCCCCATGGCTACCTACGGGCCGTGACCCACTACGGCATCGACGCAACGCATGTGAAGCGCACCATCTCGGTCGCTGCCCGGGTCCTGGGTGCGACGGTCGCATCCCCCACCTACGCCTGACCACGCCAGGCGATCAAGGAGTCCCGTGACCGATCAGCTCGACGGCATCGCCGTGCCCGTCCTCGTCACCGAGACGGACCACCAGTTCGCGGGCCTCGTCCGGACGCACCTCGATGTGCTGCTCGAACGGGAACCCGTGCTCGCGACCTACCTTGGTATCCACGACCAGGACGAACGGCTTGGCGACATGTCGCGGGCCGGACGCCTGGAACTCATCCAGCTCGAGCGCCACTACCTCGCGGACCTGGAGGCGCTCGACCCGACCGGCTTGTCCGAGCCCAATCGCCTGGAGCGCGAGCTGGCGATGCTCAGCGCACGACGGGCGCTGTTCGACGGCGAGGTCCATCGGCTGTGGGAGCGGCGGGTGACGGCGGGCGAGGAGATCGGCGATGCCGTGTTCCTGCTGTTCGTGCGTGACTTCGCACCCCTCTCCGACCGGCTGACCACCATCGCGGCACGCCTCGAGGCGGCGCCGCTGGCCCTGATCCAGGTCCGTGATCGTCTCGGCCACGACACGGTCGCCCTGTGGCTGCAGCTGGAGCTGGACGCGGTCGAGAGCCTGCCTGGCTTCCTGGACGTGATCGTGGCCGCTGGCATGAGCACATTCGGCGCCGACGACGCGCGGCAGACCCGCCTGGCACTGGCCGCCGATGGTGCCCGGGACGCCCTCGCAGGATACGGCGAGTGGATCAACGAGCAGCTGCCGGAGGCGGGCGACGACTTCGCCCTGGGACGCGAGCATCTCGACGAGCTCGTCGCCCTGCGCGCGTTCGACGGCCTGACCACGGACGAGATCCTGGCCATCGGCCACGAGCAGCTGGCACTCCATCGGGCTGCCCGTGCGGCAGCCGCCGCCGAGATCGACCCAGAGGCATCCGAGTCGGACGTCCTGGTGCGGGTCAAGGCAGATCACCCGACTGACTTCGACGCGGCGCTCCTGGAATACCGCACGGTGATGGACCGAGCGCGCTCGTTCATCGAGTCCGAGGGCTTGGTGACACTGCCCGCGAACGCGCCCCTGGACGTGGTTCCGACCCCCGAGTACCTGCGCCAAGTGACACCCTTCGCGGCGTACTTCGCGCCCGCGGCATTCGATCAGCCCCGCAAGGGTATCTACATCGTGACCCCGTCCGTGGACGACGACCCGGGCGCGATGCTGGAGCACAACCGCGCGTCGATCTCCAACACCAGCATCCACGAGGCCTATCCCGGCCACCACCTGCAGCTGTCCGCAGCGCTGGAGCGCCCGACCATCACGCGATTGCTCATCGAGGCGCCCGAGTTCGTCGAGGGCTGGGGCATGTACAGCGAGCAGCTCATGCGCGAGCACGGCTTCGACGCCACGCCGGCCCATCGCATGATGCTGGCCACAGACGCCATCTGGCGCGCATGCCGGATCATCCTGGACATCCAACTCCACCGAGGCGAGATCGGCGTCGACGACGCCATCGACTTCCTCATCGACCAGACGGGCTTCGAGCGACCGAACGCTGCGGCGGAGGTCCATCGCTACACGTCCACACCGACCTACCAGCTGAGCTACCTGCTGGGCAAGGTCCTCATCCTGCGGCTGCGGGAAGACGAGCGTCAGCGCCTGGGCGATGCCTTCTCCCTGCGCGACTTCCACGACGCGCTGATGTGGTCGGGCAGCATCCCGGTGAGCTTCCACCGACGCCTCCTTGCGGGCGATGGTGGCGGTCCCTTCCGTCCGGGTCCTGCCGCCTGATGCAGGTCATCCCCAGCATCGACATCCAGGGAGGTCGGTCGCGACTCGTCTGGTGGCCGGGCGCGGGTGCCGGTCAGGGGTCACCCACGGACCGACCCGAGCGCATCGCGCGGGCGTTCGTCGAGTCGGGTGCGCCTGTCATCCACCTGGTCGACCTGGATGGCGCCAAGGCCGGCCAGCCGGTGAGCCTCTCGGCCATCGCGGAGGTCGCACGTGCGGTGGCGGTGCCGCTCCAGGTCGCGGGTGGCGTGGATGGGCCGGACCAGGTCGAGTTGTGTTTCGCGGCAGGTGCGACACGCGTCGTGGTGCCCCTGTGGGCCGTGGTCGAGGATCGTGCCCGGCTGGACGCCTGTCTCGCCGTCGCCGGTGACTGGCTGGCCGTCGGCCTGGATGGGCGCCCCGAACGGCTGCGCGACTATCCCTGGAAGCGCTTCCTGCCGCCGACCCTGGACGAGGTGGTGGCAGAGCTCGCGGCGGCAGGCGTCCGGCGCTTCGTGCTGTCCCACGGCGGCAAGGCCCCCGACCTGGACGCGCTCGCACGACTGTCCCGGCTGGGTATCGACCTGTTGGTCGCGGGCGGCGTCACATCTGTCGGATCACTCGTCGGGTTGGCCGCGAACGGCGTTTCGGGCGTCATCGTCGGCGAAGCCCTGTTCACGGGCGCCATCGACTTCGTCAGCGCCACGGGCGCTGCGGCGTGACTCCGTGACCCACATCACCCGTTCGATCTCCACGGAGGTTCCATGCGACGACTCTTGAGCCTTGGCGCAGTGGCGCTACTGCTGGCCGCCTGTGGTAGCAGCACTCCCACGCCATCGCCGATACCGACGCCGGTACCACGGCCGAGCGTCCGGCCGCCCGACGCGACGCCCATGGCTGTGCCCCTCGCCGCCCCTGCCGGCGATGGCACCACGGCGACCATCACAACGGCGCTGGGCGACATCGTCATCGAGCTGTACAACGAGTCGGCGCCCGTCGCAGCCCGCAACTTCGCGGGGCTGGCCGCGGCCGGCTTCTACAACGGCACCACATTCCACCGGATCGTGCCCGGGTTCGTGATCCAGGGGGGCGACCCCATGGGCGACGGCATGGGTGGCCCGGGATACACCATCAAGGATGAGACGGTCGTCGGCGAGTACCAGCGGGGCGTGGTGGCCATGGCACGTACCCAGGCCCCCGACTCGCAGGGGTCCCAGTTCTTCCTCGTCCTCGACGACGGTGCCCGCATGGCACTGGAACGGTTTCGGACCTACGTCATCTTCGGTGACGTGATCTCCGGCATGGACGTCGTGGACCAGATCGCGGCAATGCCCAACAGCGGTGAGCCCCGGAACGCGGCGCTCGACCCGGTGGTCATGACGTCGGTCACTATCCAGGCGGCGCCACCGCCCACGCCAACGCCGGTGCCCACGCCAACGCCGGTGCCCACGCCCACGCCCACGCCAATGCCGGTGCCCACCGCGCCCCTTGTCCCGACTCTCGTGCCTACACCCACGGCGACGCCGGCACGGACCGCGATGCCGTCACCAGCGTCCTCCGCGCCGACCGTGATCTCGCCCGCCTGAGGTAACCGGTCGCGCCGTGTGGCAACGTTACGGAAAGTTAACCGCCAAGCGTCAAAGGGGGGTTGAGTCGGCGGGTGCCCTCGGGTAGTATTCGGTGAGTGCTGCTGGTCAGCATGACTGCCCCAGGTGCAAGGTCATGGGTAGGTTGGGTTAGGGTAGCCGGTGCAGCCGGCGTGATAGATGCCCTTGCAACGTGGCAGACGACCGGGCCGCAAGGTTCGGTTAGCCGGGACAGTGCAGGCGACCCCGCTTCGGCGGGGTCGCCTCAATTTCTGGCCCCAAGCGGTCCAGCTGCTGCGGCGCGACCGCTGGACGACATTCGGTCAGGGGGCGCTGGCGCTCGTCAGGGCGGTGCACGGGTCCGTCGACGCCAAGGCGCTCGGAGACGCGGATGCTGGTGGAGTCGATGGCACGGGCGGTGCTGGTGCCAGTGAGGGGACATCCGGTGCGCCGCTCGCGGCTGGGGTCACCGACGGGTTCGTCGCGCCTGCCACGAACGTCACCGCGGTGCAGGTGTCCTGGCTCCGATCCTGTGATCCATGGGCGCCAAACGTGATGACCGCACACGCGACGACGACGCAGTCGACCGGACCCACCGGGTTGGTGAAGGTGGAGGTGACATCCAGGGTCGTGGAGAAGGAGCCATCCGCTGCGAGCGGTGCCTCCGCACCCGAGGCCTGCCCGGTGACATGTACCCACTTGAACGCGGCGTAGACGCTGGGGTCCAGGTAGTAGCCAGGGGCCGGGGTGATCGGTCCAAAGACCACGTAGACACCATTGCCGCGATTGCCCACCGGGTCGAAGCCGGATCCGGTGACCGTCACGGTCTGCGCGCCTGCGGGCAGTGGCCCGTTGGGCTCGACGGTCACGGACGGACCGGCTGCCGCGACGGGGCCACCCAACGCCACAAGGGCCAGCACGGCGGCGCCAAGCGCAGTCCAGCGCCTCGCTTTCCTGCAGCTCGTTGTATGAGACTGGGAACCACGCATCTGGCTGGACCTCCGCTCGTGCGCCTATCGATGGCGGCGCTGGCGTCTGAGCCGTGACCGCGCGATGCGCACAGGCTACCTTGTCCTGATCTTTCAGGCGCGCCTGAGCCCTGCGCGCTGGCGGTGTATCATCAGGTCGCAGGAGACGGAATTGCCACAGAGGAAAGTGAGCCCGTTGTCACTTCAGGTGCGTGATCCGCACATCCATGCCGAACCATTCTCCGCTCGGATCCGGGAAGCCACCCGCGCCGACCACGAGCGGACCGAACGGTCGCCGTTCATCGGTGCCTTCCTCGATGGAAGGGTGACGCGCGAGGGGTACGCGGCCATGACCGGACAGCTCTGGTTCATCTACGAGGCACTGGAGGCGGGTGCCTCGGGCCTGCGTGACGACCCGGTCGCCGGGCCATTCCTGGATAGCCGGCTATCGCGACGTGCGGCCCTGGACGCCGACCTCACGGAGCTCATGGGTGCCGACTGGCGTACCGGGCTGACGGCGAGCAGCGCCACGCGCGCCCACGCGGACCGGATCACGACCCTGTCGCAGACCTGGCCGGGTGGCTACCTGGCGCACCACTACACCCGCTACATGGGCGACCTGTCCGGCGGCAAGGTCGTCGGCAAGACGGCCCAGCGCGTGTACGGCCTGACGGACGCCGGCGTGCGCTTCTACCGATTCGACGAGATCCCGAGCGGCCGGGCGTTCAAGGACGCCTATCGCCAACTGCTCGACGACGCCCCCTGGACGGAGGACGAGCGGCTCCGGATCATGGACGAGGCGTGCGAGAGCTTCCGTATGGCGGGCGCCATGTTCGACGGTCTGGATGACGGCGGCAGCGGCATCGTCCGTTCCTGATCATCATCCACATCTGATGTCCCAGGCATTCTCCGGTCGACGTGTCACGCCTCGTGTCCTCGGGACGCTGTCGCTCGCCCTGGTGGTGGCGGTCGGCGCGGGCCTGTTGGTCACGAGCCGGCTCGTTCAGGCGCAGACGTCCGCGACGGGCGCGGGCGGTCAGACGCTCACCGTCTCGGCCGTCACTGACCTGGACCCAGCCGGGGCGAGCGTATCCGTCACTGGCAGCGGCTACGACATCGGCAAGGGCATCTACGTCTCGTTCTGTGTGATCCCACTGCTGGGCACGCTGCCGACCCCCTGCGGAGGTGGCATCGACCTGACCGGATCGGGTGGTGGCACTGTCTGGATCTCATCCAACCCGCCCATCTACGCCACGGGCCTGACGACGCCCTACGGACCCGGCGGCTCGTTCAGCGCTCAGCTCACGGTGGAAGCGGCCCTGGACGACACCACCGACTGTCGGGTCGTCGCATGTGCGGTCGTGACCCGCAACGACCACAACCGGTCCGATGACCGCTCCCAGGACGTCATCGTGCCCGTCACATTCAGTGGCCCCCCACCCAGCCCGGGTGTGATCGCGTCGCCGACGACGACCGCCACGGTGCCTGCCAGCAGTCCGGCGGGTTCCGGCATGCTCGTCGATCCGGGCGCGGACTGTGGACCTTCGACAGCCCGGGTCGACGCCGCCGCCATCGACCCCATCACACCCACGCCAGTCCCGGTCCTGCCGGTCACGGCCCAGTCGGACGACGGCCGCGATGTGACCGTCACGGATGTCAGCCGGATCCTGCCCGTGAACCTGTACGGCTCCATCGCCGAGATCGTGTTCAGCCTGGGTCTGGGGCCGAACGTGGTGGGCCGTGACATCGCGACCACCTTCGACGCTGCCAAGGACCTGCCGCTGGTCACCACCGCGGGCACTGACCTGTCGGCGGAAGCCATCCTGGCCCTGAACCCGAGCGTCATCCTGGCGGATGACAGCATCGGCCCGCCCGAAGTGCTGCAGCAGATGCGCGATTCTGGCATCCCGGTCGTGATGCTGCCGTCACTCCAGACGCTGGACGGCATCAGCGACCACATCCGCTCCATCGCGGCAGCCCTTGGCGTGCCCGACGCGGGTGACCAGCTGGTCGCGCGCACGGAGCAGCAGATAGCAGCCGCGACGGGGAACGTGGTCGCACCCCAGACACCACTGTCCATCGCGTTCCTGTACATCCGTGGCTCGGCAGGCGTGTATCTCATCACCGGATCGGGCGCCGGTCCGGACGCGATGATCGAGTCCATCGGCGCGGTCGATGCGGGTGCGCAGCTGGGTATCGGCGGCTTCAAGCCCATCACCAGCGAGGCGCTCATCGGCGCTGCTCCGGATGTGATCGTCATCCTCTCCGACAGCCTGAAGTCGGTCGGTGGTATCGACGGCTTGCTGAGATTGCCGGGTATCGCACAGACACCGGCCGGCGAGCACCGGCGTATCGTCGATATGGATGACGGGTTGCTGCTCAACTTCGGTACCCGCACGGGTGCTGCCATCGAGGCGCTGGCGAAGGCTGTCTACCAGCCCTGCGGCTAGCCGGGCGTGACCAGGCGCGGACGGCTCACCATCGTCGGGTTAGTGGTCGCGCTCGTCATCGCATGCCTCCTCGCGGCGGGCATCGGCCAGCTGCAGGTGCCGCCCGACCAGGTGCTGGGGTCGATCCTCCATCGGCTGGGCATCGACATCCTGCCCATGCCCACCGCGCCGCGTGGTGACGACGCGTTGTGGCTGGTGCGATTCCCACGCGTCCTCCTGGCGATCCTGGTCGGGGCGGCTCTCGGTTGCGCCGGCGCCCTGATGCAGGGCGTGTTCGGCAATCCCCTGGCTGAGCCTGGCGTCATCGGTGTGTCGTCGGGTGCCGCCATCGGTGCGTTCGCCTGCATCGTGTTCGGCATCTCGGCGCTGGGCAGCTGGACGGTGCCCGTGGCTGCCTTCCTGGGCGGGTTGGTGGCCACGCTCATCGTGTACGGCCTCGCCCGATCTGGCGGACGGACGGAGGTCGTGACCCTGGTCCTGGTCGGTATCGCCGTGACGGCCTTCGCGGGTGCGCTCATCGGGATGTTGACCTTCGTGTCCAGCGACGACGCGCTGCGCTCCATCGCGTTCTGGAACCTGGGCAGCCTGGCCCGAGCGACCTGGGACGCCGTATTCGCAGTCACGCCATTCGTTGTGGTCGGGGTCGCCGTCGCGATGTATTACGCACCCCAGCTGGACCTGCTGGCCCTGGGGGAGCGACCCGCCCGCCACCTGGGCGTGGACGTCGAGCGGCTGCGCCTCGTGCTCATCGTGGTCATCGCGCTGCTGGCGGGCGCCGGGGTCGCATTCACGGGCATCATCGCCTTCGTGGGCCTCGTGGTGCCGCACCTCATTCGGCTGGTCACGGGTCCGTCCCATCGCATCCTCATCCCGGCCAGCGTCCTTGGCGGCGCGCTCGTCGTGGTCGTTGGTGACCTCATCGCCCGCACGCTCATCGAGAACCAGGAGCTGCCGCTGGGCGTGCTCACAGCGCTCATCGGGGCGCCCTTCTTCTTCTGGCTCATCCGCCGGACGCGCACTCGCGCTGGGGGTTGGGCCTGATGGTCGATCGACTGGCCAGTCGCTGGCGTGAGCTCAACAATCTGGAGGTACCGCCCGTACCCGAGACTGGCCAGACCGCCGTGGAGGTCCGGGGACTCAGCGTCAAGCTGGGCGGACATGCAGTGCTGTCCGAGGTCGACCTCGACATCCGTCACGGCGAGCTGCTGGCACTGGTGGGCCCGAACGGCGCCGGCAAGTCGACGCTCCTTGGCGCCGTGGCCGGGGACGTGCCGCTGACGGCGGGCAGCATCGATATCGATGGGCGGCCGCTGGCGGGCTGGGGCACCCGTGAGTTGGCACTGCGGCGCTCGGTGCTGCTCCAGCGCATCGAGATCGCATTCCCGTTCACGGTCGCGGACGTGGTCCGCATGGGCCGCTCCCCGTGGGCAGGCACGGACGGTGAGGAGGCTGACGACCGCGAGGTGGCGGCGGCCATGGAGCGCACCGACATCGTGGAGCTGGCGACGCGCGAGTATCCGTCCCTGTCGGGCGGCGAACGGGCGCGTGCGGCGCTCGCCCGGGTGCTGGCACAGGCCACCGGCATCATGCTGCTCGACGAGCCGACGGCGGCACTCGACCTGCATCACCAGGAGTTGGTCATGGGCGTCGCCCGCGAGCGCGCCGCGGACGGTGTGGCGGTGGTGGTCGTGGCCCACGACCTGGGCATGGCGGCCGCCTGGGCGGACCGCATCGTGGTCCTGGAGCTGGGCCGCGTGGTGGGCGACGGGACCCCTCGCGACATCTTCACCGAGGCATTGCTCAGCCGTGTCTACCAGCACTCGGTGGAGGTGCTGGAGCATCCCCGCACGGGGCTGGCGCTCATCATCCCCCGCCGGTAAGGACCGCTCGTTGTCTCGGCCAATGCGTGAGTTCATCGCCGGACTGCACACGTCGAGAGCGGATCTCGTGCAGTGATGCGGTGGTCCGTTGACAGCACCGGCGTGAGCGGTATCCTATGTGATACCGCTCAGCAACGAGGAGGTCCGATGGATCGGCTCTACTACACGCCCCGTGAGGTCGCACAAGCGTTGGCGATCAGCGACGATGCTGTGCTCGATCTGATCGATCGAGGCGACTTGCCCGCCCTTCGAGTGTCGCCGCGGATCATCCGGATCCCCATCGTGGCGTTCGACCTGTGGCGGAGCGGCGTGGTGCCCAAGCCCCGACGCGCCACCATCAGGCCAGCAAGCCCAATGGCACCGATCGGTTCGGACGAACAGGTGCCGGCCGAGGCGCGAGCCCTGACTCGTTGATCGCGGCGAGCGAAGACGAGTTGCTCTGGTACCTGGTTGATCTGGGCCAGACCATGGAGCGCTACGGCGCCGTCATCCTCTCGCAAGACTCGTCCGATGAGGTGTCCCTGGGGCGCAACGGGGATGATCTCATCCTGGATCTGAGGAGCCACCTCCCCACCATCCAGCGAGCCCCTCCGACAGCGTTGCGACTGAGGGAGCGGTGGAGCAGGACTGGCGACCACTGGCGACTCATGGAGTACGGGTATGAACTCCACCATCGCGCCCTCGACTATCGTCGTGCGCTCCACCGCCATGACGTCGACCGTTTCGTCCGCGCCCACGATGTCGTCACGCATGAGCATTGCGAGTCAACCTTGGGGGTCGAGAGTTGCCGGCATTTCGCAGGGGACCCAGTTGACGGCGCCCGCGAGGGGTTCTTTCGGCTGTATGGCCTCTGGCTCGCCGGCACCAAGCCGGACTGCTCCTCCCTCCGCTGCCTGGACTGATGCCCTGGAGCTCAGGCCCACAGCCCGCTCATGCGTCCATTTCGGCATCGGGGAGGCTGGCCAGCAGCCCAAGGACGCGCACCGCAACAGCCAGCCTGTCGGCGATCATCGCGGGAAGGTCGGCTGACCGCGCCTGACTGTCCGACAGGGCCACGCCAAAGGTGACGTCCTTCAGCTTGAGCAGCTCGAGGTCCGGGTCATCCTTGGAAAACCCGACGGGGCCGCGCTTGAGGCGCTCCCCGGTCACGTCTCCGAACATGGCTCGGAAGGCCGGTTCGTCCAGGGCCGCGTGGACGCGATCTCGTCCCTCGACGACCGTGTGCCGCCACGCCGCGAGTCGCTCGGGCGCTGGATGCCACATCCCGCCACCGACGAATGCCCGACCTGGCTGCAGTTGGATGTAACCACCCACGCCACCACCATCGCCGGTCCAGGGGAAGCTGGCGCTCAGGGCCGTCTTGTACGGCGACTTGTCCTTGGAGAAGCGCACATCTCGATAGATGCGGAACGGGGAGCGTGCCGGATCAGCCGCCAGCGGTACGCCACGAGCGGCGAACTCCCCGTCGAGGGCAACGCAGAGCGCCTCCAGTGGCTCCTTCAGCAGCCGCTCGTAGTCGGCCTTGCGGGGCTGGAACCACGAGCGCTCGTTGTTGAGGCTCAGCTCCATGAGGAACTGGAACGCCTCAGGTCTGAAGCCTGTGAACGCGGCACTGGTCACATCCGATCCTCCTGGGCATCATCACCGATCACCGACTCACATCTTCGCCGACCGCAGGCACTCTGGGCCGAGCGGCTCGCGAAGGCGGGTGTCGTGAACTGCGTGCTGGACGCCCACGCCACGGCGTTTGACGTCCCGAGCGCTGGCCGCGACACTTGGGGTTGCGTGCGCCTGTAGCTCAGCGGATAGAGCGTCTGCCTCCGGAGCAGAAGGTCGTGGGTTCGAGTCCCGCCAGGCGCGCCAACCCCCTCGCTGCCCGAACCGGGGGGTCCTACGGCATCAGGAGACGGATGCCGGCCTCGTCGGCCTCCCGTGCCTCCACGAGCGCGTTCGTGCGCACGAGGTCGGCCTCCGCAGTCGTCCGGTCCGTGAAGTCGATACGCGCGGTCCAGCGGCGAACGAAGTCCAGGGCCGCGAAGAGGCTCGCGAAGTTCGAGTTGACCGTGGCGCCACGCAGTGCGGACAGGTAGTTGTTGCGGTAGACCGTGGGGATCACGATCCTGACCTCGCCGGCAGTCACGAGCTCGCTGTTCATCATCAGTCGCCCCACCCGGCCGTTGCCGTCGGTGAAGGGGTGCACCTCGGCGACGAGGAACATCATGTACGCCGCTCGGGCGAACGGGCTGGCGACGCCGGATGCGACCTGGAACCCGATGCGCAGCGTCTGCTCGACCAACTCGGGTGCGACGAACTGGATCCCGGCGACCTCGTTCGCCCTGGTCTTGAACTCGCCAGGCGTCATCGACTTGCGGCCCGCGAGGAGCACGCCGTGCCGGGTGCGCAGGATCGAGATCAGCTCGTCCGAGGAGCGCGGCACTCGCGCCATCTCGGCTGGATCGCTGGTCAGCGCGTAGGTGCCCGAGATGTCGTGGGCGTCGTCGGGCCGGTCCGCCGGCGGTCTGCCGTCGATGATGTCGGCAGCCTCGTCGAGCGTGAACTCGGTGCCCTCGATGTAGTTCGAAAAGTAGGCCTCGTAGAAGGGCAGCGTAGCCCGGCGCCCGGCATACGCAGGCAGGGCTGTCAGCACCTCGGGAGCTCGGTCACGGAGGTCCGTCGTGAGTGCCTCGAAGAGTTCGATCCGACGGTGGTCGTATGGCTTGCCGCCGGCATGTGCGCGGAGGACCTCGGTCCTGAGTCCCGTCCCGGGCGCCTTGGCAAGGACGGCGTCCACCATGGCTTCGAGGCGATCGAGTGCCGCTGCCCGGTCGAGCGGCGCCGCGATGGCGCGGGCGTCGTCGCGGATCGACAGCAGGCGGTCGCGGCCATGAACGATGAGGATGTCAGCGATCCAGCGCTCGATCTCAGCGATCGTGAGGTAGCGCTCGGTCCGGCCGGCGAGGTTGTCGAGGAGTCCTCGCGCGGGCGAGCTGACGACGAAGTCTCCGACGTTGGTATCGCCGGGGATACCTGTCGCTCCAGGGCGCGGATGGATCGTCAGTCCTGGCAGTGGCAGCGGTCGCTGACGTGCATGGACGACGTAGAGGTGTCCTGTGTCATTGGGCTCGGTGGTCCGTGCAGATCGGTCGGCGAGGATCGCGCCCGGAAGCTCGTGGCCGAGGATCTCGCGCCAGTTCCGCCGGACGACCTGCTCCGGCGCCTCGACGCGCGCACCTGTGTAGATGCCGGAGCCCAGGCGCACGATCGATCCGTTGCCCGCAGCCTTGCTCAGGCTCGCACGCGACCTGTCGCCGACGAAGATGATGTCTGGCCAGTGCTGCATGACGGCTCCCGCGCGATCGTACGGTCTGTCTCTTGGCACATCAATATGTCAACCGGCATGCGCCCTCAGGTTGACATCTTGATGAGTAGCCATCAGAAGGTCAACCTATCCACCAGGATTCAGCCTGACAGGTTGACATCTTGATGATCGACAGCAGATCTGTGCGCCACTGAGGCCGAGCCAGATGGCCCTTACGACTGTGGATGCATTTGATGCGCCCCAACCGGGGAGGTGCTGTCAAGGAACAGCTCGAGCCGGATGATCCGGCCGCGCGCTTCACGTCCCACCCCCTACTCGTCTCGGCCCGCCAAT
>JBBQNA010000070.1:0-14438 GCA_038329515.1 Candidatus Limnocylindrales bacterium | reverse complement strand
CTCGTCGCGCAGGTCCATCCCGCCGCGGAACGTCCACGACACCTCGAACTGTCCGATCGCTCCTGACTCGAAGCGGATGAGCGCGATGGCATTGTCCTCATCCGCGATGGGGTGCACGAGCGTGTCCGTGTGGCACAGCACCTCCACGGGCCGGTTGCCCTTGCCCATGAAGTTGCGGATGATCTCGATGCAGTGGCAGCCGAGGTCGATGATGGCGCCGCCGCCGGTCAGCCGACCATCCCAGAACCATGCCGAGTGGGGACCCGGATGCGTCTCGCGGGAGCGGACCCAGGTCACGTCACCAAGGGCGCCACCTTCCACCGCCGCGATCGCCTTGAGCGTCTTGGGCGTGTAGCACAGGTCCTCCAGGTAACCGCCGAAGACGCCTGCGGCCTCGACCGTGGCCAGCATCCGGGCTGCCTCTGCTGCGGTCCGGCCCAGGGGCTTGGTGCACAGCACGGCCTTGCCGGCTGCCGCGGCCGCGCTCACGGCCTGCTCGTGCAACTGGTTGGGGAGTGCCACCACCACTACGTCCGTGTCGGCATGCCGGATGGCCGCTTCCATGTCCGTGGTGTGCTCCGGGATACCCCACCGCTCGCTGAACGCCGCGCCGCGCTGTGCCGTGCGGGAGTACACGACCCGGACCCGGTCCGCGCCGCGATGCCCGTGGAGCGTCTGGGTGTAGAAGTCGCTGATGAGCCCGGTGCCGAGCATCGTGATGGCGTGGTGGCGCATGACTGGTCTCCTGCCGGGGATGGGGGTCCGGCGATTCTATGTGTCCGCGAGTGCGTCCGGCGGACGACTCGACCGACGATGGTGCCCGCCGTCCCGACGCGGGGGCTCCTATGCCGCGACACCGCCGGCAGCTGTCGCTGCACCCTCGGACGGGCCAGCGTTCCGGCCACGCCACGCGACCCAGCCCTGATCGTAGACACCTTCGATGGAAGCGACCATCCGCTCCACACAGAATCGTTCGTGGACCAGGCGATGCCCGGCACGCCCGATCATGTCCGCCAGTGGATGATCGGTCAGCAGGCGGGTGATGGCAGTCGCGAGCGCAGCTGCATCGTGAGGCGGCACCAGTAGGCCAGTCACGCCATCCTCGATCATCTCCGGGATACCGCCCACGTCGGTGGCCACGACGGGCCGCGCGAGGGCCATGGCCTCCAGGATCACGAGACCCTGCGCCTCCCGGTACGACGGCAGCACAGCCACATCCAGCGCGGCGGTCACTGCCGGTACATCCTCCCGACGACCCGTGAACACGACGGCGGCTCCAGGCCGGGCGTGGCGGGTACCCACGCACGCATCCCCGATGCACGGCTCGCCCAGCAGGCCGAGCGCTTCGGCCTGATCCTCGAGCTGTGCCGCGAGCGATCCCTCACCCACGATGAGCAGGCGTGCGGCAGGCACGGCCGACAGCACGGCCGGCCACGCCTCCAGCAGGGTCGTGTGTCCCTTCTCTGGCTCCAGGCGTGCCACGACACCCACCATCGGGGTACCGTCCGGGAAGCCGTACTCCTCCGGCAGGGTGCAACACGCCTCGGTGTGGTCGTAACGCGCCATGTCCACGCCGTTGTAGATGAGCTCCACGGGCGTGATACCGGTACGACCCTCCCGCTCCAGCTTGGCCACGACCGCCTTGCTCACAGCGATGAGCCGGTCGATGGACGGCGTCAGCGAGACCAGCAGGTCCCTGTCCTCCTGCACCCGGATGCGTGAGGAGTGGATGGTGTCGATGAGATAGGGCCGGGCCAGCCCGCGCTCCGTGAGCAGCTCGGCGGCCAAGACCCCCACCACCTCTGCGCGGTACATGTGACCGTGCACGACCTGGGTCTGCCAGCGGGCCAGCAGGTCCGCGACGGCCGTGGCGGCATCCGTGTCAGCCACGGCGTCGACGACCTCCACGCAGAACCCCAGTGAGCGCCAGCGCTTGACCGCGCTGCCATCCGACAATGAGATGACGCGGGTGTCATAGCGGGTCTGGTCGATGCGCGCCAGCAACGTCGCGACATGCTCCTGGGCACCGCCGTTGGTGCCCGTGGCGACGAGTTGGACGACCCGCACCCGCTCCCCGTCCGGCAGTGGCAGATGGTCCGGCAGGTCCAGGCAGGGATCGCCGACCGCGGGTGCGTTCACGCGGGGTCCCGACTGACCACGATGCGGTAGATGGGCTCGTCGACGGCGCCCCATTCGTACTTGTAGGGCTCGTTGCCGCGCAGGAAGTCGAAGCGCGTCCTGCCCGCGGCGATCCGGTCGCGGATGTAGGCGCCTGCGCCGGTGACGCCCGGCGAAAGCTCCCGGGCATCGGTGTCCGAGCCGGCGTTGTAGAAATAGCAGGTCTGGCCGTCATCGAAGCCGACCCCAGCGAAGATGACCCGGTCGCCCACGAGTGCCTGGCCCAGCTGGAGCTGTGCGCTGTCGCCCTCGGCGGCCTCCAGCTCGGTCACCCGATGCAGGAATCGACGACTCCGCTCACCTCCCTCGTTGGACGGGAACAGGCCATCCTTGCCCCAGCGCTTCTGGTGCAGCGCGATGAAGGCGTCCACGGACGCGGCATCCAGGGGCATCTGCCGGAAGGTGACCTCGCCCACCGACTCCGCACGGCGGAGCTTGCGCCGGATCTCGTGGCGGGCCTTCTTGTCCAGGGTCGCGAGATAGTCGTCCCAGTCACCGTCCGGCAGCGTCACCACCGGACACACCTCTTCCTGCTCCTGGACCACCGTCCAGTCGGCGGGGCCGCCGGAGAACGCGGCCATGAGCGCGGGACGGGCGGGGTCGTCGCCGCGCAGGCGGCGCAGGTCGATGACGTCCCACGGCTCGGATGCCCGCACCAGCGTGCCCAGTGACTGCACGATCGCAGCACACACCTCCGCCAGGTCGTCCGGGTGGCACAACAGGGTTGCGTAGTCAGCGTGATAGCTGGCGGCCATGAACACCGCCGTGGCATCCGGGCGCACCGCTGTCCCATCGGCGGGCCGGCGGAGGGTCGTGAAGGACGCCGCGTCCTCTGGCTCGACCTCGTGGCGATGCATCAGGGGCACGATGGCCACGATGTCCGCCTCGGTAGCGGCGACGTCGCCGGGCGTGGTGCGGCTGCACACGAGGTATTGCTCGTGGGCGGTCGCGCCATATGCATCCCACCACGCTCGATGCATGGTCCAGCGCGAGAACGGCGTGGGTCGCGCCGTGACCGCCAGCAGCCGGTCCCAGGTGTCACGCGGGATGTCGGCGAGCGGTGTGCGGCGGACGGTGAGCGGACCGACGGCCGTCGGTGTGGGATGCGGTGCGAAGGGTGCGGTCATCAGGCGACTTGCAGTGTATGTCAGTGCGCTCGACCGTGACCCCGTACCAGTGGCGTGATCACGTCCGCGACTACGCGCGTGTAGGACCCGAATCCGGCGCGGTCACCCGGTTGACCTTGCGGTGGATGATGGGGATCCGGATGAGGTCCCACGTGACGCGCAACGCGAGCGTCGGGCTGACGCGCATCCGAGACCCACGCTGGTCCGTCCACTGGACGGGCACGATGGCGATGGAGTAACCCCGACGACGCGCCAGGTGCACGATCTCGGCGTCGAACACGATGCTCGTGACCTGCTGCTGCTCGAACAGGTCCCGGCCGACGGCACGTCGGAAGCCCTTGAAGCCGCATTGCGAATCCGGCACCGAGCCGGTCACCCAGGCACCCGCGAGCGCGTGGAACACCTTGCCCAGCACACGACGATGGAAGGGCTGGCTGGACCGGCGGTCGCTGCCGTCGGGCTGCACCCTGCTGCCGAGCGCGACATCGTGGTCGGCGAGGGCGTCATACAGCAGTGGCAGCTGGTCAGGCGGCGTGGCCATGTCGGAGTCCGCGAACACCACCAGGTCACTGGTCGCGGCGAGGATGCCCGCCCGGACAGCGGCTCCCTTGCCGCCATGCGGGCAACGCAACACACGGAGTCTGGGTGCCGAGCCGTCGGGCCCAGGCTGGGCCTCCGGTCGCGCCTCCACCAGGGCGACCGTGCCGTCCGTGGAGCCGTCGTCGACCAGCAGCACCTCCAGTGGCCCGAGGTCGGTCGCGGCGCGACCGCCTGAGCGGGCCGGTCCGGACCGGTCGAGGTAGCCGAACAGCTCGTCCAGGGCCGAACTCAACCGTGCCTCCTCGTTGTAGGCAGGCAGCACCAGGGTCAGGGTCGACTTCGGCTCGTCAGGCATCGGTGCATGGTACGGCCACCGAGGGCCGGGGCAGCCGCAAGTTCCGGCCAACGTCAGGGCAGGTCCCCGCGGCCGGCGAGGGCTACCCTGCGTCCATGGACGCCCGCCTCTACCGGCTCTCTGCGGAAGCTCGACCACTGCGTGTCCTGACCCGGACGATGGTGATCGCGTGGGTCGTCCTGGGACTCGCCTTCCTCGGGTACTGCTTCCTGGTCACGGCGCCCAGCCAAGGCACGGTCGGTGCCGACGCGTATGCGTACTGGAGCGTCCAGCTGCCACATCCGTATTCGCTGCCGGTGGGCGACCTTGGTGCGTTCACATACAGCCCGCCCATGGCCATGCTGTTCCACCTCGTGGACGAGGTGCCGTGGTGGGTCTTCCTGTGGCTCTGGCTGGCCATCCAGTTGGGGACCGCCGTGTGGCTGGGTGGTCGGCGTGCCCTGCTCGTGCTTGCGTTCCCGCCCGTCGCGATGGAGCTCTACTACGGCAATGTCAACCTGCTCATCGCCGCCGCCGTGCTCCTGGGCTTCGCGCACCCCTGGACCTGGACCTTCGTGCTGCTGACCAAGCCGACCTGCGGCGTCGGCCTGCTCTGGTTCGCCGCGCGCGGCGAGTGGCGCAGGCTGGCAACCGCCCTGGCTGTCACCGGGATCATCGTCATCGGCTCGTTCGTCATCGCACCCGGACTGTGGGCTGAGTGGTTCGCGTTCCTGTCGGATAGCGCGGCCGGCCAACCAGCAGGCGCCTGGCTCGCGGTGCCCGTCTGGGTCCGTCTGCCGGCGGCGGCGGCGCTCGTCGTCTGGGGCGCACGGACCGACCGGCGCTGGACGGTCGCAGTGTCGGTCGCGCTAGCCCTGCCCGTCATCTGGTTCGCAGGGCTCGCGGTGCTGGCTGCCATCGTCCGGGAGCCACGGCCTGCAGGTGAGACACCACGACCCGCTCGGCAGCGAGCTGTCGGCCGACTCGCGGCAGCAGGTACTGCCCCCAAGGTCGCCTAGCGCCGCGAGCTGCCCCACGACATGCTCTGGTGGATGTCGTTCCTTGACCGAGCAAGGGCGGGCTGGATCGAGCGCCCGCCGTCCCTGTCCGGACGCCCGCGCGACCTGCGTCGGGCGCTGACCCATGGGGCGGCCCTGGCTGGCCTGCTGATCGGCGGCACCATCGGTATCCGGGCCCTGGCCACGGCCTGGGGCTTCGACTCGATCGCGTACTGGGCGGTCGACCCGGCGCATCCATACGCCGCCGGACTCGGCCGCTACGGCGCCTTCCTCTACTCGCCCGTATTCGCTCAGGTATTCGGGATCCTGGGCTGGCTGTCCTGGCCCGCATTCCTGGCGGTCTGGACGACGGTCCTCGTCGCTGCCTATCTCTGGCTCGCCCGCTCCTCGGCGCTGTGGCTGTTGGCGTTCCCGCCTGTCGTGCTCGAGATCGCCTACGGCAACATCAACCTCTTGCTCGCTGCCGCGATCGTGCTCGGGTTCCGCTATCCCTGGACCTGGGCGTTCGTGCTGCTCAGCAAGGTCACGCCGGGGGTCGGACTCACCTGGTTCGTCGCGCGACGGGAGTGGCGGTCGCTCGCTATCGCCCTGGGAGCGACGGTGCTCATCGCCACGCTGTCATTCGTCATCGCGCCCAGCGCCTGGATCGAGTGGGTCCGCTTCCTGGCCGCACAGACGGGAGGCGGTCAGCCAACGAACAGCTTCGCGATACCGCTGTCCATACGGCTGCCCATCGCCATCGCCATCGCCTGGTGGGGAGGCAGGACCGACCGCGCGTGGACAGTGCCGCTCAGTGCCCTCATCGCCGCGCCGGCGATCTGGCACGCCACCCTGTCATTGCTCGTGGGGGTCGTGGCCCTCGCGCTGAGACCCGAGCTGGCGAAGCCCCGCCCTCAGGGCCCGACGGGGATGCGCCTCGACTGGGCCCGAAGGGTGATGAGGAGCAGGGCTGTCCCGCCGATCGTCGCGAGCGGCAGCACGGCGACGCCGGCCGTGACGAACGCTCCTGACGTGACCAGCGCGACCCGCTCGGAGCGGGTGGCCGTCGGCCAGGCAAGGATCGCGAGTGGCAGCAACACCACGAGATAGTGGTACCAGAGCGCCGCGGGCAGCAACAGCATCGCGGCGGTCGCGAGCGTGGCCGCCGCGGGCAGCCCACCGGGGCGGCGGATGACCACGACCGAGGCCACGGTGGCGGCCACGGCAGCCGCGAGACTGATGACTCGGACGATGTCCCCGACCGGCGCCGGCGCACCCGATCGAGCCACCATCGCCCACGGCGCGACGTTCGTGGCGTGATCCGCGCTCCCGGCTACCAGGTTCGGTAGCACGGACAGGTAGTCGCGCCAGGCAGTCGGTGCGAGGAGGGCGCTCACGGCGACCGTGCCCAGGGTCACCAGCACCATCCCCCAACGCGACCGGCGGTCCAGAGCGAGCCAGGGCGGCACGAAGGTGACCGGCGCGATCTTCAGCAGCGTCGCCCATCCGACCGCGACGCCGCCGGTCGCTCCGCCGCGGGCGGCCAGGACGACGAGCAGTGCCAGGAACCCCGAGACATTGCCCTTCCAGAGGCTGTCGAACACGGGCAGGAACAGCACCGTGGCCGCCGCAGCCCAGAGCGCCGGCTCCGGTCGCAGCTGGCCGCTCATGCGCAAGGCGAGACCGATCGCGGTCGCGATAGCCAGCAGTTGGAGCCACATGAGCAGCCAGAGGGCGTTGCCATGGTCGAGGGCGACCAGCGGTACCAACAGCTGTGCGAGGGTCGGCGGGTAGCGGTAGCGATCGGTGCCCTGAGCGTCCACAGGTCCCCCGAGCATCTCGGCGGCGTACGGGGACGCGCCCACGGAGATGCGCTCGGCGGCGGTGAGGTAGTCCGTGGCGTCGATGCCGAACTGGCCGGTCGGCGAGCCCGCGCGCGCCAGCAGCAACAGGGCGAGCAGCACCCCCACGATGCCGACCACGACGGACGCTATGAGCATCCGGAAACGGGCAGAGCCCAGCGTGCGAGCGCCCGGGATGCGCACGGGGGCCGCGCTCATCCCGTCCGTGACCTTGCCTGCCATGTAGCGCGAGGGTAGCAGTGGTCGGGCGGCGGTCAGCGGTACCCAGTGGTACCAACGATGGACCGAATCTGGTGCGCTGGTGCGCCATCCTGCGCTGGTGACCAAGACCATAGCCGTGCACGACCCCGGTGCCGGTACCCTGCTCCATGACTCGCGCTGGGCACGCCTGCCCTTCGTGCGCCTGAGGGGCAAGAGCCTCACCCGGGAGCAGCGACGCCTGCTGTGGTTCGCCGCAACCGTCGAGTCGCTGCTCGTGGCAGCAGTCATCCTGGCGTTCCAGGGCGGCGAGGGCTGGGGTCTGGATGCCTGGGCCTACTGGTCGGTGGACCAGGTCGATCCGTACTCCCAGACCGTCGGCTCCTACGGCGCGTTCCTGTATGGACCGCCGCTGGCCCAGGTCTTCGGCATCCTTGGTCCATTGCCGTGGCCCGTGTTCCTGGTCGGCTGGACCGGCCTGCTCATCGTGGCCTATGCCTGGATGACGCAGCGCCACGCGCTCGTGCTCCTGGGCCTGTTCCCGGCTGCGATCCTGGAGCTCATCAACGGCAATATCCACCTGCTGCTGGCGGCCGCCATCGCGCTTGGCTTCCGCTATCCCTGGACATGGGGATTCGTGCTGCTGACCAAGGTCACGCCCGGCATCGGCCTCGTCTGGTTCGCGGTCCGGCGGGAGTGGCGGATGCTGGCCATCGCGCTTGGCGCCACCGCAGCCGTCGCCGCGGTCTCGTTCGTATTCGCGCCCTGGATGTGGCGCGAGTGGATCGAGCTGCTCATCGCCGAGTCGGCCAAGCCCGCGGCAGCCAAGGCGATACCCATCCCGCTGACCATCCGGCTGCCCATCTCGCTGCTGGTCGTCGTCTGGGGTGCGCGCACCAACCGACCCTGGACCGTTGCGGTCGCCGCGTACCTCGCCATCCCCGCCCTGTGGTGGTACAGCAGCGTGATGCTGCTGGCCATCATCCCCATCCGGCGCATGGGACGACAGGCGGCCGCGGCCGAGGCGGCGACCACACCAAACCTCACCCCAGGTACCCCCGCGACCCTGACCGCATAGCCCATCCGTACCGGGCAGGCAGGGTCCTACCCGTTGCTATGGTGCACCGGCATGGTCATCCCGCTGACACTCTTCCTGGTGGCACTCGGCGCCCGGCTGTTCTCCGGTGCGCTGTTCCTGGATCCCGCGTATCCCGATTCGTTCTACTACGTGAACGTCGCCCGCGAGCTCGCGGGCGGTCACGGCCTGACCATCGACTTCATCTGGAACTTCGTGGAGACGGGCGGTGTGCTGCCGGCAGCCGGCGTCCTGCCCATCCCCTCCAACGCCCACTGGATGCCCCTCGCGTCCCTGGTCCAGGTGCCCTTCATCTGGCTCCTGGGACCCACGGCGCTCGCGTCGGCGCTGCCGTTCTGGCTGGCCAGCGCGGCTGTGGCACCGGTCACCTACTGGGTCGCACGCGACGCGGGCCTCGCCGACTGGCAGGCAGCGGCGGCCGGCCTGATGGTCGCGATGCCGGCACTCGTGGACCCGTTCCTGGCCCAGCCCGACAACTTCGGCCTGTTCATGCTCCTGGGCACGCTCTCGTTGTGGGCCTGCGCCAGGGGCCTGCGCGGCGACCGACGGGCCTTCGCGCTCGGCGGCATATTGGTGGGCCTTGCCTTCCTGTCGCGCAATGACGGCGTGCTGCTTGGCATCCCGTTCGCGCTGGCCTTCCTGGCTGACCTCATCCGGACGCCACGTGCGTCGCGGATCGGCTGGCCGGCGGCACTCCTGTGCGCGGGTGGCTTCGTGCTGCTGGCATCACCCTGGATCGCACGTCAGCTGGACGTGTTCGGGTCGATCTCACCCTCCGCCGCCTCCGGCCGGATCCTGTGGATCACCAAGTACGAGGAGCTGTACAGCGTCAGTACCCCGGCTAACCTGTCGACGTTCCTGGCACAGGGCATCGGGCCACTCATCACGAGTCGTGTCCTGGGCCTGGTCAACGCGCTGGGCCTCTTCGCGACCCAGCCACTGCTCATCTTCCTGGCGCCGTTCCTGGTCCTCGGCATGTGGTGGAAGCGCCACGACCTGGCCTTCCGGCCCTGGATCATCTACGCCGCGGTGCTGTTCCTGTCCAGCGGCCTGCTGTTCGCGGTCCACGTACCCAACGGCACGTTCCTGCACTCGGCGGTGGCGCTCATCCCGTATGCCTACATCCTCACCCTGCTGGGTATCGCGGGCGTGGTGGGCGCGGTCGGTCGGCGCCGGCCGAGGTGGGACGCCGGCCAGGCGACCAAGGTCTACACGCTCATGGCCGTGGGCGCGGTGGTCATCGTCGCGGTCGTCGGATCCGTCCTGACTGCCCGCACCTGGCAGCGTGCCCAGGACGTGGCGGTGGCGGTGTCTGCGCCACTCCGTGCCGTGCCCGTCACCGATCGGGTGATGACCCCCGATGCCGGCGGCTTCCGATACCTCACGGGTCATGGCGGGGTCGTCACACCCGAGGATCCGCTGCCGGTCGTGGAGGACGTCCTGCGCCGGTATGACATCCGCTGGCTCGTCCTAGAGCGAGCCTTCCTGACCAGGGCGCTGGCGCCGGTCCTGGATGGCACCACGCGTCCTGGCTGGCTATCGGCACCCATCGTCACCGTGCCCGGCCAGACCGAGACCAGCAAGTCCGCGGCCGCGCTGTACGCAGTCTGCCTGACACCGGACGACACGCGGTGCACGCCGTGAGCGGTCCCACGCGGCCAGTGAGCCGCGCGTCGTCCCTGGTCGCGCCACTGCTGCTGTTCGGCATCGCCTTCGTGGTCCGCATCGTGGCCATCGGCTGGGTCAGCTTCCCGCCCACGGAAGGCAGTCTGTATTACCTGGATGTGGCCCGGAACCTGGTCCAGGGCCACGGCCTGACCACGGATGTGCTCTGGAGCTACGCCACGCCGCCGCTGACACTGCCCCGTCCGGCCTTCGACCTGTGGCTGCCACTCGCGAGCCTCGTCGCGGCTGTGCCCATGGCCATCGCGGGCACCGCCCACCAGGTGGGTCAGCTGGGCGGTGCCCTACTGGGTGCGTGTCTGGCGCCCCTGACCTGGGCCGTGGCGCGCGAGGCGACCCGCGCCGATGGCCTCGACGCTCGACGCTCGCGCTCCATCGCAGTGACCGCCGGGCTCCTGGCAGCGGTCCTGGGACCCTGGCTGGTGGCTACGGTGGCACCCGACTCGACCATCCCGTTCGCGGTCCTCGGGACCCTGGATGCGCTGCTCGTGGCCTACCTGCTGCGACCTCGCGCAAGAGGAGACACCCAACGCCGGTGGCTCCCTGGTCTGGTCCTCGGCCTGAGCCTGGGCCTGACCTACCTCGCGCGCCAGGAGGTCGTCTGGATCGGCATCACGCTCCTGGTCCTCGCCCTCCCCACCCTCCGACGCCTGCTGCCTGGCACCCGAATGCGGGGTGCGGCAGCACTCCTGGGACCCGTGTTCGTGGGCGGTCTCGTGGTCGTGCTGCCGTGGCTCATCCGGCAACAGGCGACCTTCAGCGGCGCGGCCACGGGACAGGCGGTGGATAACCTGTTCCTGCTGCGGAATGAGCAGATCTTCTCCATCCATGACTCGCCGACGCTGTCCGCGTGGCTCGCCCAGGGTGTCGGTGACATCCTGTGGGCGCCCGTGCGTGCCGCCGGTACGCAGCTCATCGACCTGCTGCTCCTGGGCGCGTTCCCCATCGGCGTCGCGGGCATGCTCGCCGTCCTCGGACTCCGTGGACGGCCATCCCTCCGACGGCCGACAGCCCTCGTGGTGCTCCTGCTGAGTGGCGCGCTCACCTTCGTGGCCACGGCCCTGCTGTTTCCGGTGGCCACCCTCTGGGGCACGTTCGCGCACGCCAGCGGGCCGCTGCTGGTGGGCCTCATCGTGGCCGCCGTGCTGGGTGTCGACGCGCTCATGGCCCACATCTCGGGGGCCCGCGGCTGGGATCGGATCAATGTCATCGTCGGTCCCGCGGCGTTGGTCGCCCTCGCCGTGCCCATGGCGCTGGTCCAGCTCGCTTCGGTCGCCAATAGCGCCAGCACCTTCGAGCGGCGGCTCGGGGCCGTCCGTGCCGCCCTCATCGCCGCTGGCGCGGACACCACCCTGCCCCTCATGAGCGACCACCCGATGTCCCTCGCCTGGTCGCTCGACCGGCCCGTGCTGGTGCTCCCCGACGACCCACCCTGGACGCTCGCGGAGGTCGCCCGCGAGACGGGCGTCCGGACGCTCATCCTGTTCGATGACCGGGGTGACTATCCCGATGTGCTCCTGACCGGCCTCCCGGAGACCTGCCTCGCAGACGACCCGCAACAGATCGGACTCGCTGACGACCCGGCATGGCTGTTCCAGATCGACGCCAGCTGCGTGGCGCCGTGAGTGAGCTCGGCCGGAGCGGGGACCACAGCCCCTATACTCCGCCCACGATGGAGACCGGCATCCGGGGTGACCGCCGCGCCGACGTTGACGCCCTGTACACGGAGGCCCAGCAGGCCCTCTCCCAGGGTGCCAACCGTTTGCGCGTGCTCACGGGACGGCTGCGCGAGCTGCATGCCGCCCAGATGCAGGACGTCCGACGCGCCCAGGACGGTCGGCTCGGTGATCTCCCGGAGGCCGGCCGAGACCAGCTCGCGATGGATGCGGCGCGGGCGGGACAGCTGCTGGGTCGCCTGGAGCTCATCACGCTGGACCTTGAGGACGGTTGGCGCTTCCTGGAGCGCGGTCACGAGGGTGAGTGGTCCGAGAGTGGCCGGGCCACCGCAGACGAGCGCCAGATCGAGCGACCCGCGAACCTCGTCGAAGCTCGCATCGTGCTCGAGGCCCAGGAGCAGGAACGGATGCGACTCGCAGAGGAGCTGCACGATGGTCCTGCCCAGACCCTTGCCAATACCGTGTTCCAGGTGCACATCATCGAACGGGCGCTGCGATCCGATCCGGCAGTCGCCACGGCAGAGTTGGCGAAGCTGGGTGCGGTCCTGGAACGCGAGAGTGAGCGGCTGCGGGACTTCATGCGCCAGCTCCGACCGTCACTGGATGTTTCCGGCGACCTGGATTCGATGCTCCTGGACGCGGCCAACGAGCTGCGCACAGAGACGGGTATCGGCGTCGACGTGGAACTGAGCGCTCCCGAGAGCCTGCTCGACGTGCCCGCCCGCACGGCGGTCCTGCGAATCGCCCTTGAAGCGGTACGCAATGCGCGTAAGCACTCGGGCGCTGCGCGGGTGCGCCTGACCACACGCCTGGAGCCACATACCGAGACCAATGGCCACGATCTGTGGGTCCTGGAGGTCCACGATGATGGCCGGGGGTTCTCGATGGACGAGGTCGCCGAGCAGGCCGGGCGACGCCACTTTGGCCTGCGTTTCATGCGCGAACGCGCCCAACACGTGGGCGGCTGGCTGGAGATCGTATCCGAGGCAGCAGCGGGCACCACTGTCCGCTTGAAGCTCGACCCACGCGAGAGGAGTCGGACGTCATGGTGATGGGCTACACGGGTTCGGAGCGGAGGCGCGGCGGGCCAGACCGGCGCAATCCCGATCAGCGGGTCAGGATCCTCCTGGTCGATGATCACGCCCTGTTCCGCCTGGGCATGCGCCAGATCCTGGAGCAGGAGCAGGACTTCGACATCGTCGGCGAGGCCGACGATCCGCGGTCGGCGTTCGAGGCGGCCGAGCAGTTCGACCCGGACATCGTCCTGCTGGACCTGTCCATCGCGGCTCCGGGCGGCATCGAGACGACCCAGCGCATCAAGCGGGAGGTGCCCAGCGCGGGCATCATCACCCTTGCGGTCGCCGAGGACGAGGATCTGCTGTTCGATGCCATCAAGGCGGGCGCCGCGGCATTCATCCTCAAGGACATCGGCCCCGATGACCTGGTGGCCATCATCCGCCGCGTCAACAACGGCGAGTATCTCATCAACGACAAGGTGTTCGCCCGCCCTGCCGTGGCGAGCCGGGTGCTCAAGGAGTTCCGGGAGCTGGCCGTGTACGGCCAGGAGGCGGCGCCCATCTTTGCGCCGCTCTCGCCGCGTGAGGTGGAGATCCTGGACAACATCGCCAAGGGCATGACCAACAAGCAGGTCGCATATGCCCTGTCCATCAGCGAACAGACCGTCAAGAACCACATGAGCTCGATCCTGCGCAAGCTGTCGGTGAATGATCGCACCCAGGCGGTCGTCTACGCCATGAAGCAGGGCTGGATCAGGATCCCCGAGGATTGACCACGGACGCGCAGGAACCCGGCACGGCGTGGCCCCTTGCTGTCGAGCGAGCCCCGGATGCTCCGCTCGCCGAGCCGGCGACGAGTGCGCCCATGCGCCCGGTGGACGCTGACCGAGCCACATTGGCGGCCATCGAGGCCATCCGGACAGGCATCGACGACGATCTCGTCGAGCTGGGTCGAGAGGTCGACGAGATCGACCTCCTGGCCCACCAGGCCGCCGCCGAAGCAAGTCGCCACGAAGAGCGACGGGCACGCGGCGAGGAACGGGTCGCGACCCTGGAGCGGGATCCCCGGGCGGATCCGAACGAGCTCAAGGAAGCCCGCCAGCTGTTGCTGACACAGAGCCGCCGCGCCACCCTCTTCGAGGCGCAGCAGCAGCTCCTGGAAGGCAAGCACCGGACGCTCGTCCGGTATCGCGACCGGCTGACGCAGCTGGACGCCGACCTGGGCACCATCCGCGCGAGTACCAGCGCGACCGGCACCGCCGCCGCGCCCCGCTCGCTGGCCCAGGCCCTCGTCATCCGGGCCGCCCCACCTATCAGTGACGCCACCGATCCCAGCGTCCTGCTGCGCGCCCAGGAGGAGCTGCGGCGCGAGATCGCGCGCCAGATGCACGACGGCCCGGCCCAGAGCCTCGCCAATATCGCGCTCCAGGCGGAGATCGTGCTCCGGTTGGCGAGTCGCGGCGACGGCCGGACCCAGGGCGAGCTGGGCCAGCTGCGAGCCATGGTCGAGCACGCCCTGGATGCGACCAAGGAGTTCATCTTCGACGTGCGGCCGATGGTCCTCGACGACTTGGGGCTGGTCCCCACGCTCCGCCGCACCGCCGCCGACCGCGGCCGACGGGCAGGCGTGGAGATCGACCTCGACTCCCAGGGCACCGAGCGTCGGCTAGCCCAGGATTCCGAGAGCGGCCTCTTCCGACTCATCGACGACACCATCAACGGCTACCTCG
>JBBQNA010000069.1:0-14626 GCA_038329515.1 Candidatus Limnocylindrales bacterium | reverse complement strand
AAGGAATGGAGCGGAAGACGGGACTCGAACCCGCGACCCTCACCTTGGCAAGGTGATGCTCTACCAACTGAGCCACTTCCGCCTGTAAAGTCCAGCCGTCCCCGACCGAGAGAGTGGTGCCGAGAGCCAGATTCGAACTGGCGACACCGCGATTTTCAGTCGCGTGCTCTACCGACTGAGCTATCTCGGCCCGCAGGTGCGGCGGCGGCTATTCAACCACATCTGGACGAAGTCAGTCCAGCCCGGCCAGACCCTGGGCAGAAGCCGGGTCCAGGGGCGGCTCGCCGCTGAGTGCCCGGAGGCGGTCGATACGGTCCCGGATGGGCGGGTGCGTCGAGAATAGGCTGCCGGAACGGTCGTCCAGCTTCTTGATGGGGTTGACGATGTAGAGGTGCTGGGTCGCTCGATTGGCGACCTCCAGCGGCTCGGTATCCGCAGAGATGGCGGCCAGCGCCCGCTGCAGCCCGATGGGGTTGCGTGTCAACTCGACGCTCGAGGCGTCCGCGAGATACTCACGCTGGCGGCTGACCGACATCTGGACCAACCGGGCGAAGAACGGTGCCACGATGGCCAGGACGAGCGCGACGACCATCAGGATCGCCTGGAGGCCGCCACCCGAGTCGTTGCGCGATCGCCGACCACCGACGTTGCTCCAGAATGAAACGCGCAGGAACATATCCGCCAGCAGCGCGATGCTGCCCACCAGGACACCCACCAGCAGTGCGAACCGGATGTCGTAGTTGCGAACGTGGGACATCTCGTGGCCCAGGACGCCCTGCAACTCCTCTCGGTCAAGCTTGTCCAGGAGGCCGGTCGTGACCGCCACGCTCGCGTGCGCCGGATCGCGACCCGTGGCGAAGGCATTGGGAGCGCTGTCATCGATGATGAACACGCGGGGCATGGGCACGCCGGCGGCCAGCGACAGCTCCTGGACCACATTGATCAACTGCGGCGCGTCCGCCGGTCCGACCTGCTTCGCCTGGGATGCAGCGAGGACCAGGCTGTCACCCCCGAACCACGCCCCGGCGCTCAAGAGTATCGCCAGGACGAGCGCCCCGACCACGGCCGCGCCAGCGCCCGTCGTGGAACCGGTGACGGCATAACCGATGACGGCGCCCAACAGCACCAGGATGGCGCCCAGCGCGAACATGAGCAACCAGGACCGCCGCTTGTTCTGGGCGATCTGCTGATAGAACGACTGACGCGCGACCGTCATCGGTCAGGTCCTGCCAGGGACACGCTGACTAGGCCTGGGGCGGGGTCCCGGGCGGCGGCGGTGCCACCGGGGGCACGACCGGTGCCGGCGGCGGCGCAAGGGTCGTGATAGACGGGACAGCGGGCACATCTCCCTGGGGCGTGAAGCCGAGGTTGACCGTGGGCACCTGCTGTGCTTCCGGCTCAGCCTCGAAGAACTCACGCTTGGTGAACCCAAGGGGTCCCGCGATGAAGTTGCTGGGGATGGTCACGAGGGTGGTGTTGTAGTCCAGGACGGTGGCGTTGTAGTGCTGGCGCGCGAAGCTGATCTGGTTCTCGGTCGTGGTCAACTGCTCCTGCAGCTGGAGCACGTTCACGCTTGCCTTGAGGTCCGGATAATTCTCGACGACCGCAAACAACGACCGGAGGGTGCCGGTCAGCGCGTTCTCGGCGCTCGCCGACTGGGCGGGACCCTGGCCACCGGCGGCGACCGCGGCTGCCCGGGCATTCGTGACATCGGTCAGCACCCGCTGCTCGAAGCCCATGTAGCCCTGGACCGCATTCACCAGGTTCGGGATGAGGTCCCAGCGACGCTTGAGCTGGACCTCGATCTGGGACCACGCTTCGTCGACACGAAGGCGCTTCTGCTGTAGTGCGTTGAACAGCAGGATGAAACCGCCGACGATCACGACGACCACGACGATCAGGATGATCAGCTCGATACTCACCGACACCTCCTGGGATGGTGGTGCCCATGTCCGTCCGGGCAGCCGATGCAGTCTAGCAGTGCGTCACTGCTCGACTGCCGTTGAGTGGCGGGGTTCGTGACGAGTGCCGGCCGGATCTCGCCCGTCGGGCGTGCGCGGGGTGACCGGTGCGACGGTCGAGGCGCTCGCACGGGCTCGGGACCCGGATCTCAGCGGTCTTGCGTGCACAGGGTGACCGGTGCGACGGTCGAGGCGCTCGCACGGGCTTGGGATACGGATCTGAGCGGTCATATGTGCACGGGGTGACCGGTGCCACGGCTGGGGACGGGTCGCCGACGCCCCCAAGCGACGTATCGATCACCCGGTGCACAGGCGCCGCGGCGGCCGGGGTCGCAGGTGACGAATGGACGGACGGCCGGGCTGCGACGTCGCACTCGGCGAATGGTGGGCGGTGAGGGACTCGAACCCCCGACATCCTCGGTGTAAGCGAGGCGCTCTGACCAGACTGAGCTAACCGCCCCGGGGCATGGTACGCCCGGACTCGTCATTGTCCGGGTACGACGACGGCGGCCGTTTGTCGGCCGCCGTGAACGCGTGCGTCAGAAGCGTGGTGCCCAGGCCGGGACTTGAACCCGGATGAGTTGCCTCATACGCCCCTCAAACGTACGCGTATACCAATTCCGCCACCTGGGCAGGAGGCTCGCTCGCGATTCTGCTCACTGATGAGGGATGGTACCGAGGGAGGGACTTGAACCCACACGACCTTGCGGCCACCAGGTCCTGAACCTGGCGCGTCTACCTATTCCGCCACCTCGGCGCAGCGAGCTACGGGATCTCGGACCCCGGAACGAGGGCCGATGATAGCACGACCCGTCCGGGCCGGCCGTCGACCCTACGAGACGGCGGGGGCCGTCAGGAACGACACCATGGACACCATGACGAACAGCGTGGCCATCACGAGGGTGAACTGGAACAGCGTCTTCTCGACGCCACGTCGGCTGCGGTAGGCGGAAGAATCACCACCGAAGGTGGCACCCAGTCCGCCGCCACGGGCCTGGAGCAGCACGGCCGCGATGAGACCGATCGAAACGAGGATCTGGGCGATGGCCAGGAGCGGGTTCACAGGGTCAGTGACTCCAACGTGGTTCGTTCAGACGCCCGAAACGTGGTTCGTTCAGACGCCCGAAAGGATAGCACGCGCCCGACGCGGGACCCGTGCTCGTCCGGGCCCGCTAGCCGGCCGCAGCGGGGGTGACCACCGACAGCCCGGTCATGCCCTCGGCAAGTGGCAGGCCCAGGAAGCTCAGCAGTGTGGGCGTGACGTCGGCAAGGACACCGTCTCGCAGGGTGATGCCCCGCGTAGCCGAGCCAGCCAGGAGCAACGGCACCGGGCTCAGCGAGTGGGACGTGACCGTGGCACCGGTCGCGTCACGCATGACGTCCGCGTTGCCATGGTCCGCGGTGATGGCCAGCAACGCACCCGGCCCACCCGCGGCGACGGACGCCGCATCCGACCCGAGCACCTCCGACGCGACCCGCCCGATGCACTCGTCGAGCACCTCGCAGGCCGCGATGGTCGCCTCCCAGACGCCCGTGTGGCCGACCATGTCGGGGTTCGCGAAGTTGGCCACGATGAGGTCGTACCCACCTGACCCGATGGCCGCCACGACGCCATCCGCGATGGCCACGGCGCTCATGGCCGGCGCCAGGTCATAGGTCGCGACACGCGGACTCGGGATGAGCAGCCGGTCCTCGCCTGGCCACGCCTCCTCCACGCCACCGTTCAGGAAGTACGTCACGTGGGCGTACTTCTCCGTCTCGGCGATGTGGGTCTGGCGCCAGCCCGCCCTGGACACCATCTCGGCGAGGC
The DNA here is from genome assembly GCA_038329515.1 of Candidatus Limnocylindrales bacterium. Classification (GTDB taxonomy): domain Bacteria; phylum Chloroflexota; class Limnocylindria; order Limnocylindrales; family CSP1-4; genus JAFMJV01. The sequence goes on along the minus strand of JBBQNA010000069.1, from coordinate 10,855 downwards.
TGGTGACCACGAACGGGGGGAAGGCGACCGAGACGGGCATGCCCGACTCGTATTCGCTGAGCGTCACGACATGCAGCCCACGTGGCCAGCCGCCACGCTCGAAGCCGGCGAACTCGTCTCCATCGACGAGGGTATGGATCAGCTCCCGGGCGCGGTCGGCGCGGAAGTTGCAGTGGATGACCACGTCGCCGTCGTTGACGGGTGCCGGATCGCCGCAGACGGTGGGCGTGGTGAACTCGTCGTTCTCGCCACGGGCGTATGCCCCCCCGAGCGCCTCGGCCGCCGTAGTGGCAAAGATGCCCTCGCCGTGGACCATCGCCCGATAGAACACCTCGACGCGCTCCCAGCGCTGATCGCGGTCCATGCCGTAGTAGCGGCCGCTGGCCGTGGCGATCCGGGCTCCCGGATGCGCGACAGCGAGCCGGGCCTCGAGGTCGACCAGGAACGGGCCCGCCGATCGTGGCGGGGTATCCCGACCATCCAGCAGCGCATGGATGACGAGGTCCTGGACACCTTCGAGGCGCGCGAGCTCCGCGATGGCCACGAGATGCCGGTCATTGGCGTGGACGCCCCCGGGTCCGATAAGGCTGACGAGGTGGAGCCGCCTGCCCGTCTGGGCAGCGGTCCTGACCGCAGCCACGAGTGCCGCATTCGTGAAGAAGGAGCCATCGGCGATGCCGGCATCGATGCGCGGCAGGTCCTGGAGCACGGGTCGCCCGGCACCGATATTGAGGTGCCCCACCTCACTGTTGCCCATCTGGCCGACCGGCAGGCCCACGGCCGGTCCCGACGCATCCAGCCGGGAGTGTGGCCAGTCGGCGAGCAGTCGACGCCACTCGGGCATCCGGGCGGCCGCGATCGCATCGACCGATGCATCGGACCCGATGCCAAAGCCGTCGATGACCAGCAGCACGACAGGGCGTGGCCGCTGGGACTCCCCTGCCCCGGTCATCCGGCGGCGCCCGGGTCCTGCTTCGATGCGGCAGTGCGTCGGGCCTCGGCGGTCAGGGCGGCACGCGCCACGATGCCCGCCATCTCGTCCACCTTCAGGCTCGCACCACCGACGAGGGCGCCGTCGATGGCGGGCTCGGCCAGGAACTCGCTGATGGAGCCGCTCGTGACGCTGCCGCCATACAGCACCGGCATCCCGGTACCGGCATCGGGCGCACCGAGCGCGGCAGCTGTCGCGCGGATGGTGTCCGCCATCGCAGCGGCGTCCGCGCCGCGTGCCGTCAGTCCGGTCCCGATCGCCCACACTGGCTCATAGGCCACGACCAGGTCCGCGGGTATCGGCCCGTTGCGCAGCAGGACACCGAGGGATCCTTCCAGCTGTGCCCGGACGGTCGCCTCTGCCTGCCCTGACTCGCGTTCCGCCAGCTGCTCCCCCACGCACAGGATGGGTCGCAACCCGGCCTCGAGACAGCGCACCAGCTTGCGGCCGATGACCTCGTCGGTCTCGCCCTGGTCCCGGCGACGCTCCGAGTGGCCCACGAGGCACCACGCGGCGAGACCGGCCAGCATCTGTGCCGAGATGCCGCCGGTATAGGCGCCACCCGATTCGGGATGCGCGTCCTGGGCACCGACCGCCACGCCAGTCCCTGCCAGCGCGTTATGCACGGTGGCCAGCGACACGAAGGGCGGGCACAGCACCCGGACGACGTCCGGGACGTCGGTCGCGGCCGCGATCGCCGCCGCAAGTGCACCTGCCTCGTTCGGCAGGCCGTTCATCTTCCAGTTACCGCAAACGATGATGGGACGCATCGGGCCATTATCCGGGTCTGGCGGGGTCCTCGTCGCGGGCGAGGCGTTCGATCCGCCCGAGTGCCCGCTGGACACGCGACCGGGTCATGTCCAGATCCTCCGCGAGCTCTGCCAAGGTGGCCTCGGGCGCCTCGATACGAGCCCGCGCCACCCGCTGGTCGGCCACGGATAGCTCCGATAGCGATCCGTTGTCCATGAGCGCCGCGATGGCTACCGATTGGCGATAGGACGCGCGCACTGCCCTCGACAGGTTCGCTTCCTCGGCGTTGAGCACCCGGTTGAGATGACCGTGGAGCTGCCGCGTCACGAGCCGCGACTCCAGTTCCAGGACGCTTGCCGACGCGCCCATCCGGCGCAACAGCGTCAGCACCCCATCGATGCTCTTCCAGGTGACCACCCCCCTGCCGCGCCGGATACGCCACGAGGCGGGGGCACCGATGCCCGCGACCCGGGCCACGAGCTCCTCGGCATCGGCGGGGCCGACGACCAGCTCGAGGTGCATGTGTCCTTCCGCCAGGCTCAGGGAGCCGCGCGACAGGAACCGGCCCCGCAGCCACGACACGCGGCAATGATCGGCTGCCGTCGCCCACATGAAGCGTGCCGGGTCGGCGTCCTCCAGACGCACGGCCAGGCGGGCCACGACCGGAGAACGGGCACGCCCCTCGGCAGCGTCACCCAGGCCGGCCCGGGTGGCGGCCCGGCAGCAGGCGCGTGTCGGCTCGATAGCCGCGAGCTCGGCGCGCAGCGCCTCCACCAGGTCCCGGTCGGGTCGTTCCTCGCGACGGCTGGTGGCGGCCGGCATGGCAGCGGGGCTCGGGGTCAGCGCTGTTCAGGCCGTGCGCACGGCCATGGGCACCTGCTGCGCCTGGCGCTCATCCAGGATGCGCAGCAGTGCGACGGCCAGCTTCTGGGGGTCGTGTCGGTGGGCGTTCTCCATGTCCACCACGTCCGCCGTGACCAGCAATGGCGACCCGTGGCCCGCGAGCATGTCCAGGCGCACCGGCGCGGCCGGGTAGTCTGCGGGCTGTCGCGCGTGCGGGTTGTCATTGGCGAGCACGACGTCCACCAGTGACCCGACCGAGTGGGCATGCATGGCGGCGAGGTGCTCCGACAGGGTGTAGCCCTCGGTCTCACCCGGCTGCGTGGCCACATTGCACACGAAGACCCGAACGCCGCTGGTCGCCTCCAGGGCGGACCGGATACCGGGCACCAGCAGGCTCGGCAACAGGCTGGTGTACAGGCTGCCGGGGCCCAGCACGATGAGCTCCGCCGAACGGATCGCCTCCACGGCATCCACGCTGGCTTCCACGGCGGCAGGGCTGATCCACACCCGGCGGATACCCCGGGAGCGCATGATCCGTGACTGCCCGTCCAGCTCGCGTCCATCCGCCAGCTCCGCATGGAGTGTCAGCGGGATCGGCGCTACCGGCACGACCTGGCCGCGAACTGCGAGCACCCGGTTGGACAACCGGACGCCCTCCTCGAAATCGCCCGCGATATCCGACAGGGCCGCGATGAGCAGGTTGCCGAAGGCATGGCCGCTGAGTCCGGCGGCATCGGGTGAATCGGCCGGGAATCGGTACTGGAGCAATCTGGTCATCGTCGGCTCGGCATCCGCCAGCGCCGTGATGCAGTTGCGGATGTCACCCACGGGCGCGATGCCCAGCTCCTGGCGCAGCTTGCCCGATGATCCGCCGTCGTCCGCAACGGTCACGATCGCGGTCAGGTTGCTGGTCGCCTGCTTCAGCCCGCGCAACAGCGTGGACTGACCAGTGCCGCCACCGATGGCCACGATCCGGCGTCCGCGAGCCAGGGACCGCTTCTGGTACACCAGCTCGACGAGCGGTTGGGTATGCGCCGGGAACGGCTCGAGGAGCACGCCAACAAGTCGGCGGAGCCCCCACAGGAAGATGGCGATACCGACGACCAGCACCACGAGCGGTCGCAGCCAGTCGGGTAGGAACTGGAGGCTCGCGAGATTGAACGCCTGACCGGCCGGGCTGTTCGCGGGCACGTCACGGAAGAGCTGCCGGATGACCAGCGCCCCGGCGACCGCCAGCAACAGCTCACCCAGGAACACCACGATGAGCCAGCCACTCACTCCGGTACCTGGTCGCAGCCAGCGTCGAAGTCGCGACATCCGCGACTCGTACGGCCGCTTCACCGCCGTTCGAGCTCGCGATGCCAGACCCGGACGGGTCCCAGTGCCTGCTGCCGGAGGTCCGCGGCGACCCGCTCGGAGATGGCCACCGACCGATGGATGCCACCGGTGCAGCCGATCGCCGTCGTCACCCGGGTCTTGCCCTCCGCCTGGTAGGCGGGGATGGCGAATGCGTAGAAGTCATGCAGGAACTGCAGGAACGTATCCGTCACCGGTTGCTCCAGGACGAACCGCTGGACCGCCGCATCCAGCCCGGTCAGGGCCTTGAGCTCCGGCACGTAGAACGGGTTTTCCATGAACCGGACATCGAACACGAGGTCCGCCTCCAGTGGCACGCCGTGCTTGAAACCGAAGGAGATGATCTGGAGCGCGATCTGGTCGGGCTCATGTGACGTTTCCAGGGCGTTGGTGATGCGCTCCCGAAGCTGGCGATGCGACATGTCCGAGGTATCGATGATGACCTGGGCCATGCCGCGTACTTCATCCAGCATCTGGCGCTCACGCTCGATGGCCGTGGCGATGCCACGGTGGTCGGTCTCCAGCGGATGACGGTGCCGGGTCTCGCTGAAGCGCCGGATGAGCGCCTCGTCGGACGACTCCAGGAAGAAGATCTGGGGCGTGATCTGGCGTCCGTGGAGGGCGCCCAGTGCGGCCCCCAGCGCCAGCGGCGCGTTGCCGGAGCGGATGTCCAGCACGAGCGCGACCCGCCGATACCGCTCGGGGTCATTGGCGACGAGCTCGGCGAGGTCTGCGAGCAGGTCAGAGGGCACGTTGTCCACGACCGTGTAACCGAGGTCCTCGAAGATCTTGCTGGCCGCGGTCTTGCCCGCACCGGAGAGGCCCGTGATGATCGCGACGTGCTGACCCGCCGCGGGCAGGACGGTCGGGCCGGGTCCCTGGTCGGGACCCTGATCAGCCAACGTCCTGGGGCACCGGTCGCGACTTGTCCGAGCGTCGCAGCATGAAGATGGTGAACTCGAACAGGAGGTACATCACCCCAGCCATGACGACCGGGCTGAAGGGGTCGCCACCGGGCGTCGCTACGACGGCAAAGATGACGATGCCCAGGATGACCATCCGCCTGCTCGACTGGAGCTTCTCGATGCTCAGGATGCCCAGCTTGTGGAGCAGCACGAGCGCGATGGGGAACTCCATCACGGCACCGAAGATGATGAACATCGTGGTCACGAAGCCGAAGTACGCCTCGCCAGTCAGCCTTGACTCGGTCACGCCAGGCACGACCCACGCGGTCAGGAACTGGAGCGCGAACGGCAAGGTGACCCAGGAGACCGTCACGCCGAGCACGAAGAAGACGATGGCCAGCGGCACCCACGGCAGGGCGGTCTTGCGCTCATGAGGGGTCAGGCCCGGCGACACGAACGCCCATAGCTGGTACAGGATCACGGGCAGGCCAAGCAGGATGCCGAACACGATGGAGATCTTGCTGTAGTTGAGGAACGGCCCGGTGACCGTCAGGAACTGGAGCTTCGAACTGCCATCCGTGGGCTCAGGGACGGGCTGTGCCAGCAGGATGATGATCTGGGGCGCCAGGTACCAGCCGATGGCGGCTCCGACCACGATGGCCAGGATGCTGATGAACAGCCGCTTCCGGAGTTCGCCAAGATGGTCGACGAGGCTCATGACGCTCTCGTCCACGGGTGGCGTCGCAGCCGGTGCAGGCGGCAATGGCAGCGCCTGACCGACAGCCGCATCACGCGGGACGCGTTCGACCGTCCCGGTCACAGGCTCGAGGGCATCATCCATGGACGTCAGGACTCGGCGACGCCGGCCCGGCGATGGTCACCGGACACACTGGCGTCGCGATACTGCAGCGACCCGCTCAGGCAGGGTCGGCGGGCGTGCCCTTGAGGGCCGGCTCCGAGCTGTCAGACAGGGTGTTCGGCGCGGTCGCCTGGGTCAGCGTGTTCGGGGCGGGCGCGGCCACTGCGGTCGAAGCAGTCGCAGGTGCGGCGGGCGCCGGCGCGGTCGTCAGCGAGGTGCTGTCGGTGATGTCTGACGATGCCTTCTTGAATTCGCGGATGGTCTTGCCGAACGCCGAACCCACCTCTGGCAGCTTGCCGGGCCCAAGGACCAGCAGCGCGATGACCAGGACGATGATCAGCTCGACGGGTCCGATATTAGGGAGTCCCATGGATGTTCTCCGCTGCGATTCTGACCGCCCCTCGACGGCCGGGTCATCCTAGCACCATGAGCGTCTCGGCCCAAGTCCGTGCCGCGACCTCGATGGCCGTCCCTGGGTCTGGCGCCATCCTGGCGGCACCTGCGATGCCCCGCGAGACGTTTACCAGCACGGCCCCGCCGGGTGCCGCGGCGGCCGGTCCGGTGGCGGCTGGACCATGGCGCAGTGTCGACTCGGCATCGCCACCCTGCGTGCCCACGCCAGGCACCAGGAACGGCAATCCCGGCGCGATGGCGCGGATCACTGCCATCTCTTCGGGTGCCGTTGCGCCGACGACGAGTCCCACGGTGCCTGGATGCCGCGTCCAGCCATTCGCAAGCCGGGCCACGCGGAGCGCGAGTGGCTCGGCCGGGGCACCGGATGCGGGGTCGGCGGCCACCACCAGACCCTGGAGCTCGAGCGCACCGGGGTTGGAGGTCCGACACAGCAGGTAGACGAACCGGTCGGGTCGGTCGAGGAGCGGCGCGATCGCTTCCGAGCCCAGGTACGGGCTGGCAGTGACCGCGTCCGCGCCGAGTGCGTCGTACAGCGCGATGGCGTACTGGACCGCGGTGGAGCCGATGTCGCCGCGCTTGGCATCCGCGATGAACGGCAGGTCCGACGGGATCCGACTCCGCAGGCGCTCGAGGGCACGGACGCCGTCGCTACCCCAGCGCTCGAAGAAGGCGACGTTGACCTTGACCGCGGCAGCGAACGGGCCGGCGGCGTCCAGCACCAACTCGCTGAACCTCGCCACGCCGTCCGCGGTCCGCGGAAACCCGTCCGGCAGCCCATCGGGGTCCGGGTCGATGCCCAGGCACAGCGAGGTGCCTGTGCTCGTCATCCGGAGTGCCAGTCGCTCGAGATACCGGATCTGACCCGAGGCTACACCGGCGGTCACGGAGCGGCGGAGGCTCCATCGGTGGCAGCCGCATCGGGTGTGGCCGGAGCATCGGTGACCAGGGGCCCCGGCGTCGGCGTGGGCAGTGCCACCCGCTGGTCGGCGGGCATGAACCAGGCCGGAGGCGACTCGGGGTCCACGCTGCCGTCCACGGTCACCGCCTGGTTCGCGGTGAGGGTCAGGTTGCCCGCAAGGTCGAGCGTCATCACCCGGGCGTCGACGTCCAGGCCGTCGACATGGAGGAACGCGATCTGGTCGCCGCTGGGTGACCACTCGGGCGCGAAGCTCTTGCCATCGGTGGTCAGGCGAGCGACCTCTGCCCAGGTGTTCGGGTCCAGGACCACGATATCCCGGGAGTTGTTGGTCATCCGCTCCGCGGCGATGTAGCGACCGTCCGGCGACCACGACGGGTTGGCGTAGCCGCGGCCATTCGGAGACAGTTCCGGTGCGCGCTTCTTGAACGGCGCCTTGATGATGCCGATATGCGGGATCCCCGCACCCTTGCCGCCGCCCTTGTCGTCGTACGTGAAGGCGATGGACTTGCCGTCCGGGCTCCACGCAGGGTCGTTGTGGCCCAGCGGCGTGTACAGGCCCTGACCCTCGTAGCGGATGCCCATGTCCTTGAGGTTCTTGCCACTGGAACTCATGGTGGCGAGGATGACCGGCGTGGCGTCGATGTCCGACGTGGGTACCTCCCCGAAGTCACTCACGAGCGCGAATGTCTTGCCATCGGGGCTGAGATCGGGCTGGATGGCCACCGTTGACCAAAAGCCCTGGCCGCTCCGGAACATGGAGGTGAACAACCGCTTGGCGGCGCCGCCGTCGGCGGTCATGGACATGATGTCCGTGGCGTAGTGGGTCACAGAGGGCGGCGTCCGGCTGTTGCCCCACGGCGGCGTCTTGCCGCGCTGGAGGGTAGTGCGCACGAAGTAGATGCTCTGGCCGTCCTCGCTCCACGTGGGTGACGAGTCGCTCCCCTTGCCGGTCAACTGGGTCGACGCGGTACCGGTGACGGACCAGATGTTGCCATCGCGGACGTACAGCAGGGTGCCAGGCACGGTGGCCTGTTCGTTGGGCGGCGGCGTCACGAACGCGGTGGGCTGCGGCGTCGGCGTGGCCGGCGGTCCAGGGGTTTCGGTGGCGTTGGGGTCGTACGACTCGCCCGGATCCTGCGTGGTCTCGGCTGTCGGCGTGGCTGCGGCAGTGCCGCCACCGACGAGGTCGAGCCGGCTGGCCGCGAACACGCTGCCGCCCGCCACGAGCACGAGCCCGAGGAGCGCCACGAGCGGTGCGAACAGCGGCGCCCCGCCGCGCCTGGGTGGCGGTGGCGGTGCGCCGTGTGGCTGGACCGGTCCGCCCGGGACGCCACCGCCGCCCCACGCCCCGGTACCCGTCACCTGCCATTGGCCGGTGCCGGGGTCCTGCCAGGCGCTCGGCGGCACAGCGCCGGGCTGCTGATAGCTGCCGGTGCCGGGTCGCTGATACGCCTCGGTGCCGGACTGCGGGTATCCACCACTGCCGGGCGGGCCGTAGGAGCCCGTCGTCTCGCCGCCGACCCACTGACCGGTGCGCGGATCGCGCCAGCCACCGGTCGACTGCGGCGGAGGCGGAGGCCAACCCGGAGCGGGGGGTGTCTGCGACGAGCGCGGGTCACCGCCCTGCGGCCAGCCGCCCGGTGCGCGGGGATCCTGACCGGACCCACTCACGAGGCCAACCCGGTGACAGGGGCGTGGATCATCAGCGGATCCGTCGTCTGGGCAGACCCGGCGCCGCGCATGGCAGCGAGATGACCGGCAGGTGCCACGTCACGAACCTCCAGCTGCAGGGATTCCATGCCGCCGAATCGACGGCTGGTGAGTCGAGCTGCGACGTCCACGACATCACCTTCCCGGAGCATCCCCGTGAGGTCCGAGCGGCCGAAGCAGATGCCGTCGAGCACTTCCACCCCTTTGCGCAGCGTCAACTGCGTGTGCCCCCCGTTCGCGCTGCGCAAGCGACCCACGGACAACCCGGCGATGCCCAACAGCGGTGGCTCATCACCCACGCCCTCCAGAGGCATCAACTCAGCCAAGAGTACGTGATCCACCGAACCTGCGCTGGTGACGAGGTCCAGGACCAAGGTCTGGCGCTGGTCGCGTGCCACCGGAGCATCCCCAAAACACGCCAGCATCGCGATCCGGAACTCGGCGTAGCGCGCCGGATCCAGGTGACATCCGGCTGCGGCGGCGTGTCCGCCGTATCGTTCGAAGAGGGAGGCGTTGGCCGTGAATGCGGCGCCCAGGTCGAAGCCGCCAGCGCTCCGCGCCGAACCTCGCCAGGGCTCGACATTGGTCGAGAACACGACCGCGGGCCGCCCCATCTGATCAGCCAGCCGTCCGGCCACCAGTCCCACCACGCCCGGTGCCCAGGGACCCGCCACGATGGTGATGGGTGCCCCGTCATCGGCGCCGAGCGCCTCCCGCGCCTCTGTCAGCGCCGCCGTCATCAGACCACGGCGCTCCAGGTTCGCCGCCTCCATGCGCGCCACCAGCTCCGAGATACGCTCCGGGTCGTCTTCCAGCAGGAGCAGCGCCGCATCCAGGGCGTGACCCACTCGGCCCAGGGCGTTGATGCGGGGTGCGAGCGCGAACGAGATCGTCTCTGGGCTGACGCGCTCGGGCGACACCCCTGCGGAGGTGAGCAGCGCCGCAAGTCCGGGTCGACCACCAGCGGCCAGCAGGCCGAGGCCGATGCGGGTGATCGCCCGGTTCTCGCCCTCCAGGGGCACCACATCCGCGATCGACCCGATGGCGGCAAGGTCCGCAAGCCCGAGCGCATACGCCGGTCCGTCCGGGGTGTCCGCGAGCAGCAGCTGGGCGACCTTGAATGCGACTCCGGCGCCCGAGAGCCGTCGATCCGGATACGTGCTGTCAGCCCGATGTGGATTGACCACTGCCGCCGCATCCGGCGGCCCGCCGGGCAGCTGGTGATGATCAGTCACGATGACCGAGATGCCCAGCAGCCTGGCTGCCGCGATCTCGGTGTGGCTGGTGGATCCGGTGTCCGCGGTGAGGATAAGCGTTCGGCCGGTCGCCGCAGCCCGCTCGACGGCACCCTGCGATAGCCCGTGGCCCTCCTCTGTGCGCTCCGGGACATACGGTTCCACATCCAGGCCCAGGCGACGGAGCGCCAGGACCAAGATCGCCAGGCCTGTCAGGCCATCGGCATCGAAGTCGCCCAGGACCAGGACACGCTCCCCTGCCGCCACGGCTGCCTGCACGCGCCCCACCGCCCGTTCGGCATCCGGCAGCAGCCGCGGGTCATTGAGGGCAGTCTCCGGGGCATCGAAGCGGGCTGCCAGCGCTGCGGCGTCCACCGGGCCGCGCCGGGACAGCACTCGTAACAGTCTCGCCGAAAGCCCACGCCCGCGGGCATCCGCGATGACCGCATCGGAAAGCGGATACGGGGTCGGCACCGACCAGTGGTAGAGGGGCTCCAGCATCGCCATCGGTGGTGATGCTACCGAGGCGTCCTTATCGCTCACGTACGCGTTGCCCACGCGCGCGTTGTCAGGCGAGCCGTGCCTGCGGCTTGGCCTGCTTGGCCAGCTCCTGCCGGCGGCGTCGCTCGTCCCAGAGGTGCCAGTCGACCAGCAGCGGCGAGGCGTTGCAGACCGAGGAGTAGGTCCCCGAGATGATGCCGATGAGCAGGGCCAGCACGAACGAGTGGACCGCGGCGCCGCCGAACAGGAACAGCGCCAGCAACGTGAAGACCACGGTCAGCGAAGTGCTGATGGTGCGACCGGCCGTCTGCAGGTTGCTGTGATTGACGATCGCGTCGTATGCCTCGCCCGAGTGGCGGATGCGGTTCTCCC
>JBBQNA010000068.1:0-14676 GCA_038329515.1 Candidatus Limnocylindrales bacterium | reverse complement strand
GGGCTCCGCGCTTGGCTCGGGCGTGGGCTCCGCGCTTGGCACCGGCGTCGGCTCGGGCGTCGGCTCGGGCGTGGGCTCTGCGGTCGGGTCCGGCGTCGGCTCGGGCGTGGGCTGCGGGCGAGCCGTGGCGGTGCTGGCGGGAGACGACACGGCGGCCACGCTGACCACCCTGTGTGTCGCGTCCGGCATGGTCCGGCGTGGCGGCCGATCCCAGTCGGCGTGCGCCGCGTCCCCGCGAGTCGTAGTCCGGACGATGGAGGTAGCGGGCGTCTCGGCGGCCGCGCTGGGGGTCTCTGACGGGACAACGACGACCTGACTCGGACTCGGATCTGGGCTGACGCTCGGACTCGGTGACACGGCCGGCATCGTCGGTGAGGTGGTAGGCCCTCCCACGCGCTCGGTCATCGAACCCAGCAACCAGACACCAGCGATGCCCGCGACACCGCCAGCAACCACCAGGATGGCGATCACCGCAGCCGCGCGGAGCCACATCCGGGCGCTGTCAGGTCGGCGGCCGAACGCGGCATCCGCATCCCGACGCGCCAACCCTGCCAGTCGCCGTGGCTGTGAGGGCCGCGGTTCCAGGGCGAGCCGTTCCCGGACCCGCGATGCGAGATCCTCGGGCGGCTGGACGGTGTTCGCCGCCAGGAAGCGCTCCAGCCGGTCGACCACAGGACCCGTCACCGGATCGGTCATGGGATCGGGGATGTCGTTCGGGACAGTCATCTGGTCTCGTCCCGCATCGTCGTGCGGAGCCGTTCCAGCCCGCGATACAACTGTGTCTTGACGGTCGCCTCGGGTCGGCCGGTGACGACCGCGATGTCCGCCAGGGAACGCTCACCCAGAAAGCGCAGCGCCACAACCTCGCGATAGGGCTCCGGCAGCGCCTGCACCGCGCGGCGCACCTCGGCGCTCTCCTCAGCGCTCAGGACTTCCCGCGCCACGTCGGCCCGGTCGACGGTGGTCGACTGGACCACATCGTCCAGCGGCTGGGTCAGCGAGACGCGCCGACGCTGTGAGCGACTGAGTCGCCAGCACTCGCGGATCGCGATACGCGCCAGCCACGCACCCGGCGGGCCATCGCCTCGATAGGAACGGAGGCCCCGATAGGCCAGCACGAAAGTCTCCTGGACAGCGTCCTGCGCTTCATCGATCGAACCCAGCACCCGGTAGCACACGCGGAACACGGCGTCACTCTGTTCATCCACCAGGCGCTGGAAGGCGGCCTCTTCCCCCCGGGCCAGGGCCTGGCCGAGGTCATCCATCAGAGAGTCTGAGGTTCGGCGGGGCGAAAACGTCTCAGCGCGCGAGTGGCACGTTGCCGGCAACCGCGCAGATGACGCCTGGGGCGCACAAGCATGACCCTGACCGTACCCCGATCAGGGCATGCCGTGCCGCTCTGCCTCCGGTTCGCGGTGCACGAGCGCCCCTTTCCAGCGAGGCGTGGCGACGATCAGCCCATGCCGCTGATGCTGTGGGCCTCGATGACGAGCTTGACGCGGACCTGGTCGCGGCCGCCGAACCACGGGTATGGCCGGCCCAGATACTTCTGCGAGAGCATCTCGATGTGCTCCGCCGCGCCATTCGTGGTTGCTTCCACCACCCGACCCCGGACCTGCTTGTAGGCCGTCGGGTTGGTCGGATCGGAGATGGCCACCGCCACGTGTGGGTCGCGCTCGATGTTGCGGAGCTTCACGTAGCCCTGGACGGTGTTGATGATCACGTGCTCCCCGTCAGTGTCGACCCAGGTCTGGGTTATCTGGGGTGAGCCGTCGGGCATGGTGGTCGCCAGATAGCAGATGCTGGGCTGGCGGAGCAGCGTCATGAGGTCGTCGGTCAGTTGCACGGGTACCTCTCGCGTGGTCAGACTGTCACGGTATGTAGGCGGCCGCGGCCGCCGCAGATGGCCATCGGCGGGCTCGGGGTCGTATGCTCTCGGCCATGGCGAAGCATCTGACGACGCTGCCGGTGGATCTGGCGGCCCTCCAGCGAGGTCGACTGCGATCGCTTGTCGGCGCGGACATGGCGCTCGCGAGCGAGCTGCATGCCGACGACTTCCAGCTCCTCACACTCTGGTCGCAGGCCGCCCAGGTCGATGGGTAGTCGCCGGGCGGTCCGGACCGCCATCACCCTCGCGCTGGCCGTGCTGTTCGTGGTGCCCGTGCCCACGGCCCTCGCCCGCAACGGCAGCCTGGCACGCCCGACGGCCGCCGAGCCGGGGCCCGCAGGCGTCTGCCAGACGGACTCGACGCTGAGCATCAAGGACACCGCCGACGAGCTCCTCCTGGATCGGTACCACCTGGGCAACCACCGGGTCGCTGTCCTGCCGCATGTGCTGACCTGGTCCGAGGACCCATTCTCCGACCGGAACTGGGTCGAGAAGCTGCACATGACGCGTTACCTGATGGCGCTCATGTATCAGTGGAAGGCATCCAGCGACCAGGCCTACCTGGATCGCGCGCTGCAGCTGCTCCAGTCGTGGATCGCACGCAATCCTCTCGATGACCCGGCATCCGAGTTTTCGTGGGGTGACCACGCGACCGCCTGGCGCGCCATGACCATGGTCTGCATGGCGCAGCTGATGCCGACGCTCGACTGGCTCGATGCCGCCATCACCCAGCACGGCGAAGTGCTGGCCGACCCATCCTTCTACAAGGTCAACGGCAATCACGCGCTCAACCAGGACATCGGCCTGCTGGACATCGGCTGCTATCTCCGTCGGACGGACTGGGAGCAGCTGGCCGCGGCCCGCATCGACGACTACATCACCCGCAGCATCGATGAGCAGGGCGTGTCGGCGGAACAGGCCGTGCGGTATGACCGATACACCTACTTCCGGTTCCAGGCCGCGCGCAAGCACCTCGAGTGGTGTGGCTACCCCGAGCCCGACGCGTTCCACCTGGTCGACCGGATGCCCACCTTCCTGGCCCAGGCCACCCGACCTGACGGCTACTACGAGACGATCGGCGATAGCCCCCGGACGCGTGCCGTCGTCATCCGAGGCACCGATTCGGAGTACGCCGCGAGCCAGGGTCGGCAAGGCGCGCCGCCATCAAGGACGGTCCGGGTGTTCAGTGCCGGCTACGCGTTCGGGCGCACGGGCTGGGGCACGCAGCGCGACTTTGCCGATGAGGCGTTCTTCTCGCTGCGCTTCGGTCCCGGCACCATCCTGGGCCACGCCCACGACGACGGCGGAGCCGTGACCCTGTACGCCTGGGGTACGCCACTCATCGTGGACCCAGGTTTCGGGGACTACAACAAGACGCCGTTCCGGACCTTCTTCAAGTCGCGCGCGGCACATAGCGCGGTCACGGCCGGTGGCGTGACCTCCCGGCCCAGGACCGCCTCGAAGCTGATCCGCAAGACCACGACGACGCGCTCTCTGGAGGTCGTCGTCCAGGTCAACGTGTATCCGGGTGTTTCGATACGTCGGCGCGTGGTCTTCTCGCGCCGACTGGGGTACCTCGTGGTGGAGGACACCATGAGCTCGGCGGCCGCCCGCATGTACCGACAGCTGTGGCACCTGCCGGAGGATACCGACCCCTTCACGACAGGCGCCATGACGTGGACCGGCAGGACGCGCGGCAATGTGCTCATCCGCCAGCTCATCAGCGGCGGCAGGACCCGGACCATCACGGGCGCCCTCGATCCCATCCAGGGCTGGATCTCTCACGCATACGGGCAGCGCGAGGCGGCGCCGGTGGTGGAGTACCGCCAGAACGGCACGCAGGTCCGCTTCCTGACCTTGCTCATGCCCTTTCGCACGGGCACGCCGACCGGTGGCGTGCGGGACCTCCACGTCACGCCGAATGGCTTCACGTTCTCGGTCCAGAGTGGGGGATCGCGGGAGCTGATCACGGCGATCGCCACGGGAGCGTCCATCACGACCGCTCCGTAGCCAGCATCGTCGGACGGGTCGATGGGCCTACGCTGCCGCCCCGGCGAGTAGCACGGTGGGCACCGGGAGCGATTCCTGCCCGAGATGCACCACCCGGTTGCGGCCGGACTCCTTGGCCGTATACAGCGCCTCGTCCGCGGCTCGCAACAGGGCTATCCGGTCCATGCCGTGCTGGGGCGCGCAGGCCACTCCGATGGATACCGTGATGCGGTCGGTGATGCCCGGCCCGAGTGCGATGAGCGTCGACTCCGTGCGCGAGCGGATGCGTTCCGCGACGACCAAGGCGCCCTCCAGGTCCAGGCCGCGCAGCAGGACCGTGAACTCCTCGCCGCCGTAGCGGGCAGCGACGTCGTTGTCGCGCACGCTCGAGCCGAGCACGCCCGCGAACACCCGCAAGGCCTCATCGCCGGCGGGGTGCCCATGACGGTCATTGAAGTCCTTGAAGTGATCGACATCGACCATCAGCACCGCGAGCGAACCGCCCGAATGCAGGTTCTGCAACTCGGCCTCGAGCACCACATCGAAGGCGCGGCTATTGGGCAGGCCGGTGCGCGCGTCGGTGCTGGCCTGGCCCTGGAGTGCGGCCAGGAGCCGCCGGTTGCCGATGGCGAGGGCAGCGTGTTGGGCGATGCGGTTGACGTCCGCCACCATCTCCAGCGGCAGGCTGCAGGGTCGTGCCCAGTACAGGTGGACCGCCCCGACCGACTCACCGCTGATGAGGGGCACACAGGCAAGCGTGCCAGTCTCGACCGGATACACCGGGCAGCGGACGCTCAGGGGCAAGTTGGCGTCCTCGGTCACGTACGTGCTGCCGCGGAAGATGCCCGGACAGTTGCCGAGCGCCTTGAGGGTCAGGATCTCGGCGATGGCGTCGCCCCTGGTCGCCTCCGGGACGGCCCGGTCCTGGGACCGGTTGAGGATGTGGGTCACGCTCGCATCCGGCTGCGCCAGCAAGCCGAGTGCCTCCAGGTTGGAGGCCGCGATGACCGTTTCGTCATGGGCGAACGCCGTGGACTCGGTGAATCGGCTGATGACCGACCCGCGCTGTGCGTCACGCGCCAGGGAGCGGCCGAAGCGGCGGATGAAGAACAGCGCGACGAGGGTGGCCACCATGCCCGTGATGACCTGGAAGATGGCGCTCCCCACGCGCGTCGTCGTGATCCAGGCGTCCTGTCGCTGTAGGTCATCCTTCGCAAGGGCGAACTGGCCAGCCAGCTCGGCCAGGGCTCGATCGACGTTGCGCATCATGGCCGCGGCCATACCCGAACCGGCCGCGGATGCACCCTGTCGTGCCGTCGGTGATGTGAGGGCCGGGGTCACGATCGTGGCGCGCCATGCGTCGGTCGCGCCGGCAACCGCCGCCAATGCGGCGCCGACGCCCGGCAGGTCGTCGGCCTGGCCGCTCATCGCCAGCGTCAGCTGCTGCTCGGTCGCCGCAGCGTCGTGGTAGCGGCCCACGTCCACGGCCGAGCCCAGGAGCAGGTAGTCGTCGAAGGCCAGCGCCTCATCCGCGACGGCGCGCTCCAGACCGCCCGTCTGGCGCAGCAGGCCATCCAGCATCTGGCCATCACGCACCACGGTGGCGCGCTCCATCTCGGCGTACGCCACCGTGAGGCCATTCACGAGTATGGCCGTGCCAGCGATGACGCCGCACAGGATGAGCGTGCGCCCGGACATCGACAGCGTGCGAGACATACCCAGACCCTACCCAACAGCCACGGCGACCCACCCTGACCCAATGGTCATCCGCCTGCCACCCGGGCGCCGATGGTCCTGTTGACCGCATCGCGATCGTGTTCATGATGCAGGGGCGACCTTCGCTGGCAGCCTTTCATGGTCTTCCCACCCCAGCGCTTGTCGGCTCGCCCCGCGGATCTGCCCTGCCGCTCTGACGCCCAGACGCAGGAGGATCACGTGGACGCGATAGCGGTCACTCCCGAGCCTGTCGTCGAGACGGCGCCCATGCTCCCCGTCACGGCCCTCATCGAGGCTGCCTTCCAGCATGCCCTCGTGGGCATGGCGGTACTGGGGACGGATGGTCGATGGCTGCACGTGAATGCCGCGCTGTGCACCCTGCTCGGCTACACGGTACGCGAGCTGCGGGCGACCTCGTACCAGGCGCTGATCGTGCAGGCCACCCGGGACGAGGACGCTGTGCGTCTCGCGGACCTTGTCTCCGGCCACTCCGGCGCCTACCAGCTGGACCGACAGCTGTTGGCCAGGACCGGGACGTGGCATTGGGTGCGCCTGTCGTTGTCCGCGATCCCCGGCCCGGATGGGCGACCCATCGGGGTGGTGTGCCACGTGGAGGACATGGAGGCGCGTCGTCGTGACGATGCATCAGCGTCGACATCGTTGGGTGAACTGCGCCGCAGCAACACGGAGCTGGAGATCTTCGCCTCGGTCGCGGCCCACGATCTCCAGGAGCCACTGCGCAAGATCCGGACGTTCGGGGACCGCCTGGAAGCCAGGTTCGCCGACGCGCTCGATGGCGGCGGCCTGGACTACCTCCACCGGATGCAGGCGTCCGCCGAGCGCATGCAGCGGCTCATCGATGACCTGCTCATCTACGCCCGCATCTCGACCCGGGGCCTGCCCTTCGAACGAGTCGACCTGGGGCGGGTCGCGACCGAGGTCGCATCCGATCTCGAGGCTCGACTGGAGGAGGGCGGCGGACGGCTCGACATCGGCCCACTGCCGACCATCGAGGCCGATCCGCTCCAGATGCGGCAGCTGCTCCAGAACCTGCTGGGCAACGCCCTGAAGTTCGCGGCGACCGACCGGCCGCCCAGGGTGACTGTCGAGCTGCTGCCAGCGGTCACGCCTGACGTCGTGACCATCGTCGTCGGCGACAACGGCATCGGGTTCGATCCCATCTATGCCCGGCGCATCTTCGAGCCCTTCGAGCGGCTCCACGGCCGATCGGAATACGACGGCACGGGCATCGGCCTGGCCATCGCGCGCCGGGTGGTGGAACGCCATGGGGGCACCATCAGCGCCGACGCGACGCCGGGTGAGGGCGCCCGCTTCACGGTCAGCCTGCCGATGCACGCCACGGCCAGCGTCGGGCTGCCGTGACGACTCGCGGGACGCTGCCCATCCTCATCGCGGACGACGATCCGGATGACCGCGAGCTGGCGGTCGAGGCTCTGACCGAGAGTCGCCTGCTCAACCCGGTGCATTTCGTGCACGACGGTGTCGAGCTGCTGGAGTTCCTCCAGCATCGCGGCGCGTACGAGGGCAATGACAGTCCCCGGCCGGGGGTCATCCTGGTCGACCTGAACATGCCGCGCATGGACGGTCGCGAAGCGATCGCAGTCATCAAGGCCGACCCCGCATTGCGCCAGATCCCCATCGTCGTGCTCACCACCTCCAAGGCAGAGGAGGACATCTACCGCACCTATGACCTGGGTGTCAGCTCGTATGTCGTGAAGCCGGTCACGTTCCAGGCGCTCGTCGCGGTCATGACCGACCTCGGCCGATACTGGTTCGAGGTCGTGGAACTGCCCGACGGCAGCCCTGCCGCCGCATGAGCGACCTGCGCCTGCTGCTCATCGATGACGACGAGGACATGAGCATCCTCGTGCGCGATCTCCTGTCCGAGACGGCACCGGAATGGACCGTCGATTGGGCGCCCACCTACGAAGCTGGCTATGAGCGCCTGACCACAGGCCGGTATGACGCAGCCCTGCTGGACTATCACCTGGGCGCCAAGACCGGAGTGGAGCTGCTGGCCTCCGTGCGCAGCATGGACGGACTGCCACCCATCGTGCTGCTCACCGGCCAGGGTGACCGAACCATCGATCTGGCGGCTATGGCCACGGGCGCATCCGACTACCTCGACAAGGGCATGCTCAGCCCGGCGATGCTGGAGCGCACCGTGCGGCACGCACTGGAGCGGGAGCGCGCGCTGGTCGACCTGCGTGCCAGCGAGGCGAAGTACCTGGGCCTGTACACCGAACGGGTGGCGGCCGAGCGAGCCTTGCTAGAGGCCAACGCCGCGCTCCAGACGTCCGAAGGTCGCTTCCGGCGGGCGCTGGATGGCGTCGCGCTGCATGCCATGATCCTTGACCCGGAAGGACGTGTGCTGTTCGTCAACCAGCACCTGCTGGCACGGACCGGCTGGACCAACGAGGAGCTCATCGGCTCGGATGCCTTCCAGTACCTCGCGCCGGAATACGATCGCGACACGCGACGCGCCGCGTTCCGGGAGCGCGCGCGCTCAGGCGACATCCAGGAGCGCGTCGAGAGTGCCTGGATGACACGGACCGGTGATCGGGTGCTGGTGTCATGGGCCAACAGCGCCATCCCTGATGACGAGGGTCGCATCGTGGCCATCGCCGCCATCGGGGACGACGTGACGGCACGACGCGAGGCGGAAGCCAGGCAGGCGCGACTGGCCGCCGCCGTGGAGCAGGTCGCGGAGTCCATCCTCGTGACCGACGCCCAGGGTGCCATCACCTACGCCAACCCGGCGTTCGAGCGATCTTCGGGATACCCGGCGGCGGCGCTCCAGGGCAGGGACCTGTGGGCGGTGCTGCGCTCTTGCCGTTCCACCTCCGCACATCGCCGCACCGCCCGGCGCGTCCGTTCCGGCCAGGCTTGGAGCGGTGAGTGGGAGCTGCAACGGCCGGACGGTTCGTGGTACCGGGAAGAGGTCTCCATCTCGCCCGTCCGCGGCCCGGACGGCAGCATCAGCAGCTTCGTTTCGGTCGGTCGCGACATGACCCAGGTCCGTCAGATGCAGGCGTCGTTGGACATGGCGACAAGTGAGCGGGCCGCCTTCGCCCGTGCACTGGCCCGACTGCAACCGCGCGAGACCCTCCAGGACACCGCACAGGACATCACGGACGCCGTCGCAGAGCTGCCAGGCGTCGAGATCGCCACGCTGCTCTGGTTCGATGAGGGGCACGATGTGCACACCCTGGCGGTCACGGCGCCGAGTGGCTATCCGCTCACCGCGGGCAATGTGGCGCCTGCATCGCGCAGTGCGTATCTCCGACGCCGCGCTGCCGAGGGACCATGGGCAGAGGCGTGGCTGCCGCGGCCGGGCGATGGCGACCACGGCCGGTCGCTGACCGAGGCGGGACTGCGCGCCGCTGCGTACGCGCCCGTCAGCGACGGGCAGCAGCCGATCGGCCTCGTGGCACTGGGCACCACGAACGAGCTGACCGCCCGTACCATCGCGGACCAGCTGCCCGCCGCCATCGAGTTCGCGGCGGTCGCCCGGAGCCTCATCGCGGGCCCACTCGCTGTCCACCGGCGACTGCTGGCGACCCGTCGACGGATCGAGGGCATCATCCGTGCCGGCAGCTTCGACCCCGTGTTCCAGCCGATCGTGGACCTGGCGACGGGTGTCGCAATCGGCTTCGAGGCGCTAACGCGGTTCGGGGATGGCTCCCAGCCGGATGTCACGTTCGCGAGCGCAGGGAGTGCAGGTGTCGGCCTCGCCCTGGAAGCAGCCACCCTGGAACGGATCATCGGCGCCTCGCGGGGCCTGCCGGCAGCAGCGTGGCTGTCCCTGAACGTATCAGGCCGGATGATCACCGAGGGCGACCGACTCGCGACTATCCTGGCCCGTCGCGACCGGCCGGTGGTGCTGGAGATCACGGAGCACGACCCCATCCAGGACTATGCCGCGGTCCGGGCTGCCATCGCGCTGTTGGGCCCCGATGTCCGGGTCGCCGTCGATGACGCTGGGGCGGGCGTCGCGAACTTCACGCACATGGTCGAGCTGCGCCCGGATCTCGTGAAGGTGGACGTCAGCCTCGTCCGTGGGGTCGACCACGATCTCACCCGGCAAGCGCTCATCGTTGGCCTGCACCACTTCGCCGAAGCTATCCATGGCGCGGTCATCGCGGAAGGCGTGGAGACCCAGGAGGAGCGGCAGGCGCTCATCGGCCTTGGCCTACGACTGGGGCAAGGATACCTGTTCGGTCGTCCCGCAGCGGTCCAGACGTGGCGATCATCGGTGCCGCGCGCCTCCGTCCGGCCGGTCGCCGCGGCTCGTCCCTCGCGACGTGCCGCGATGTCGGCCCACCCGGCCGAACTGAGCATCAGGCCTGCCCGGCTGACATCCGGCTAGTCCCAGGTCACGCTCCGGGTCCGGGGACCGTCTGTCGAGCTGTCGGAGCGAGCACGTTCATTCGCCTGGCGCGACCTCGTCCGGCTGGGTGCGCCTGCGGCGTTCCTCGGTGGCCATCTCCAGCAGCGCGGCGCGATCGGCCGCGTCCAGCGAGCCCGCCACATGCCCAAGGTAGAACGCGTAGCGCATCCTGGAACCCCACCACAGCGCTGCCATGCCGGTCAGCACCAGGATGGGCAGCTCGTCGGACAGCAGTGACGCGCCGATGCCGGTGCCGAACAATGACGATCGCGGGTCCGGCGGGACCTCGGCACAGGGGTCGATGTCCACAGCTCCCGGCGGCGACACCGGCTGCGGCTGACACAGGAGCGCGGCCCCATCCGAGGCGGTCGCGAACGCGACCACCCGATCGGACGTCGCGACACTCAGGAGGTGACCGATGACGATGGCCGCGATGGCCACGAACACCGGCCACCGGTCGCTCCGAGCACCCGCCAGCATGCCGATGGCCACCGCTGCCGCCACTGGCAGCAGCGTCAGTGCGTCCCGCACACTCGCGGACACATCCGTCGCGGGTCCGCCGCGGACCCCGATGACGATGCGCGCCCCCTCGGCGATCCAGATGGCCAGGATGCCGCCCGTGAACAGCACCCACCAGTGGAGCCGATAGCCATCGAACGACACAAGGGGCATCGGCGCCCGCGGCAGTCGTTGCTCCAGTTCGCGCTGCACTCGTGGGCCGGCGCCGATGACCATGGCCGAGAGCGTAGCGGCGACCTCGTTGTCGTCGATGACCAGGCGCAGCGCCATGAGCGCCACGACATAGGATCCGACGACCAGACCGAGCGAGCCCAGGAACGGCAGGTTGACACGCCGCAGCAATGGGTTGGCTGCACGGACGCCCGGAGTGTTGGACTGGGTCATCGACAACAACCATACGCCACGAACAGGTGCTCAAGCGAGGGTCCCTGATGCGTGGCTTCTGGTCGCCGGGCCGCCGACCGCGGCCCGCTGGAGCTTCCTCGGGGTCGCTGGTCACGCGCCCAGGGCGAGCGGATCGGGGTCACCGACCTGCCCGCCTGAGCCGCGGACTACGCCTTGGGCTTCTTCTCGACCGGCTTCGAGCCACCCTTGGGCTTCTTGCCGCCGCCCTTGCTACCGGGTCCCTTGTCGCCCATGAGGCACCTCTACGTCGGGGGTTGATGGGGGCATTGTGACCCTCATCCGAGTCCGCGCATAGGCGGCGGTGCCACGGGGCCTGCGCCCTTCCGCCCGCGGTCATCGGCGTATGCTCCCGACTGTCCTGGCGCGGCGACGCACAGCGTGGCGGCGACTGCGCCAGATGCGCGCCCGTGCCGCGTCAGTCGGAAGGGTGCATCTCATGGGTCACCGGTTCCTCACGCTTGCGCTCGCGACCAGCGTGTCCGCGGCGATGGTGGTGTCGTCCGGGGGTATCGTCTCGGCCGAGGTCAGTCCGGACCAACAGGTCACGATGCTGACCCGCCACAACACGCTGCGCGCCAGCGTGGCCGCCGGCGAGACGGAGCGCCTGGGGCAGGCGGTCACCATCGCCGACCTGACCTGGAACGACGAGGCTGCGACCGTCGCGCAGGCGTGGGCAGACAACCTGCTCGCGACCGACACCTTCGAGCACAACGCCGACCGTGGCGACCTCGGCGAGAACATCTACTGGGAGTCCGGCTACGACCCAGCCACGGGTGCCGTGCGTGCCTTCCAGAGTTGGGCTGATGAGGCTGGGTCCTACACCTGGGACACGGACACCTGCGCCGAGACCTGCGGCCACTACGCCCAGATCGTGTGGTCGGCGACGACAAGCGTCGGCTGTGGCATGGCCACGGACGGCAGTACATCCATCTGGGTCTGCGACTACGCACCACCCGGCAACTACACGGGCGAACGGCCGTACGAGCCGGGCGACGCCGTGGCGCCGGGCGCATCGGCGCCCACCGAGTCGCCGATGTCAACGGACACGCCCGTCACCGAGGACACGGCCCTGCCCGAGGAGACCAGCGTCGGCTGATCTGCCGTTGCTCTTCCCGTATCGATGACCAGCTGCCAGGTATCGGAGAAGCCGAAGATCGGCCCCGATATCAGCCAGACCACGATGACGCTGGCCGCGATGACCAGCGCCGATGGCGAGCCAGCCTTGCGGGTGATCGAGTCGGCGGTCTGGTTGAACGATTCCTCCATGCCCAGATATCCCCCGGTTTGGACGACGTGCGCGGCCGTGCAGCGTTCATGGGCGGTCGCCTCGGTGACTTCCGTCGCGTCCGATGTGTCCTCGTGATCCCGGTCAAGCCTTTCCGACGACTCCGGCATATGCCAGCGTCGGGCGAGCGCGTCGGACGCGCAGCGCGTCACGAGGGTCGATCGCGGTCCAGGGGCGTGTTGGCGGGCCTTCGACATGCTTCGCGCTGCCCTCGACCGCGCCCACGATGACTGCTGTGCGGGGTGCCACCAGCGCCTGATCGGCAGCCACGATCTCGGCATCGGTCAGGGAGACGAGTGCCAGCGTATCGAGCGATGGAACCTGGTGCCACAGGAGCCAGCCGCCGTCCGATGGGTGTTGCATGAGGGTCAGGCCGCGCAGCTCCCGATCGTCGATCATTCGGCCCATCACCCGGAGAGAGGTCTCGTGTGCACCCGCCACATGGCCGCCTCGATCCCTGGCTGCCTGGGCGATGCCGAGCTGGACGAGGTCGACGTGGGTCATGACGTGATCCAGGCAGGACCAACGACCATCCAGTCGCTGCGTGATGCCTGACACCGCCCTGGCTCGCACCACGAGCGTGTCCGCCTTCTGCATGATCCGTATGGCGCTGGCCAGCTGGCTATCCAGGACCGCACCGAGCGAGCGGAGGATATCCTCCATGCTGCCGCGGTGCGGATCGATGGGTGCGTACACGTTGGGGACACTCCTGAGCGGTTGTGTGCGGTGGAGTGTGGAACGGAGCCCGAGCACCTGGGCATGGCCCGAAGGTCCGGGGTCCGTGCGCGCCGATCGGCGCACCCTAGCCAGCCAGCAGTCGCAACGCGACCAGGGTACCGATGCTGATCACCGCGACCCGGAATACCCCTGCGGGCAGGCGTCGGCCGACGTAGGCGCCCAGCTGCCCACCGACGATGGAGCCGATGGCGAGCAACAGCACGACGCTGTGGTCGACGGGTGCCAGGAAGATGAACAGGACCGCGGCAACGCCATTGATGACCGCCGCCAGCACGTTCTTCAGGCCGTTCAGTCGCTGCAGGTCATCGGTCAGGAAGATGGCCAGCAGCGCGATGAGGATGACGCCCTGCGCCGCCCCGAAGTAGCCCCCGTAGATGCCGGTCAGGAACACACCCGCCATCAGCGTCAGTGGGTGCTCCGCGCCTGCGTGGCGTCGGGTGGCCATCATCCGCGACAGGCGCGGCTGGAGCGCCATGAGCAGGCACGCGAACAGGATGAGCCAGGGCACGATGCGCCCGAATGCGCTGGCCGGCAACGCCAGCAGGAGCAGGCCGCCCGTGAGGCCGCCGAGTGCCGCTGCACTGCCCAGCCGGATGGCCCGTCCCCGTTGTCCGACCAGCTCCCGGCGATACCCCACCGCGCCGCTGATGGCTCCGGGCACGAGGCCCACGGTGTTGGACACATTGGCCACCAGCGGCGGGTAGCCGAACGCCAGCAGCGTGGGGAAGGTGATGAGCGATCCGGAGCCCACGATGGCGTTGATGGCACCGGCCGCAAGGCCTGCGGCCATGATCACGACCGCCTCGAACGGGCTCATGGACCGCCGGGTCCCGGATGGCCTTTCGCGTGGCGTGGAAGGGTTGTACCGTGACGCAACTCACCCAACATCCCCAACGAGTGGAGCGTTGTGACCAGTTTCGCGGATTTCTTCTGGGCGATCATCGTCTGCTACTTCCTGTTCATGGTCATCCGGATCTTCGCGGACATCTTCCATCGCCGCGACCTGTCGGGTGGTGGAAGGCGATCTGGATCCTGGTCCTGTTCATCATCCCGTTCTTCGGTGGCAGCGTGTACATGATCACCCGGCCCGTGACGGCGCAGGACCTCGAAGAGAAGGCCGCATCCGAGAAGCAGCAGGCCGCCATCGCCGCCGTGCAGGCGCAGCAGTCTGCCGCGCAGACAGCTGCCGATCCGACCGCTGCGGACCAGATCACCAAGCTCGTCGCACTGCGCGACTCGGGCGCCATCACCCAGGCCGAGTTCGATGCTGCCAAGGCAAAGGCACTCGCCTGAGTCTGGTGCCGACCGTCGAGGCATGACACGACGCAGCTGGCTGGCGGGCGTCCTGCTCCTGGGAGCGACGACCCTCGTCGCTGTCGCTCCTGTCAGCGGTCAGTCGCCGTCCGCGGTTCCGGCTGGGTCGGCGGACCCGGCAGCGTCTCCCGTAGCCTCGACACAGCCTTCGTTCGCTGACGTCCAGATCGTCAGCGGCATCAAGTCCTTCAGCAAGGCGTACGCCTATGGCGCCGCGACCGGACCCGATGGATCCGTGGTCATGGTCGGCGAACACATCGGCAAGGATCCGGCCGTGCCGGCCCGGGCCGCTGCGTGGCGCACGACGGACGGGCTGGACTGGGCCGAGGTCAAGCTGCCCAGATCGAACCGCGCGCGCTCATTCGGCGTGGCAGCGTCCAGCCTTGGCTGGGCGGCCGTGGGCGTGGTGCC
>JBBQNA010000067.1:0-14689 GCA_038329515.1 Candidatus Limnocylindrales bacterium | reverse complement strand
GCCCTTCGGGCAGGTCCGTCTGGTCCAGGGAGTGCCACGCGGGCAGGTCCCCGGTGGTGGTGTCGGGCACGGCCCAGAGGGTGGAGACCTGGGGTGCGCCGCTGGCGTCCACGCCACCGATGACGTAGATGGACCCATTGGCATTGAAGCTCGCGGCACCCGACCGTGGGCCGGGCAACTGCTGTGAGGTCGGCGCGCTGGCCCAGCCGATGAGCCGGCCGTCCTCGGTCGTGGCGGGCAGGCCGTCCGCAAGGCTCAACCGATAGATGGTGGTCGTGGGGCCGGCAAGGCCGGTACCGCCGAACACGTACATCGTGTCGCCGAGTGCGAGGGCCGTGGCGTTGGCACGTGGCTCGGGGAGCGGCAGCTCGGTGATGGCCGTCCACGGCTGCAGCGCGCCCGTCAGCAGCGCCGAGTGGAGCAGCGTCGCCGAGAGGTCGTCCGGCGTCTGGCCACCGAACAGGTACAGGCCGTTGCTGGTGGGCACGACCGAAGTCCCGCTCAGGGGAGTCGGCAGGGTCAGGTCCCGGGTGCTGTTCGAGCCATCCGCCAGGACCCAGCCGGTGACCTCACCGTTGTCCACGGTGGCCATGAACACGGTGCTGGTCGGGTTGCCGGCCGCATCCAGGCCGCCGATGACGTACGGCACACCGGTGAGCGAGACGACCGCAGCATCCGTACGCGGCTCGGGCAGCGCAGGTCCTGCGACCCAGGGCACGAAGTTGCCGTCTTCGCCCACCTGGGTGGTCAACACGTCAGCCGTGGCGCCATCCGCGGTGGTCCCGCCGACGAGGTAGATGTGGACGCCTGACTGGGCGACCACGGCGCCGGACACTGCCGTGGGCAATGACAGCTCAGGGGGGCTGATCTGCCACGGCACGACGGCGCCGACGGGCGCCGGGCAGGGCAGGTTCTCATTGGTCGAGGGGCACCAGTTGATGGGCGACAGCACGCTGTAGCCCACCTGGATGGTGTTGGACACCGTGAAGTAGTAGGCGAGGTTGGGTACATACGCCAGCAGGAACACGAAGACCATGAACCAGAACGTGGCCTTGATGCCGGCCCAGCTCCAGCCATCCGCGTCGAACAGCCCGAAGACGGCTCGACGGCGGACGGCTCCGGTGGGCAGGGCTTGCTGGGCCAAGGTGAACGTCTCCTAGGGCTGGATGACGAAGATGCCGTGCATCGTGCCGTAGTGACCGGGCACGGTGCACGCGAACTGGAGGTCCTCGGTCTCGGCCGCGGGGACCGTCCAGGTGAAGGTCTGGGTGGTGTCGGGGCCGGTGAACTCGGGGATACCCAGACCGTCGGGGATGTCGCCCATGGTCGTGGACAGCACTTCCTTCGGGCCGATGTAGAAGTTGTGCGAGAACGTCGCCGAGTTGGTGACCTCGAACTGGACCGTCTCACCGGCCTTGACCGCGATGGAGCTGACCTGCACACCATCGGGTCCGGGCGCGTCGTGGATCTGGATCGTGGGGGTCAGGTCGAGTGCGATATCGCGGGGCGCGTCGACGGTGCCCACATCGGTGATCGGCGCGAGGGACGCGTCGGGGGTCGTGCCGCCGATCTGGCCGCTGGGGTTGCGCCAGCAGGCAGGCGGCGTGGGCGCACCCGGGGCGGGCTCCCAGTTCACGTCACGCCATCCGGTCACGAGGTATGGGGTCGCCGCGGGATCCGCGGCGGCACCGTGTGCCGCATGCGGGTCGTACGTGAACGAGACATCGCTGCTGGCCGTGATGAACGTCACCAACTCTTCCACCTCGCGGTAGTTGAGCGGCCCGTTGGGTTGCAGCCACGCCGGCATGACGCTCTTCGCGTCACCGCACACGTAGCGGCCACCCACCTCCAGCACCTTGTGGATGTAGTTGGGGTTGAGGAGGCCCGTGCCCGAGCCGCCGTTCTGATTGATGGCGTTGAACAGTTTGGCCTGGTCGCTCAGTGGCGGACCGATACCGCCCTTGCCGTCGCCTGGGTCGGCGGTGGAGCTGTGACAGCGGGCGCAGTTGGCCAGATACAGGGCGTAGCCACGCTCGACGTCCGTCACGAACTGCTCATTGGCGGTGGTTGACAGCTGGCCTTCGATACCCAGTGCCGGCACGCCCAGGGCGTAGAACCAGTAGACCGGGATGAAGATGCCCACCAGCAGGATGGCCAGGAACGCGATGTTCCGGGCGTTGCTGCTCTGCTTGACGATCTGGGCCGCCCGATCCTCCGTGAGGCCCACGGTGTGGGCGCGGGGACCGGCCGAGAACCGCTCGACATCGAGCCGCTCGGGCGTCGGCACCGGGGCCGAGGCCTGGTCCTCGTCGTGGGGCGTCAGCTCCCGACCGGTGCGCTCGTCGCTCATA
This sequence comes from Candidatus Limnocylindrales bacterium, assembly GCA_038329515.1. Classification (GTDB taxonomy): domain Bacteria; phylum Chloroflexota; class Limnocylindria; order Limnocylindrales; family CSP1-4; genus JAFMJV01. The sequence continues at coordinate 12,338 of JBBQNA010000067.1, read as the reverse complement.
TGCAGCTACCCGGGGCCTTGGCCGGGATGAGTCCCGGCTGGCCCAGCGCCACTGGCAGGGGCCCGAGCGTGATCTTGCTGGTGTCGACGCTCAGGACGCCGCCCTCGACCTTGCTCGCAAAGCGGTCCAGGCTGCGCGGGGCGGGCCCAAGTTCCTGGATCTTGGTGCCCAGCCGGTCAAAGCGCGAGCCGTGGCAGGGACACTCGAACCAGTAGTTGATGGTGCAGAAGTTGGGCTTGCAGCCGAGGTGCGGGCAGCGCTGGTACAGCGCACGCACATTCGTGCTCTGGCCGGAGCCGTCGGGGCTGTCGCCATCCTCGAATGCGAGCGTGGCGTCCAGCAGCTGGACGTAGGACCGGGCGTCCGCGAAGTAGGCGGGCGCGCCGGATTCGAGCGTTGCCCCGGGCACAGCCGGATTGGCCGCCACGGTGTTGATATCGCCCAGGGTCAGGGTGCCGCCGAAGCCGCTCGACAGGTTTGGCCACAGGAAGCCGATGGTGCCGCCGCCGACCTCCAGCAACCACAGTCCGACGGCCGCGCCGAGGGACCGACGGATGAGCTGTCGACGCGACAGACCCGCCGGCTTGCCGTTGCGCATCTCACGACGCACCTCGGCGGTGAGCGCCTGCGGTTCCTGTGCCTTGGTCAGCTTCCAGTTGCCCATCGGTCTACAGCGCGAAGTACAGGCCCTGCCACGGCAGGGTCCAGGCGTATCCGGGGCCGCGGAAGAACGCGCCCAGGAAGGTGATGGCAAGACCGGCGCCGCACACGATGGTGAACAGCATCACGCCCGTCTTGCGGTCGCTCGGTCGGGGAGAACCGCCGTCACCCCGGGGTCCCCGGTCGATGTAGGGCACGAGCGCCGCCCCGACCAGGATGACCGTTGGCGCGAGCACGCCCGCGACCGTGGGGTGGAAGTAGGCGAGCAGCTCCTGGAGACCCACGAAGTACCACGGCGCCTTGGCCACGACCGGCGTCACGTTGCCGTTCGCGAGCTCTTCGAGTGGCGCGTTGATGAACAGGCCCATGAACAGCAGGAAGAGGCTGATCATGGCCGCCGCGAAGAGCTCGATGGACAGCAGGTGTGGCCAGGTCAGGACCGTGTCGTCCGGTTCCTTCTGGACACGCACGACGGCGTCCTGCTTGACCAGGGCCAGCAGCCGGTAGGGCTTGGCGGCCATGGGCACGCGCTGCTTGTCGATCTCGGTCGTCCGGCGCTCCGGGGGAGCAGCAGGCACGGCGCTGCGCTTGGGCGCAGGTGCCGTCGTGCCCTCCGGGACAGGCGTCGGTAGGTCGGTACGTTGCTCGGTCATTCCTTCGGCTCCTGGGTGCCTACAGCGGTCCGGAGATGCCGCCATCCTTCCTGATCCGCCAGAAATGGACGGCCAGGAAGATGGAAGCGACGAGGGGCATCAGGATCACGTGCAGCACGTAGAACCGCAGGAGGGTGTTCTGACCCACCTCGATGCCGCCCAGCAGCAGCAGCTGCGATGGCTTGTTGAGCAGTGGCGCGTAGTTGGCCATGTTGGTACCGATGGTGATGGCCCAGTAGGCGATCTGGTCCCATGGCAGCAGGTAGCCCGTGAACGACAGCATGATGGTCAGGAACAGGAGCACCACGCCGACCACCCAGTTGAACTCGCGGGGTGGCTTGTAGGCGCCGTGATAGAACACCCGCATCATGTGCAGGAACACGAAGAACACCATCAGGTGGGCTGCCCACCTGTGTATGTTCCGGGTGAGTAACCCGAAGGGCACCTGCGCCTGGATGTTCAGGATGTCCGAGTACGCCTGCGTCGCCGATGGCACATAGAAGAACATCAGGTAGACGCCCGTCACGGTCAGCACCAGGAACAGGAAGAACGACAGGCCACCCAGGCAGAAGGTGTACGCGAACTTGACCGCGTGCTGCCGGACCCGGACGGGATGCAGGTGCAGGAACACGTTGTTCATGACCGCCATCGCGCGCGAGCGCTCGTCGTTGGGGTAGGGCTGACGGAAGATCGAGCGCCACGCGGCGCTGCGCCGGATGGATTCGTCGATCCGCTCGAGGAAGCTCACCTGCGAGTCACCTGCTGTCCCCTGCTCCTCACTTGAATCCGCCTGCTTCCGCCTGATTGCCGATGCCCGCGAGGCCCAGCTGCGTGTCGCGGTAACTCTCCTTGTAGAGCCTACCGTCCGTGCTGACCTCCTGCAGTTCGAATCGGTCCATGGTGATCGCGTCGTACGGACAGCGCTTCACGCACAACGCGCAGCGGATGCACCGTTCCTCATCCAGCACCATGGCCGCGCCCTGGGCCCAGCCGTAGGCATCGACCAGCTCCGGCAGCGGTCCCTCGGACTTCATCTGGTTGACATCGATCATGTGGATGACGCCCTCGGGGCAGACATCCGCGCACGCGCCGCACAGGACGCACCGGAACGGGTCGAACCAGATGTTGTAGTTGCACATCAGGCAGCGGGTCGACTCGGTGATGGCCTGGTCCGTGGTGTAGCCCAGCTCCACGGGTGTCGTGAAGTTGATGGTCGGGTCCGTCGATGGCATCCGCGCCGACAGCTGGACCATGGGCACGTGCTGTCGGGGCAGCACGTCGTACTGCTCCGGCATCTCGTGGCGCGAGGAGCTGATGATGCGCACGTTGGCGTCCACTTCCACCGTGGAGCGGCCGGACAGGTAGCGGTCGATGGCGTAGGCGCACTTCTTGCCGTGGCCGGCCGACTCGATGAGCGTCGTGGGGCCGGTCACGAAGTCGCCGCAGGCGAACACGCCCCGGACGTTGGTGGCATACGTGCCGGGGTCCACGCGCACGCGACCCCGATTGATCTCGAAGGAAGCCTCGACCGGCAGGAAGGTGTTGTCCGCAGACTGGCTGACGGCCGGGATGACCGTCTCTGCCTTGACCGTGAACTCGGTACCCGGCACCGGCACGGGTGCTCGTCGACCGGTCGCGTCGGGCTCGCCCAGGCGATTGCGGATCATGCGCACGCCAACGACGTTGCCGTCCTCGTCACCCAACACCTCGATGGGGCTGGTGAGGAACTCCATGCGTACGCCTTCGCGCTCCGTCTCGCCCAGCTCCTCCTGGTCCACGACCAGCTCTGAGCGGGTACGGCGGTAGGAGATGGTGACGTTCTTCGCACCGTGGCGAAGGCTGGTGCGCGAGCAGTCCATGGCCGTGTAGCCGCCGCCCACGACGACCACGTCGTCACCGACCTCGAGCGGCTGGCCCAGGTTGGCCTTCTTCATGAAGTCCACGCCGTACTGGATGCCCTGCAGGTCGCCGCCGGGCACGTCCAGGCCCACCGCGTCCATGGCGCCGGCGCAGATGGCGATGGCGTCGAAGCGCTCCTGGAGCTGCTCGAAGGTGATATCGCGACCGATGCGGGTGTCGAACTGGAAGATCACGCCGAGGCGCTCCACCAGGCGGAAGTCCTGCTCGATGGCCTCCCGCGGGAGGCGGAACGCGGGCACGCCGATGAGCATCGTGCCGCCCGCGAAGGGCAGCTCGTCGAACACGGTCACCTGGTGACCGGCCACGGCCAGCTCCCGGGCCACGGCCAGGCCGGCCGGTCCAGCGCCGACCACCGCGACGGTCGTGTCGCGGGGCGTGATGACGGGCATGTCATCGGGGATGCCGGAGGCCTGGTGCCACTCCACCAGGAACCGTTTCATGGCCCGGATGGCAAGGGGTCGATCGATGTCACCGCGGCGGCAGGCGCGCTCGCAGGGGGCAGAGCAGACGTACGAGCACATGGCCGCGACCGGGTTGGGTTCCCGGGACAGGATGTAGCCCTCCTCGAACCGCCCTTCGGCAGCGAGGTTGAGGTAGCCGCGGCAGTTCGTGCCAACGGGACACGCTTCCTGGCACTCGATGTTGCATTGCAGCCAGGAGGCGTCCACCGGCTGGACGAGGAACTCCTGATCGATGTCGATGACCACGCGGGAGTCAGCCCTCTACATACGCACGCGGGGAACCGGCCAGCTTCGTTCGGTCGGGGAGTGAATCTACCATCGGACGGCATGGGACCGTGGCATCGGAGGGCATGGGGCCGTGGCCCACCGTGGCCCAGCCGGCCGGCGGTGACCCGGCGGGCGGCAGCGCTGCGGATGGAGGCCCCCGGAGATGAACCGGTTCAGGCCGGAAACGGTGCCAGACTGCCACGGAACCGACCCCGGAAGTGGCCGCTGCCATTGACTCGGCGGGCGGGGTTTCCTAGCCTCCGGTCGATGGAGGATCCCAGTCCCTCCGATCCGGTGTCCAGCCTCGTTCCCAGTGAGGTTCGGCATCGGGTGGAGTCCACCTGTTCCGAAGCGCGCGTCGAGCGTGCACGGTCCGTCGCGGCCGATGCTTCGTTGCGCCAGTCGCGTGACGACGCGCTGCAGGCACATGCCGCACTCGACGCCGCGTTGGCGACCCTCGACGAGCGCCGCCTGGCGGAACACAAGGACCAGGCGCGCCGCAGCTACCGGATGGCACTCTCTACGGCCCGGGACGCCATGGAGCGCCAGCGGGCGGCCGCGACCTGGCTGCAGCGCATCGATGAGCTGAACCGGTCGTCGCGTGGCGCGCTGGGCCAGGTGCTGATGCTCCGCGCACGCTGTGAGACGCTCGACCAGCAGGTCCGGGACTGGAGCATGGCCGCCAACGTCCAACGTGTTCGCTCCGAGGCTGCTGAGGCGAATTGCATCGACGCACGGCAGCAGCTGGCGCAGCTGGATCGATGGGCCGCGGACCCGGACACGACCGTGGTCGTGCCCGTTTCGTGGTCCAGCGACAGGCACCCGATGGCACCCGTCCCCTTGGGCGCGGTGGGGTCGACGGCCGCGGACTGGGACGCGAGCGCCCTAGCGGTCGAGCGATTGCTGGCGGGCGATGTCCACGCCACCCGGCAGTTGGCGCAGCAGATCGCAGAGCTCACGGGCCAGCAGCCTTCGCGCTGCCTGTTGCTGCTCCAGATGCTGGCCGAGACCATCGTCGAGTCGGCCATCAGGCGGGGCTACCTGCGTGTCGACCGGTCCCATGGGCTGTGGTCGCAGCTGAACCTGGTCGAGTGCCGAAGCCTGCTGCTGTCGCTCCGCGACCTGGGCTTCCGATACGATCCCGACGACGGCTGGTACGGCGATCGTGCGCCGCAGAGCCGGGACCTGGCGCTCGCTCTTGCCTACTCCGGGGTGGAGGCACACGCCCTGCGACGGTTGCCCACCACGGACGAGCTGCGCGAACTGCCCGCGAGTATCAGCGTGGCGCCCCTCGAGCATCTCGCCGAGGCTGCGCCCGACCTCGATCTGGACCATGTCCATGCGCTCGCCGGTGGCCATGCTCACGAGCTGAACGACCTGTGGGACCACTGGGCGGATGTGCGCGCCCTGCTCCTGGGTCCTGCCCCGGTGGCCGTCGAGGCCTGAGCCGCGCTCGTCGAGGCCTGAGCCGCGCTCGTCGAGGCCCACGCGGGCCGCTTCCGTCCGGGCCCACGCGGGCCGCGTCAGTCCAAGCCCACGCGGGCCGCGTCAGCCGATGTCGACGACCCTGAAGGACTCGACCGCGCCCACGCCGAATCGACCGGCTTCCTCCGTGGCCCAGGACCGGATCCGCTCCTCGAGCGCGTCCGGCTCCCGAACCTGGCTGACGTGCTCACGCAGCGCCGCGATCTTGGTCTCGAGCGTGCTCGAGATGTCCACCCATGCATTCGGATGATCCGTGAAGAACAGGTACAGCCGGCGCACGCTATGGGGATCGAGGCCTTCATCGATCATCAGCTGCGGAAAGGCCATGGCATTGCGGGCGGCCGGGTAGACCGCGTCCACGGCGGCCATCGCCGCCGCACGGTGGTCGGTGTGCTGGATATGCCCCTCGGCGTGGATGATCACGGTGGGGTCCATCGCCGCGACCGCGTCCGGCTTGAAGGTGCGCAGTGACCGGACCAGTTGCTCGCGCAGCGCGAGGTCGTTGGCGAGTGCGCCATCGGGTCGATGCAGGAAGGTCACACCCTCGTAGCCGATGTGCGCCGCGGCGGCACGCTGTTCCGATTCCCGCAGGCGAGCCAGCACGAGCGGGTCGGTCCGGGGATCATCGGAGCCCGCGTCGCCGCTGGTGCAGCACACGAGGTGGGCGACGCTGCCATCCCGGACCCAGCCGGCGATGGTGCCGGCCGGGCCGAAGTCGGCGTCGTCAGGGTGCGCCACGATGACCATGAGTCGCTCGGGCCGCTCCGTGTGGAGCGCGGGGGGCGTGTCGGCCGCGCTCGGATCAGACGTCTGGGTCACGACGGCTGACAGCGCTTGCACGCGCGCGCGATAGCGTGTCGCGGACATCTGCTACCTTCCGGGCCGAGGCATCGCTCGTTTCCCCCCATGAGCGATGCCTCACTTCCTGTCCGGATGCCCAGTCGTGTGCCGGTCATGCGGTTGGTGCCGGTCATGCGGTTGGTGCGAGTGCTTCGACGGCTGCCAGCACCTCCGCGGCATGCCCGTCGGCCTTCACCTTCGCCCACGCCTTCGCGATCGTCCCGTCCGGGGCGATGAGGAAGGTGGCGCGCTCGATGCCCTTGTAGGTCTTGCCGTAGTTGACCTTGTCCACCCACACGCCGTACCGCTCCGCGACGGCGTGCTGCTCGTCGGCGATGAGCGTGAACGGCAGGCCGAACTTGGCCTTGAAGGCGGCCTTGCTGCCACTGCCCAGGATGCTGATACCCCAGATCTCGGCACGGCTCCGCTGGTACAGCTCATGGGCATCGCGGAACTGGCACGACTCGGTGGTGCAGCCCGCGGTGTCGTCCTTGGGGTAAAAGTAGAGCACCAGCCAATGGCCCCGCTCGGCCGAGAGGGTCCGCAGCGTGCCGGTATCATCGGGCAGCGTGAAGTCGGGCGCCTGCTCGCCGACGGCAGGCCGCGTCGGGTTGGGCGCCTGCTCGCCGACGGCGGGCCGCGTGAAGCCGGGCGCATGCTCGCCGACGGCGGGCCGCGTCGGGTTGGTATCAGTCATCGGCCAAGGGTAGCGCGGTCGTGCGAGGGTGCCGAACCGCAGGGCGTGGTGGGAAGCTCATGTCGCGTGTCTCCCAGGTCGCCTGGGCGCGTCCTCGGCTGCCTGGGCACCTCGGAGCGCGTCGGCGCCTCGGGGCACACCGGCGTCCTCGGCTGCCAGGTTCGCGTCTGGTGGGTCTGCACGCCACCTGTGCACCAATGACCACCTGCCACCTGACACGCACTTCGGCATCCGGTCCTGCACATGCGCTGTGCAAGATCGACCGTCCGGGCCCTCGTCTGCGAGCCGGGCGCTCGCTGATGCACGCACACCGTGCACCTATGACGTCCGAGGGCCGACCGACCGTACTGAAACGTCACGGGTGCACGTGCTGCGTGCAGGTGGCGCGCGAGTGATCGTGGCGCGCGGCACTCACGGGGAGGTGCGAGTCGCCTGACGACTCCAGCTCGGTCCTCCAGCTGGGCCCTGGTGGTCAGGTTGGCGACGGCCGTCCGGATCGGCGACCTACTGGGCCGGCGCCAGGATCGGAGATACTCGGCCGGCGCCAGGATCGGACCTACTGGGCCGGCGCCAGGACCCGAGGCGCGGCGTCGGCGAAGAATGCCCACATCAGCTCGGTGGCAGAGATGTCATCGGTCGTGACGCCGAAACTGGGGTCGTTGACCCCGCCCGGCCAGGTGTGACCGCCGCCCAGCACGCGGTACAGCGCGACAGGTGCCGCGCAGTCCTGCCATACGAGCGAGTCGACCTCGGCGCTCACCGAGGTCACGGTCGGCCCGGCAGCACACCCGTCGGCAGCGGCCCAAGCCGCCATCCACCCCTCGACGCTGGTCACGGGACGATCCGGGAACGGGGACTCGCCACCCTCGTAGGGCAGGAACGTATCCAGGGTGCCGTGGAATGCCACGACCGGCACCGGCTGGGACGGTGCGCACGGCTCGCCCCAGGTCTCGCCGTGGTTGGCCGCTACCGGTGCGACGGCCGCGAACCTGTCGGCGAGTCGACAGGCGAGCACGTTGGTCATGCCGCCACCCATGGAGAAGCCCGTCGCGAACACGCGGGTCGAGTCGACGCACTGGCTCGCCACCAGGTCATCGATGAGGGCGCCGACGAACGCGATATCCGTGTCTCCCTCGAGGTCCCACGTCGGGCCCTCGCCGATTCCCTGGGGGTACGCCACGACGAACCCATTGGCATCGGCCGCATCGGACAGGCCGCCCGCGTACTCGAGGTCCCAGAAGCCACCGCCGTACCCGTGGAACGCGAGGACCAGCGGGCGCAGGCTATCGTTGGCGACGGCCGGGGCATGCACACGCGCCTCGCGCGCGACGCCGTCGACATCGACGGTGAGGGCCACCGCCGGGTCGATCGCCACTGGCTGGCAATCGACCGATGGCGCCGAGAGGGCCGTGGGACCCGGCGACTGTGCCAGGGTGCCCGTGGTGGCGGTGAGTGTGAGGATGGCCGCCGCAAGGACAGCTCGTCGTGTGATCGGCATGGCCCGCACACTGCACGCACGACCGATGTGCGTCAAGGTCCAGAGAATGCATCGAGGCCCCATGCGCCAAAGCCACGGGCCAGCCACAGGACCAGCCGCATCCGTCCGAGCACCTACCATGCCCGGTGTGAAGCGCATCGGGTTCCTGTCGTTCGGGCACTGGTCGGCATCGCCGTACTCGCAGGTGCGATCCGCCTCGGACGCGCTGCTCCAGTCCATCGAGCTGGCCGTGGCCGCCGAGGAGCTGGGCGTGGACGGCGCGTACGTCCGGGTCCATCATTTCGCCCAGCAACTGGCCTCCCCGTTCCCGTTGCTCGCGTCGATCGGGGCGCGCACCAGTCGCATCGAGATCGGCACTGCGGTCATCGACATGCGCTACGAGAACCCGCTATACATGGCGGAGGACGCCGGTGCGGCGGACCTCATCGCCGGCGGCCGGCTCCAGCTGGGTATCAGCCGCGGATCACCGGAGCAGGTCATCGACGGCTGGCGCCACTTCGGGTTCGAGCCGGCTGACGGCGAGACCGATGCGGAGATGGCTCGTCGCCACTCCGAGGCGTTCCTCGAGGTGCTCAGGGGCGAGGGCTTTGCACAGCCGAACCCCCGGCCCATGTTCCCCAATCCACCCGGCCTGCTGCGGGTCGAGCCGCACTCGGAAGGCCTGCTGGACCGGATCTGGTGGGGCTCAGCCACCGACGCGACCGCACGCTGGGCAGCGACGCTGGGCATGAACCTGCAGAGCTCCACGCTCAAGTTCGACGAGACCGGCGAGCCGTTCCATGTGCAGCAACGCAAGCAGATCGAGGCGTATCACGAGGCCTGGAAGGCCGCGGGCCACGCACGCATACCGCGCGTCTCGGTCAGCCGGAGCATCTTTGCCCTGGTCGACGACCGGGACCGCGCGTACTTCGGCCACGAGAGCGAGGGCCGCGACAAGGTCGGCTACCTGGACGAGCAGACGCGGGCGATCTTTGGGCGCTCCTACGCCGCCGAGCCGGACGTCCTGGTCAGGCAGCTCGCCGAGGACGAGGCGATCGCCGCCGCGGACACGCTGCTGCTGACCGTCCCCAACCAGCTGGGCGTCGAGTACAACGCGCACGTCCTGGAGAGCATCCTGCAGTTCGTGGCGCCGGAGCTGGGCTGGCGCTGAGGCTGTAGGCGATGCTGCGGGTGGGCTACTCAGGGCGTCCGTCTGCGGGCCGGGGATCATCTGCGGCCCCCGGAGATCCTCGGGCACGCCGAGCGTGCACCCGCGACCGGGCCAGGACGCGCTCGACCGCGCAGGAGCCGCTGGCGACCTCGCAGGAGCCGCTGGCGACGTCGCGGGGGCCGCTCCCGCACATCAGGCGTGCACCCGCGACCGGGCCAGGACTCGCTCGGTGCGCGGGAGCCGCTCCCGCACACTCAGCGTGAACGATCGCCCGAGGTAGGCCGATCCGGGGGCTGGAGCGTCGAACGTGCACGACTGCCGTGCAGATCCGTCGGCCGCAGGCGGACAGGCACCACCTGCACGTCGCTGGTGCACGTGATGTGTGCATGGCACCGGCTCGGGCGAGTGCGCCGCGAACGGCAGACGAGCAGCTACTCGGGCAGCAGATCCACCTTCGTGACGTCCACCGCGACGTGCACCGGTGCCCCGACCTCGGGCGGCCAGGCGTCCCGGATCTCCAGCTCCAGGGGCTCTCCGGCGTCCGTGGCCACCGACACGAGGGCGTGGTCACCCTTGAAGCGACGGCTGGTGACGATGCCCCGGATCGGCCCATCCGCGGCGAGCGCCAAGGACCCCGGCCGGAGCACGAGCGTGGCCGGGCCATCCGCCTGACCCACGAGCATGACCTCACCCCAAGGTGTCGACGCGACGCCATCGTGCAGCGTCACCTGGGCCACGTTCCGGAAACCCAGGAACGTGGCCACAAATCCGCTGGGTGGCCGTGACCAGAGCGCCTCAGGGGTGCCGTCCGCCTCGATGCGGCCGTCACGCAGGATGACGGCCCGATCGGCGACGCTGAACGCCTCCTCCTGATCGTGGGTCACGTACAGCACCGTGAGGCCGAGGCGCAGGAAGATCCCCCGCAGCTCCGGTGGCAGCCGCTCCCGGAGCGCCCGGTCGAGTGATCCCATCGGTTCGTCCAGCATCAGCAGCCGCGGCTGCGGCGCGAGTGCCCTGGCCAGCGCCACGCGCTGCTGCTCGCCACCCGACAGCTGGGTGACGGAGCGTCGCGCGGACCCTGGCAAGCCGACCAGTTCCAGCATCTCCGCCACGCGTGCGCTGATCGCAGCAGGACTCCAGCCACGCATCCGGAGCCCGAACGCCACGTTGGCGCCCACATCCCGATGCGGGAACAGCGCGAAGTCCTGGAACATCAGGCCGAAGCCACGTTCGTGGGTCGGCTGGCCCGTGATGTCACGGCCCTCGAACTCGATACGCCCGCTGGCCGGCGGCTCGAGGCCGGCCACGGCCCGCAGCAAGCTCGACTTCCCCGATCCGCTGGGCCCCAGGAGCGCCACGATCTCACCCGCTGCCACGCTCAGGTCGGCCGAGTCGAGCGCGGTGCGCTCGGCATAGCGCACGGTGAGGGACTCGAGCCGAAGGAGCATCGCGGTCATCAGAACGCCTGGGATCCGGGTGTCCGCCAGCGCTCGATGACCAGCATCGATGCCGCGGACAGGCCCATGAGGATGGTCGAGAGCGCCATGGCCTGGCCGAAGTTGAGGGCGCCGGGCTGCGACAGCAACCGGTCGATGGCGATGGGCACCGTAGGCGTGTCCGGCCGGGCGATGAACAGCGTGGCGCCGAACTCGCCCAGCGAGATCGCGAACGCGAAGCCGGCACCCACGAGCGCGGCTCGGGCCACGAGCGGCGCGTCGACCTCCTGCCACACGCGCCGGGGCGAGGCGCCGAGGACGGCAGCCGCTTCTCGCAGCCGGGGATCGATGGAGCGGATGACGGGTGCCATGGCGCGCACCACGAACGGCAGCGCCACCAGGGAGTGCGCGATGGGGATGAGCAACACGCTCGCACGCAGGTCGATGGGCGGCTGGTCGAGCGCGATGAGGAACCCGAAGCCAACGATGACCGCGGATGTGCCGAGCGGCAGCATCACGAGCGCGTCGAAGGCCCGCGGTAGCCAGCCGGTGCGATAGCCGATGACGATCGCGATCATGGTTCCCAGGGTCCCGGCGATGAGCAGCGTGGCAGTCGCGAACACCAGGGAATCGACGAGCGCAGCCACCGGTGGCACGCTCAGGCCACTGCGCTGGGAGGTGTGCAGCAACGCCTGCCACGCGGCGTCGCTGTAGCCGGAACCGGAGGCGAAGGAGCGTTCCACCAGAGCCAGCAGCGGCAGTCCCAGGAACAGGCACAGGCCGCCCACGATGCCCGCCACGGCGGCCCGTTCGCGCCGGGTCCGGGCCGGCCGAGCGACGTCGTTGGCGGGTGACAGGCGTTGCGAGACGGTCAGCCGTTCCTGCCAGCGGGCGTGGACCACCAGCAGCACGCCGATGCCCACTATCTGGATGACGACCAGCGCCGCCGCGACCGTGAGGTTGAGCATGATCGCCGTCTGGCGCCAGATCTCGACCTCCAGTGTCGGCTGGCCCGGGGCTCCCAGCAGCAGCACCAGTGCGAACGAGGTGACGCTGAACAGGAACACGATGGATGCCGCCGACAACACAGCCGGCAGCAGGAGCGGCCACGTCACCTCCCGGAACGCCCGCCACGGGCTGGCGCCCAGGGCACGCGCCGCCTCCTCCATGCGCGGGTCGATGTGGGCCCACAGCCCGCCGACGAGCCGTGACACGACCGCGACGTTGAAGAACACACCCGCGATGACGACCGCGACCGCGGAGTCATCCAG
>JBBQNA010000066.1:0-14724 GCA_038329515.1 Candidatus Limnocylindrales bacterium | reverse complement strand
GTCCGCGCGGTGGCGGCCGCGAGATCAGCAGAGGTGGGACGGCTCAAGGGCCGAGCGCGCCGATCGGGATCACAGGTACGCCATCTTTGGGCAACCGGTGATTTGCAACGGAGTCAACCGGTGATTTGCAACGCCCAGAGGCCGCATATTGCAATGCCCCCACGCAGCATCTCACGGTGCTGATCCCTTCCTGCCGACACCGAGGATGTTCCCCGGTGGCGGCCGCGCGCTCAGCGGGGATGGGAGTGGGCGTCAACCGAGTGGAAGGCCCAAGAATACTTGCGGTTCGAGCCGGGCGCGTTCTCTCACCGAGCCATCAAGCACATAGACCCGCGGATCTCGTGAGAACCCGTGGACTCGATATAGCGAGAACGAGGCGGCTCGACGCTCAGAGAAGGCGACCTCGCCTTTGGTTATGTAGAACGGCGTCCGGACGCCGTAGTTGGTGGTCTTGACTTCGATGAACCGCTCCCGGCCGTCGGGGTAGAAGCTGGAGATGTCATAGCCAAGACCGTCGCCGATGTGGCGCGCCGCCCAAACCACCCGATCGGCGAGGTCCATGCGCCCGGATCGAGCCAACTCTTCTTGCTCCAGACCGAATACGAACTCCTCGCCAGCGTCGCCGAGTTGCTTAGTCTGGAAGTCCCGTAGGGCGGGTATCGGCCCACCCGTCAGCCCGACCCGCGATTGCTGGTTTGGGCTCCGCTGGGCGACCCATGGCGGCGTGACCAGTACATCGGAAGTTGCCAGCGGCACCATCTGAGGTGCGGCCAGGGCGGTCGCGCCGTACACCTCCAGACCTTCAGTGAATCGGCGTTGCGCGCCGACAGCATCGATGACGGCGGCGGATAGTTCGTCCTGATAGTTGGACAACGGCTTGTAACCGTCGATCCATGGCAGGCCGGACTCATCAAGGATGGCGCTGATGTTCTGGAACTTGCGCTCGATCGAGCCCTTTGATCGGGCCGGCAGGATCAACCCCAGGTCTCGGGTGACGCCGGCCTTGACGTAAGCCTCCCCTCGACGCTCCTTCTGGAGCATATCGAGATAAGCCACGACGGCCGCGTCGATCTCCCAGCGATTCCACGGTTTGCCGGTCTCGCCTTGGGCGAACTGGTCCAAGCGCCACCTCTGCAGGGACGGATAACACCAGGTTACCCTGTGCCGATGGCGACGTACCAGGTGTTCCGCGATGACCCGATGTCGCTCCTGGACGAACACGCTCCGTATATGTCCGACGCCGACGAGGCCGAGATCATCCGTTTGGTGGGCGACTCCGACGACGTCGCGGATCTGGCCGTCCGCACCTGCATGTGCGGGCGTTCGCTGAACGGCTTCGAGGACTACTTCAACCATCTGCGCTCGCTACTGGCTGGCCAGTCGGTGGGAGACGCCTGATGGAGAAGCGGCCCGACTGGACCACTGCGGAAGTGGAGGCGGTCGTTGCCGACTACTTCGCCATGATCGAGGATCACCTCTCGGGTCGTCCGTTCGTCAAGGCGGAACACACTCGGCTGCTGCAGGCATCCCTGGATGGCCGAACCCGCCGGTCGGTCGAGGAGAAGCGGCACAACATCGGAGCGGTGCTCGCTGAGCAGGACCTGGCCTGGCTTCCCGGATACGTTCCCAAGCACAACTACCAGCAGAGCCTCGCGGACTGCGTCAACCGCTACCTTACTGCGCAGCCTGAGCTTCGAGCCCGACTGAAGCCCTGACCGGATCGGCTATCGGTTCCTACCCCTGCACCGAGACGGCAGAGCGGTCGACCCAGAAACGGAACGGCGGCGCCTGGTCCGCGCCATCGAGTCGCATCACTAGCTTGTACGCACCCGGTCGCTCGATGGGGAACGGCCCCTTGATGGCGACCATGTTGCGGATGTCCTGACCGGGCTTGGATGAGGGTGGCCGGCCGACGACGACTTCTGCGGCCACGACCAGCACCTCTTGCTCGTCAGCGTCGACGACCCGGACCTGGAGCTGGATCGGCTGGTTGGTCTCGGACCAGGCGACGAGGAAGCCCAGGGCGATATCGGCCTTGAGGGCGGCCGGAAAGTTGGATGCCGCATGCATGTCGGCGCCACCGCCCAGGACATAGACCTTGCCAGCGACGGCTTCCGCCCCGTCGGCGAGCATGAGGAACTCTTGCCGCACGTAGTTCTCCAGTGCCGGTATGACATGCGCGTTATACCATCCGCCAGACATGACCGCGGCACACGATCCAGAGACTGATGTCGAGATCGGCGAGGAAGTGGCTGTTCGGCGTAAGACCGGGTCAGCGCTCGTGGCCGTGCGGGTGCCAACGGAATTGCTGCGACAGATCCAGCAATACGCGACCGCGCAGCAGGTCACCGTGTCCGACGTCCTGCGGACCGGCGCGGAGCGGTTGGTCCGGGGTCACTCAGCCGGCGCGGCGATGACCAGGACATACCACTTCGCCTCCAGCCCAGGCGCTGATGCCGCGTGGCAGGCCTCGGTGCGCGGGGCCACCGGCTCAGCGGGTTTCGAGATGACCACGAGCGGCAGCGCGGAGCGTGCGGACACGAAGGAGCCTCAAGTCGCACAGGTGTCCCGACCGGCCTGATTGCCATTTGGGTGCCTGGCGGCGCTTCGGTTGGGTGCCTATCTATCTGCGTTTTGGGTGTCTAGACTTGTGTCAAATGGGTGCCTATCCTTGACGACCGCGCCTAGGTGAGTCAGGATCGATCACCCGTCGGGCTCTAGGACCACAAGGATCAACCGTGCGATACCGCGAACGAATGGTCGACGCCGAGCTGACTGCGCTTCTGCGCGCCACCGGGGCTGTGCTCGTGGAAGGGCCCAGAGGCTGCGGCAAGACTGTGACCGCGCGCCAGGCGTCCCGTAGCGAAGTCCTGCTGGACGTGGACGACGAGGCCCGAGCCACTGCGACTGTCGCGCCAAACTTGATCCTGCCGGGTCGTCGGCCGCGGCTCATCGATGAATGGCAGCTGGTCCCGGCGATCTGGAACCATGTTCGACGTGCTGTTGACGCGAGCCCTGATCAGCCCGGACAGTTCATCCTCACCGGCTCCGCAGTGCCTGCCGATGACCACACGCGTCACACCGGCGCGATGCGATTCAGCCGTCTCCGCATGCGACCGATGTCCCTGTTCGAGACCGGTCACTCGACCGGCGACATCTCTCTGGCCGCCCTACTTGAAGGGGCACCCGTCAGCGCGACCGAACCTGGCTTGACCATCGAGATGCTTGCCGAACGCATCGCCGTCGGTGGTTGGCCGGGACAGCTGCGGCGTCCGGTTGCCGACGCTCTGAGCACTCTCCGGAGTTACGTCGATGAGGTCTGCCGAGCCGACATCGCGCGTCTTGATGGGATCCGTCGGGATCCTGAGGGAGTGTCGCGTGTGCTTCGGTCACTGGCCCGCCACGTCGCCACTCAAGCATCCGCACGGTCCATCGCGGCCGACGTCGGAGGTGCTGACGGGCCGATGGACCACCACACCGTCCTGGACTACGTCTCTGCTCTCACAAGGTTGATGGTCGTTGAGGATCTGCCAGCCTGGGCGCCTGCCCTTCGGTCGCGCAGCTCACTGCGGAGCGCGGTGACCCGTCACTTCGTCGACCCGTCGCTCGCGGTGGCAGCGCTGGATACGCGGCCAGAGCGGCTGCTCCAGGACGTCAAGACCCTCGGATTCTTGTTCGAGTCATTAGTGATCCGTGATCTGCGGGTCTATGCACAGGCCAACGACAGTCGCGTCTTCCACTTCCGTGATGCGACCGGGCTCGAGGCCGATGCCATCGTGGAAGCGCGTGACGGTCGGTGGATGGCCTTCGAGGTCAAGCTGGGCCAGGCGGCAGTCGATGGGGCGGCGGCCAACCTGCTACGGCTCGCCCAACGCATCGATCCGACCGTCAATGGCGCGCCGGCAGCCCTCGTGATCGTCACCGGGTGGGGATACGGGTACCGAAGACCAGATGGCGTGATCGTGGTGCCCATCGGCGCGTTGCGGCCGTGACAGGCGCACGATCAGCGGTCACGACTGCGACTCAGCCATGTGGACGGTGAGAACTATCATTGGCATGTCGCGTCACAACACTGTATGCAAACAGTTCTTGACAATCAGCATCTCAAGCCTATGATGCCAACTATCCTTGACATTGGAGTCGCCCGAGGCAACGTGTGGAACCCAAGCTCCTGATCGCTACGGAGGTATACAACCCAGCCGACTGGGGACGGGTGGTCCGACAGCTCCGCAGTGGACGAGGTTGGACTCAGACCCAACTCGGCGAGTGGCTGGGTGTGTCGCGGCCGACCGTCGCAAAGCTTGAGAGTGGCGGCAACGTCGGCATCGAAGTGGCACTTCGAGCCCTGACGCTGCTGGGAGCGGTGCCGACGGTGCATCCCAAGGGCACGCGGCTCGTGCAGGAGCGGCAGGTCGAATGACAGCCGCCTTGGCGGTATGGCTTGAGGGTCGCCGGATCGGCACCCTGGACCGGGTCCCCCGACGCGGCTTCCAGTACGTGCCGGGGGTCGACGAGCGATTGACTGTGGCCGCCGCGGGTATGACCGCGTGGTCCCCGGAGCTGACCCGCAACTGGTTCGACGGTCTCCTGCCAGAAGGAGACCGTCGCGCGCGCGTAGCCAGGCGATTCGACGTCAGGCCCGAGGACACGTTCGGCCTTCTCGCTCAGATCGGCTGGGAGTGTGCCGGCGCGGTCGCGATCCTGCCTGAGGGCCGCAGTCCGGATGACGGTAGATACGAGGCGATAGATGACACGGCCGTCGGCCAGCGACTCGATGATCTCCCGTCCCGAGACCTGGATGACGACGACGCGATGCGGATGTCTCTGGGCGGGGCTCAGGAGAAGCTGCTGCTCGCCCGACGCGATGGATCATGGGCCTTGCCCATCGATGGCGCCCCGTCCACGCACATCCTCAAGCCCGAGCCGGCCATCTGGCCTGGGCTCGCGGTCGCGGAGGCGTGGTCGCTCCAGGTGGCACGAGCCGCGACGCACGCGTCAGAGGCAGCAGTTGCGCAGGACCTGGGGACGCGCCCAGTGATCGTCGTCACACGCTATGACCGCGAGATCCGGGGAGACAGCATTCTCCGCCGTCATCAGGAAGACCTGTGCCAGGCGCTGGGGCTGCCGCCGAGCGCGAAGTACGCTCGCCATCCTGCTCGGCCCGACGACCCATCGTTCGCACATCTGGCTCGGATCATCCAGGAGCGGGCGGCGAACCCACCGAACGAGTTGGTGCGCCTGCTGGCCCAGGTGACCGTGACCGTTGCCCTGCGCAACGCCGACGCTCACGCCAAGAACTTCTCTGTGCTGCACGACGGAGACGCGGTGAGTCTGTCGCCGATGTATGACGTTTCGCCGACTACCGCGTTCTTGCCCACCCAAACCACCCTCGGCCTCAGCGTCGGCGGCAAGTTCCGTATGGCTGACGTCGGGACCGAGCAGATGGTCCAGGAAGCGGTCGCCTGGGGCGTACCGAGCAGGGTCGCACTCGACACGGTTCGGCAAGTCGCGTCCGACTTGGCCGCCGGCGTGGAGCAGGCAGACGAGTCCTACCCAGACCTGCCAAGCGGGCCCCGGGACGTCGCCATGGCGGGCATCGACCAGATCCAGCGGCCTCGACCCGGAGGCAGTGACAGGGTCACTGTGAACCGCTCGCGAGGCCGTCGGCGAGCGATGCCCTGAAGCCTGACTCTGATCAGCGCCCTTCCGCCACCTCCACCAGGCGGCACAGCGCGTTGGCGAGCTGCATCTGGTGGGGCGTCTGGCAGCGTACCAGCAGCAGGTCGGGCGACGCGACCAGCACCGTGAGGCCCTTGGCGCGTGACGTCGCCACGTTCAGGCGGTTGAGGGAGTACAGGAACTCCATGCCGCGCGGCGCATCGTCGGCGCTGGTGCAGGCCATGGAATAGATGCTGATGGGCGCTTGCTGGCCCTGGAACTTGTCCACGGTGCCGACGGGCACATTGGGGTAACCGCGGAGCGCCAGCGCCCTCTCGATGAGCTTGCGGTGGTCGTTGTAGGGCGCGACGACCAGGATGTCCGACTCGACCATGACGTGCTCCAGGCCGTTCCGGTCGGTCCATGTAGCGTCGGATCCCAGCAGCTCATCAACCATCGCAGCCACGGCGTCCGCTTCATCCGCCGATTTCGTCTGATCGCGGAACTGGTGGGGCACGGCGAGGTACCGGATACCGACCCCATCGAGGACGCCCGCGCCCGCCAGCATCTGGCGCTCGTTCCCAGGCTCGGACTCCAGTTCGCCCGTGTAGAACATCTCTGATGTGTAGCCGGTGATCGAGGGGTGCATCCGCCACGTCCGTTCCAGGAACAGACCCCGCTCGGGCGGCATGGTCGCCACCTGCTTGCCGTCGACCTCCAGCAGGTGAGCGAGGGCGCTCCGCTCGGCACCCGGAGGATGTGAACCCTGGGTGGGTTGGTCGAGTTGCTGCGGGTCGCCCAACAGCACCATGCTGTCCGCCGCCGGCGACACGGCGATGGCGTTGGCCAGCGAGAACTGGCCTGCCTCATCGATGAACAGGACGCTCACGGACCCCGTGAACTCCTCTCGTGCCCAGAGCCACGCGGTCCCACCGATGACATCGACCTCGTCCGTGGCGAGTGCGTCCAGGATCTTGCTCTCGTTCTTGTAGCCCACCGAATGGGCGCAGCTGGTGGTCCCGTCGTCACCCGGCTTCTGACCGAGGCGGATGGGACGGTCATCGAATCGGGGGTCGTCCTGGGCGGCCGCCCAGACATCGTCCAGCAGCTTGCCGATGACCTTGTGGCCGTTGGCGGTCACGCCCACCTTTCGGCCGTCGTGGACGAGGTCAAGGATCATCCGCGCCCCGGTCCAGGTCTTGCCGCTCCCTGGCGGCCCCTGGATGGGCAGCGTGGAGTGGTCCAGCGCCAGCCCCAGTCGCCGCGCGGCATCCTCAGCGGTCTCCGTGGCCAGGCGCAGATGCGCACCGGCTTCCTGGCCCACCCGGGGATGTGCCCGCGCGAGCAGGTCACGCGCCGAGCGATACGGCCCATCGCCCTCGATCCCGGTCTCCAACGTGGACCGGCCGATCCGCAGCAGGCTCTTCTCCTGGTTTGGTGTCTTGACGCCGCCCGATGCCACCAGCGACGTGGGGTGGATGCCAGCGCGATCCTTGACGTGCTGGAGCACGATCTCGCGCCGCTCGTCGTCGATCGACTTGACGCTGACACCCTTCTGGGTGGCTGGGTCGGTGGCATCCCGGTCGACCTTGATGTCGTACTCCTGCTCCGGAAAGCTGTAGCGGAAGCGGAGGCCCGAGTCGTCCTCCGGTCCGATGAGCTCCAGCATCGACAGCGGCTCATCCTCGAGGAGCCGCTCCTGATCCGTCAGGTCGTCCCGAAGGTAGAAGTAGCGCCACCAGCCCGCCTTCTGCTCGCGTCGATGCCAGGCGAGCAGCTGGGCCAACAGCCAACGCGCGTGCTGAGCGTCCGTCCAAGGCTCGCCATCCGGTGGCACGTCCGCGACCAGCGGGTCGGCGACCTCCTTGACCTGCTGGAGCCACTCCGCCAGCTCGACGTCTGCGGTGGCCTCTGGACCGACCGGCCGCGGCAACACCCGACCAAGCTTGAGCGCCAGTTCCGACCGTCGCTCCTCCAGCCAGTCGCGCAATCGCAGCGTGGAGATGACGTCGTCCCGGTTGTAGCGCGCGATCGTGTCCAGGATGTGTTCCTGGTCGCCAGCCTCGCCACCCAGCTCCAGCCACTCCTCGAAGGCCGCGATGGAACTGCCGGCGTCCTTGAGGTCCGCCTCCCGGACGTAGCCGTATTGCGGTTCGAGCTTCTTGATGGAGTAGCTCTCGACCGACGCCCGGATGCCCTGGCGCACGACCCGATACAGGTCCACGAGCGTATTGCCCCGGAACAGCTGGTCGATCTGCACCTCCTTTGTGGCATACCGGCCCATCAGGCGCCCGAACGCGGTCGGTTCATATGGCGCGTAGTGGTAGACGTGCAGCGCCGGATCCCTGGCCAGTCGATCCATGATCAGGTCGACGGTCTGCTCGAACGCGCGGCGTTCGGCGGCGTGCGTGACTCGACCCTCATCGTCGCGCGCCCAGATGGCGTGGAACTTTGGCCCGCCGGTGGCCGGATCGATAAGCGCCGGCTCCCAGATCCCGAACAGGTAGTCGATGCCGTCATCGAGTGCGAACGGGTCACCCTCGAGGTCCAGGAACAGGTCGTTGGGACTCGGCTCCGGCAATGCCAGGAGGCCGATGTCCGGTGCGGGTGACTCATCCTCAAGCGTTGGATGGTCGAGCAGTTCGTACTTGGGCTTGCCCTCATCCTCGCCTTCTACCTGGAGTCGCGCCTGTTCTCGGACGCGCATCAGGGCTGGCGGCTTGGTGTGCTCCAGCACCGGCAAGGGGAGCAGCAGTGTGGCGAGTGCTCGCCGGGTCGGCACGCCCGTCGACGTCTGGAGCTCCGTGCGGGTGCGGGTGGAGATGCCGGCCACCAGGGACAGATGGTCGTCGGCTCGACGCTGCTTCCGACAATGCTCATCCCAGCGGCAGACGTCGCAGTGGTTGACGGGTTCCGGGTAGGTTGCCGGTGGCCACGTCAGTTCCCGCGCCACGGCCTCCTCGAACCGATGCTTGACGGTCCGGTAATAGGCCATGTAGTCCGCGACGCGGAACCTGGGCACCTCGTGTGCGCTGCCACCTAGCGCCACGTGCATCCACTCCGGCTGCACTCCCTGGATCCGCTCCAACTGCTCGATGTACGAGCACATCTGGAGCAGCGCCGACGCCTTGGCGTGGCGCGCCAGCTTGGTGTCCGCGACCTCGTATGACCAGCCGAGTGGCGGTGGCGTCTCCCCGGATACCGGGTCCACGCGCAGCAGGAAGTCCGCGAACCCCAGCCACGTGCCATCGAAGAAACATGCCTGGTAGATGACCTCATCACCGCGGTGGATCGCTTGCCGGGTGATATCAGCGGCGTACCGATAGCGCCCGCCGCGCCCGCCTTCCCACTCCCCCTCGGGGAGCTTCAGGGTCGCCACCTGCAGACCCTGCGCTTGCAAGTCGGCCAGGAACCGCGCCTCGTGCTGATCACCGCGCATGCGGATGCGATCGAGCTCGGGGTCAGCCCGCTCCGGCCGCTCGATCAACTTCTGCCGCGCGCCCAGCTCCAGATTCGTGAGGTGCTCACACTCGAGGAAGCCCACGAGGTCCGTGGCCGAATAGACGGGCTTGCCATCGATCGTCTGCATTCGTGTCGATGGTAGGTGCTGGGCGTGCCATGTTGTGTGGCACTGTCGTCGTGTGGCACGCGCACCCCGGCTCGGTCCGTGACACTCCGGGTGCTCGGTCCGCGACCCTCCAGGCGCGCCGGCCCAGGTTCTCGGTACGCGGTGCTCGGGCCGCCGGCCGCTGATGATCTCCGCCGGCCGCTGATCATCTGGGATGCGAACGGACGGAGAACGGGGCTCGGCCGACCGTCGCGACGACCCAAGTCGCTCTTCCCCCGCCGACATGCGGCACGGTGGAGTCAGAACGACGGGGGAAGGCACTGGGAAGCGCCCGAACCGCGGTCGGCACGGACCTTCTCCGCCCGTTGGATCATCTGGGACTCAGCTGCCAGAGGTGATCCCGGGTGGGTGAGCCGGGCCACGAACCACGGCCGGGCCACGAACCACGGCCGGGCCACGAACCACGAGCATGCCTCGGCTACCCTGACGGCGTGACCTCCTTCACGGCCGGACCTGGCGGCGGGCGAGCGTCGGGGCAACCCGCAGGGCGAGCGACAGGCAAACCCCGCAGGGCCGCCATGACCGCTGGGTGGCCATGACCGGCATGCGTCGATGGATCCGGCGCTGGCGACCGCTGTTGCCGGTGCTCATCGCCGAGTTCATCATCCTGCTCGGCTTCGGTGCGCTCCTGCCGGTCCTGCCGATGTACGTCATCGAACACGGAATCGACGTCCCGACCCTGGGTCTCATCGCCGCCGCGTGGTCCATCGCGAAGCTCATCGCGGAACCGATCTTCGGCTACCTTGCGGACCGCACCAGCCGCAAGCCGTTCCTGGTGGGTGGTGCCATCGTCCTCGGCATCGCCACGATGCTGCCGCTCGTGTTCACCTCGGCCGCGGCCCTGTTCGTGCTGCGCTTCATCTCGGGCGCCGCTGCCGGAGCGTACGACCCGGCGGCCCGGGGCATGATCGTGGACGCGACCGAGGAAGGGGAGCGCGGCGAGGCGTTCGGCATCTACGCCGCATTCCAGATGGGTGGCTTCGTGCTCGGCCCGGTCATCGGTGCGTTCGGCGCTGCGGTGGGTGGCGGCTTCGCCTTCCCGTTCCTGTTCACGGGCATCCTGACCATGATCGCGGGCGGCGTGCTGGCATGGACCCTGCCGGGCGCACCAAAGGTGGTCGAGGACGAACCCAAGGCCGCCGCGGGCCCGGCCACGCCCGCCAGGCCCACCGCCCCCATCACCCCGAACCCCCAGCGACCCCATCGCGTGTCGCCCTCGGAACCGCCGTTCTCGGCTTCGACGGCCGGCATCCCAGCTCCGGATGAGGCGGCCGGCCAGGTCCGGGCACCGCTTCGGGAGTTGCTCAACGTCAGCCTCGGCGTGGCTCTCATCATGAACTTCGGCTTCTCGCTCGCCTTCGGTGTCTACGAGGTCATCTGGAGCCTGTTCCTGGAGGATCTGGGCGCGTCCATCGAGTGGATCGGGCTCACCTTCGCCCTGTTCGGCCTGCCGATGATGATCATGTCGCCCTTCGCCGGACGACTCGTGGACCGCCACGGGCCCATCCGGTTCGCGGCCGTCGGGGGACTCGTCATCTGCATCGCGGGCGTGGTCTACGGCCTCAGCACCGAGCCTCTGGTGCCCAGTGCCATGGCCTCGGTCGAAGGCATCGCCGAGGCATTCCTGATGCCCGCGCTCTACGCTTTGGTTGCGTTCGGTTCACCTTCTGGCCGTTCCTCGACCGCGCAGGGTATCTTCGGCGCCGTGGGCACCATCGGTCTCATCGTGGCGACCCTCAGCTCGGGTTGGCTGTGGGAGATCGGTCGTGCGTGGCCGTTCGGGTTCTTCGTGGTCGGTTCCACGACGTGCCTGATCCTGGGCCTCGCGCTGTACCGATTCGGTGGCGGCGCGCGCGCAGTGCAGGAGGCGAGCCCGGCATGACACTTACCCCCGCGGTCCTGGGTTTCGCGGCCCTGCTGATGACCGGCTGCGTGACCGTGGTGGAGCCCCAACCCAGTGCCACACCCCGTTCGTCCCAGGCCGTGAGCCTGCCACCCACGCCGACACCCGTGCCGACCGCGCACACGTATCGCATCCGCGCCAATGACAACCTGCACGCCATCGCACAGAAGTTCGGGCTCACCATCGGGCAGCTGCTGGCAGCCAATCCGGACATCACGGATCCCAACCGGATCCGGGTCGGGCAGGCGCTCGTCATCCCGCCACCGGACGCACCGGATACCGGTCCGGACACGGCAAGCATCGGTGATGGCAGCGACGACGCCATCGACCCCGAAGGACAGCTCGTGACCAGCCAGTCCTACGCCGACCTGACGGGCGTGAAGGCGGCCCTCGTCGCCAGTCGACGGCTCCAGATCGACCTGGAGCTGGTCAATGGTCCGCCGGCCCGGCTGGATCCCGAGGTGGAGGTCGTCACCTACACCGTGGTCATCGACATCGATGGCGACGGCCAACCCGACTTCAAGCTGCTGTACAGCAACGACATCGAGGGCGAGACCGGATTCGCAGGCTCGCTCGAGAACCGCATGACGGGTCAGATCCAGTCGGGCGACTCGTTCCCGGGTTCCGTGGCGGTCAAGAACGACACCATCACGTTCGTGGTCCGGCGCACAGCGCTGGGCACGCCCCGCGCCTATGCGCTGGCCGCGACCGTGGAGCGCATCTACTACCCCGGCGGCCGCAGTGACCCGGAAGTGCTCGACAGCGTGGACAACGCCCCGGACCAGCAGTGGCCACGCCCCAATCCGCGCTGGCTCGAGGTCGGCGGCGTCTGAGGGTCAGTCGCTCTCGCGATAGCGTTGCGCGGCTTCCGCCCGGTTGCGCACGTTGAGCTTGTGGAGCACGTTGGAGACGTGGGTCTCGACGGTTCGCGGCGAGATGATGAGCGCCGCCGCGATCTCCCGGTCCGTGAGTCCCTCGGCGAGCATCCGGAGCACGTCGTTCTCGCGTGGGCTCAGGCCTTCCATCACACCACTGCCGGTGCCACTCCCCCGGGCGCGCCGGGCGCTGTCCGCGAAGTGCCGGATGGCGCGCGCCGCGAACCGGCGGGACATCGCGAGCTCCCCCCGCTGGGTACCCCGCAACGCACGCAGGAGTGCCTCCGGGCTGAGATCCTTGGTCAGGTAGCCGGCCGCGCCGCGGGCCATCGCATCGAGCATGTCACGCTCGGAATCGGACACCGTGAGCATCACGATCTTGGTGTCCGGCAGTCGAGGAGCGAGCTCCTCCAGCATCTGGATGCCGTTCATGCCCGGCAGGTCGATGTCCAGCAGCAGCACGTCCGGTCGCACCGACAGGGCCAGCGCGTAGGCGTCCTCCGCGGTGGCCGCCTCGGCCACGAGTTCCACACCATCACTGTCGATGGCCTGCCGGACAGCCGCGCGCACCAACGCGTGGTCGTCCACGAGCATCACCCGCAGCACGGGTGCGCCACCGCCGATCGGCCGGCTTGTTGCAAGGTCGGTCACGGCAGCGGCCTCGATACCCTGGTATCCGGCGTGGGCATCGGCAGCAGGACGGCGGTCGACTCCGCTGGCGCATCCTCCGGGCGCTCCTGGGGCCGCGTCTCGACCGCCTCCCAGGGGATGTCCGCGAGCGGCTCGGGTTCCAGGATCGGCAGCCAGTCCGGTACCAGCAAGGGCACGACGACCTCGATGGTCGTGCCACCGTGCGGCTCCGAGGTCACCTTGAGTGTGCCACCCAGGAGCCGCGCACGTTCCACCATGCCCTGGAGACCCAAGCCGGCATCGCTGGCCGTGGCCGGATCGAATCCCTTGCCGTTGTCCGAGATGGCCAGGATCATCTCCCGGCCCTGGATGTCGGCCCGGACGCGTGCCACGGTCGCGTCGGCGTGCTTGCGGACATTGGTGAGTGCCTCCTGGACGATGCGCAGCAGCTCGATCTGCTGCCGTGGCGGCAGCGCCGTCGGCAGCCCCGGTGACGCGGAGAACGTGACCCGCAGGTCAGAGCGCTGCGCGAAGTCGTCGACCGTGCGCGCCAACATGTCCGAGAGTGGCAGGTCTGCGTCGAGGCTGGTGCGCATCGTGACCAGCGCCTGGCGCGCCTCGACGATGGCCGAGTCGAGCGCCTGCCCGACCTCGCCCGCCAGCGACCGGTCCTCGTCCGGCACGGACGCGGCCAACCGCTCGAACTTCAGCTTGGCGAACCAGAGGTGTTGGGCGAGGCCGTCGTGGATCTCACGGGCAAGCCGGGAGCGCTCCTCCAGGGCGGCGCGCTCGGCCTCCGTGACGCGCAACCGATCCAGTGCCGTGTAGGCCAGCCGGAGTGCCCGCAGGTCCGCGCGCTGCTCGGCACCGATGCCCAGCAGCAGCACCGCATAGGCAACCAGCCGCATCATGTCCGAGGTGGTCACGAGGCCCGTATAGACGGTCGGGTAGAACGCCGACTGGAGCTCCGCGAAGGCGGTGATCACGAGTCCCACCGCCAGGAACCCGTCCGATGGCGTGCCCCGCTCGACGTAGCTGAAGCGGAACAGGATGGCCGCGGCCATGAGCACCAGGACCGTGACGACGACGGCGCCGATCGCCAGCGGTGTGATGCCATCGAGCCGGCCGGAGCCGGCAGTATCGCCGACCAGCAGCCGGATCCCGTCATCTTCGATGAGCGGCGCCAGCAGGTCACGCAGGGGGTAGGCGATGACCGTGATGGCGAAAACCAGCAGCACCGGCGCGAGCAGGACCGTCCGTGGCCGCGCCACCCGCGACCGGATCCGACGCACGGCCGCGACTGCGGCTACCAGGAACAGCACGCCGATGATGAGCCGCGTGATGGCCGTCACATACAGCGGCAGCTGTTCGGGGACGCCCAGGGTCATGCCCAACTGCGCATCCAGCTTGGTCAGCACGAGTGCCACGGTCATACCGCCGAACGTGGCGCTGAGCACGAACGCAGATGACTGGAGCAGCAACGACAGCCGGCCGCTCTCCTGGTAGCGCGGGATCGTGAATAGCGCCAGGCCAGCGACGGCCAGCGCAGCGAGGCTCGTCACGGCCACGTCGAGGGTCCGGTCCACGATGACGAGACGCATGTCCACGTCCGCGGCCAGGATCACCGTGACGAGCGTCATCAGGAGCGCGGCCCCGACCAATACCAGGTCGAAGCGTCGCGGCCTCAGCCCGTCCAGGGCACCACTCTCACGACCCATACGCCCGATGATAGTCCGCCCCTCTGCGGGAATAGAAAGAGCCGGACCGCGCCCCAGCGGGTCCGGCTCTCTTTGCTCATCGCTGACCCAGCCGTGAAGGGTCTGAATGAGTTCGGTGTGATCAGGTGTTGGTCGTCGGGAGGTCCTTCGACTCCCGTAGATTGCCGGATTGGTGGGTCCGCGAACATCCGTACCGGTACGGAGCCGTGTACGGAGCGTGACCTCGGTACCCGTGATCGAGTGCGTGGACGACACCTGATCGGCCAGCGCAACCGGTGTCATCACATCCCGATAGTCTTGTCCTGTGACCGA
>JBBQNA010000065.1:0-14742 GCA_038329515.1 Candidatus Limnocylindrales bacterium | reverse complement strand
CATGCCCGCTCGCGGGGCACCGCGTTCGCATCTCCTGATGGGTGCCGTCGCGGGTGTCGTCGCGGCCATGGTGGCCCTGGCGGTGGGGGAGCTGGTCGCCGCCATCATCGGTCGTGCCGCGTCACCCATCGTGGTCGTTGGCGGTACGTTCATCGACAACACGCCCGAGTGGCTCAAGTCCTTCGCCATCGAGACGTTCGGGGAGCGCGACAAGGACGCATTGCTGCTGGGCATCGGCTCCACCCTGCTCATCGCCGCGGCGATCCTGGGCATGGTCGCGACCCGCTGGCGGCTCATCGGCTGGGCCGGTGTCGCGCTGCTGGGAGTCGTCGGCGCGATCGCTGCGCTGACCCGGCCAACGGGCACGCTCATCGATGTCCTGCCCTCGATGCTAGGTGCGGTGGCGGGCATCGTCGCCCTCACGCTCATCCTGCCGGGCCGCGCGCCCGCCCCCACCACTGCGATGACTGATGGCAGCGCCACGCGCCGCCGGTTCCTGGCCGCGTCCGCTGGCTTCATCGCGGTCGCCGCGCTCGCCACGGGAATCTCTCGCGCACTCGCCCCGACCGCCAGCGCCGGTGACCTGCTGGCGGTGCCCATCCCTGACGAGCCGGCCGGACCACTGCCGGTGGGCGTCGAGATGGGCATCCCCGGCCAGACCCCCTTCGTGACCCCCAACGGCAGCTTCTACCGGGTGGATACCGCGCTGGTCATCCCGACCGTGGATGCGGCGACATGGAGCCTGCGCATCCACGGCATGGTGGATACCGAGCTGAACCTGACCATGGAGCAGCTGGTGTCGCGGCCGACCATCGAGCGCGTCATCACCCTCTGCTGCGTCTCTAACCCAGTCGGGGGCCGCTACATCGGCAATGCCACGTGGGTCGGCGTGCCCCTCCGCGCGTTGCTGGAGGAGGCCGGCGTCCAGGGCGGTGCCGACCAGATCGTCTCCCGGTCCGTTGACGGCATGACCATCGGCACGCCCACGTCGGTGGCCGTGGATGGCCGGGACGCGATGGTCGCCGTGGCCATGAACGGCGAGCCACTGCCACCGGTCAACGGCTACCCCGCCCGGCTCCTGGTCCCCGGCCTGTTCGGCTATGTGTCTGCCACCAAGTGGCTGACGGAGCTGGAGCTCACCACCTTCGATGCCTACGACGCCTACTGGGTCCAGCGCGGCTGGGCCCAGGAAGCGCCCATCGTCACGATGTCCCGGATCGACACCCCCAAGCCGTTGTCGCAGGTCGCGGCCGGCAGAGTGATGGTCGCCGGCGTGGCATGGGCACAGCATCGGGGCATCACCGCCGTCGAGGTCCGCGCCGACGGCGGTGCGTGGCAGCAGGCCCAGCTTGCCTCGGTCCCGTCCGAGGACACCTGGCGCCAGTGGTCACTGGCCTGGGATGCCACGCCAGGCAGTCACCGACTGGAGGTCCGTGCCACCGACGGCACCGGCGCCGTCCAGACCGAGGCTCGCGCGGAGCCGTTCCCATCGGGTGCCACGGGTTGGTATTCCACCGTCTTCACGGTTGCCGGAGCGTGATCGCCGTGATCATCTCCGCTGCCGTCCAGTCCGAAGCAGGGACGGACAGATCTCCCTGCATCATCCATCCACAGAGGTAGCAATGTCACGACGACACGCGTTCCTGGGCGTCATCGCCGCAGGTTCCATCTTCCTCGGCGCATCGGGCGCCGCGGCTCAGTCCCCGATGGCCAGCATGGATGCCATGGGTTCTCCCGCACCCATGATGTCCCCGGGCATGATGGGCGAGCCGTTCGGCCCCGCATGTAGCGCAGTCCCGGCGGATGGCGCCGGCAGCTTCGTGGGCATGGCTGCAGTGCCGGTCGCAACGGCCGCTAGTGCCAACCCGCTGCTCTCGACCCTGGTCACCGCGGTCACGGCCGCCGGTCTGGTCGACACCCTCAACACCGCCGAGGACATCACGGTCTTCGCGCCCACCAACGACGCCTTCACGGCGCTCGATCCGGCGACCCTCGCCGCGGCGCTCGCCGACCCGACGGGTCTGCTGACCACGGTCCTGACTTACCACGTCGTCCCCGGCCGCATCGCACCGGATGCGCTTGAGGGCACCCACACCACGTTGCAGGGCGCCGACCTCACGGTCGCGGTGAGCGGCGACACGTTCATCGTCAACGGCACCGCCAATGTCATCTGCGGCAACGTGCAGACCGCCAACGCGACGGTCTACATCATCGACGGCGTCCTGCTGCCGCCGACCGATGGTGCCATGGCCTCCCCCGACATGATGGCCTCCCCCGACATGATGGCCTCGCCGATGGCCTCGACGGCCCCCTAGCCAAGCACCCCTGACCGGACCGTCGCGGATGCGGCGGTCCACGCTCCTCCTCTCGAGGCGTCCGACCTGCTGTGACCCAGCGGCGTCGGACGCCTCCGTCTAGACTCCGGTACATGGACCAGACGGCGGACACTCGAACCTATTCGCCCGGCCTCGCAGGCGTCCTTGCGGGGGAGACCACGATCGCACTCGTCGATGGCGAGGAGGGTCGGCTGCTGTATCGCGGCTACCCCATCGTGGAGCTGGTCCGACAAGGGACGTACGCCCAGGTGGCGGAGCTGCTGTGGACGGGCGAGTGGCCCGCCGAGGCACACCTGCCCTGCCGGCCCCTGACCGACCGCACCCTCGCCTCCATCCGTAACCTGCCCACCACGGCACATCCCATGGACGCGTTGCGGACCGCGGTCTCCACGTGGGGTGCGGAGCAGCCGCCCGGCTGGCCGCCGACCGTGGAGCAGGCACGCGAGCTGACCGCCATCGCGCCCACTGCCCTTGCGGCGTTCGCACGCATCCGGACCGGCAAGGAGCCGCTCCAGCCCGACCCGGACCTGGGTACCGCTGCGGGCTTCCTGTACCTGCTCAACGGCACGACCCCCGACCCGGCCGCGATACGCGCCCTGGATGCCTACTTCGTGGTCGCCGCGGAGCACGGCTTCAATGCCTCGACGTTCACGGCACGCGTCATCGCCGCGACCCGCTCGGACATGGCGAGCGCCATCTGCGGCGCCATCGGGGCGCTGAAGGGCCCGCTGCATGGTGGCGCGCCGACCGAGGTCGTGAGCCAGCTGCATGAGATCGGCTCGCCGGAACGCGCCGAGCAATGGATCGATGATGCCCTGGATCGCAAGGAGAAGCTGATGGGCTTCGGGCATCGCGTCTACCGGGCCTACGACCCGCGTGCCGCTGCGTTGCGCGAGGTCGCGGAGACGCAGGCGAACATGGCCGACTGGCTTCGGCTCGCGGTCGCGGTCGAGGACATCGCGCTGCGCAAGCTCGCCGAGCGCTACCCCGACCGGCCGCTCAAGACCAACGTCGAGTACTACACCGCAGCCGTGCTCCAGGGTGTGGCGCTGCCGCCGGACCTGTTCCCGGCCACGTTCGCGCTGGCCCGTCACGCCGGCTGGACGGCACACGTGCTGGAGCAGGCAGCCGTGGACAAGATCATCCGGCCCGATGTGCGCTACACGGGTCACGCCGAGCGCCACTTCGAGGGTGCCGCTTCCTCGGCCGCGACCGCTTCCTCGGCCGCGACCGCTTCCTAGGCCGGGATCCCTGCCTCGGCCAGGGTGGCCTCGAGGGCGACACGGAACTCGCCCGGATCGATGGTGTAGTCCCACTTCGCGGTCGAGGTGCCCGGCGCGGGTTCCACGGCCGGACCGATGAGATAGCCGTAGTGCAGGCCGGCGCTTGCCGCGAGCGTCCAGTAGTAGGCGCGCACGTGGCTGTCGGGCATGAGCTCCAGCACCGCGCCGCCCGGCTGGCAGAACACGATATCCGTGAGGCCGGCGCCGTGGCCCCCAACGACCACTGCGGCCTCGGCGAACACCTGCCGCGGGTCCTCGCTGGTCGTGCCCGGTCGGTAGGTCTCGAACCCGTGCTCGTCGAGGATGGGCAGCAGCTCCGACTCGTTGAGGATGCTTCGATGGCCGCCGCGCGGCAGGTACAGCCGTCGCCCGCTGGTCCGGGCGGGGAGGCTCAGCCGATCCCGGAGGAATGTCACGATCCAGGGGAGGTATGCCGTTGGTGTGCCCGGGATGCTGGTGACGATGGAATGTTCCGCCTGGACGGCCTTGCCCGGCCTGGGCCGGATGCGCTTGGCCGGGTCGATACCCAACGACTCAAGCAGCCGGTCCGCGGATGGACCCGGCGTACTGCACAGGATGTGGTCGGCATCGTCCAGTGACAGGCCCGCGCTCTCGAGGAGTGCGATCCGGGGCAGGGCATCGAGCAGGAAGTGTCCGTGATTCCGATGGGCGTGATCGGTCGCGAGCGAGATGAGCGTGCCGTTGACTGCCTTGATGGTGCCGCTCCGTCGGTCGATCGGGACCTGGTCGGCGCGGCGTCGGAAGGTGGACGTGTCCAGCACCAGGTCACCCTGTCGCGTGAGCACCAGGCCGAACAGGTTGACGATGGCAGCCCGTTCCAGCCACAGTACTCCCAGGTCCGGCACCTCCAGGTACGCGGCCTCGAAGTCGCCAGGACGCGTCCCGAACTGGCGCGGTGGCGTGCGGTCGGGGGTCTCGGCCGGCCGTACGACCTGCCAGCGGGCTCCCGGCGCACGACCGGCAGCCGCGGCCGAGATGGTCCTGGCCGGATCGATGGTCACCGACACCGGCTGCTCGTCGGTACCCCGCAGCCGACCCCGGATCGAGCCCAGCGTGCGACGGAGGGTGCTCCCGCCATCGCTCATGAGCTTGAGGCCGTGCCCGCTCCAGCTCCCGAGTTCTGCTCTCGCCACCAGTCGATGGTCCGTCGCAGCCCGTCCTTGAAGGGCACCCGCGCGGTGAAGCCGAATGCGTCGCGAGCGCGCCTGGTATCCAGCGCGCGGCGGGGCTGTCCGTCGGGCTTGGTGGTATCCCACACCAGGGTGCCCCGGTAACCCACCAGGTCGCAGATCTGCTCCACCAGCTCCCGGATGGTGGTTTCGTGCCCGACACCCAGGTTCACGGGCTCTGCGGAGTCCAGCGATGCCGCGGCAAGGACCACGCCGCGTGCGGCGTCATCGACATACAGGAACTCCCGCGATGCCGAGCCGGTGCCCCAGACGGGGACCGTGGCAGCACCCCGATCGTGGGCGTCCACGACCTTGCGGATGAGTGCCGGGATGACGTGGGAGGATGCGGGGTCGAAGTTGTCACCCGGGCCGTACAGGTTCACGGGGATGACATATGCGGCATCGAAGCCGTACTCCTCACGGTACGCCTGCGACTGGACCAGGAGCATCTTCTTGGCCAGGCCGTAGGGCGCGTTCGTCTCCTCCGGGTAGCCATCCCAGAGGGTCTCCTCCCGGAAGGGCACGGGCGTGAACTTGGGATAAGAGCAGACCGTGCCAACGGTGAGGTACCGGTCGACGCCCGCCAGGCGCGCCTCTTCCATGAGCTGGATGCCCATGATCGCGTTCTGGTAGAAGAAGCTGCCGGGATGCTCCCGGTTGGCGCCGATGCCACCCACCACGGCCGCCAGGTGGATGATGACGTCTGGCCGGCCGTCAGCGAGGGCGCCCCGGATGCCTTCGATGGTGCGCAGGTCGTACGTCGCGCTGCGGGGCACGAACACCTGATCCGCACCGTTGGCAAGTAGCTCCCGCACCACCGCACTGCCCAGGAAGCCGCCGCCCCCGGTGACCATCACCCGGCGGCCCGGCCAGGAGGACACGGTCGCCATCAGCCCGCTGCGCCCACGACACCAAGGCGGGGTTCGACACCCGCGGCCCGCAGGTCGGCCTCGAGCATGATGCGTACCAGCTCCGCGAAGCGGGTGCGAGGCATCCAGCCCAGCTCCCGGGCCGCCTTGCTGGCGTCGCCCCGCAGCTCGTCCACCTCCGTCGGCCGGAAGTAGCGCTCGTCCGTGCGAACGTGGCGCTCCGGCTCGAGACCCACCAGCCCGAACGCCGTGGTCACGAACTCCCGGACCGTGTGCATCTCACCCGTGGCGATGACATACTCGTCCGCGACCGGCTGCTGGAGCATCAGCCACATGGCTTCCACGTACTCGGGCGCGTAGCCCCAGTCACGTGCAGCGTCCAGGTTGCCGAGGTACAGCTCCGTCTGGGTGCCCGCCACGATGCCCGCCACCGCACGCGTGATCTTGCGTGTGACGAAGGTCTCGCCGCGGCGCGGGGATTCGTGGTTGAACAGGATGCCGTTGGCGGCGAACAGGCCGTAGCCCTCGCGATACTGCGCCGTGAGCGAGTGTGCGAAGGCCTTGGCGGCGGCATACGGGCTGCGGGGCTCGAACGGCGTCCGCTCGTTCTGCGGCGTCTCCCGGACCTTGCCATACATCTCGCTGGAGCCTGCCTGGTAGAAGCGGATGGGCCAGTCGACCGTCCGGATCGCCTCCAGCAGGTGCAGCGCGCCCATTGCCGCGGTCTCGGCCGTGAAGCCGGGCATGTCGAAGCTCACCTTGACGTGGCTCTGGGCGCCCAGGTTGTAGATCTCGTCGGGCCGCGCCTTGTGGACCGCCGAGAGCAGCGAGCTCGGATCGGTGAGGTCGCCGTAATGGAGCGTCAGCCGCGCGCCACTCTCGTGGGGGTCGTGGTAGAGGTGCTCGATGCGGCCCGTGGAGAAGGTGCTCGAGCGGCGGATCAGGCCGTGGACCTCGTAGCCCTTGCCGAGCAGCAGCTCCGCGAGGTAGCTGCCGTCCTGGCCGGTGATGCCGGTGATGAGGGCACGCTTGGTGGTCATCGACGGGCGATGGTACACAAGGTTCAGGACACCGTCGCCAGGTCCACCAGGACGTCATCGAGCGTGGTCGCGTTGGCCTCATCGGCAGACCAGAACTGCTCCCGGTACAGCCGCGCATAGACGCCATCCCTGGCCAGCAGCTCCGGGTGCGTGCCGCGTTCCACGATGTGGCCGCGCTCGTAGACCAGGATGAGGTCCGCGCGCAGGATGGTCGACAGACGGTGGGCGATGGCGAGCGTCGTGCGGCCGGCCATGGTGCGTTCTATGGCCGCCTGGATGAGTCGCTCGCTGACCGTGTCCAGGGCGCTCGTCGCCTCGTCCAGGATGAGGATGCGGGGGTCCTTGAGCAGTACCCGGGCCAGGGCGATGCGCTGCTTCTCGCCACCCGACAGCTTGTAGCCGCGCTCGCCCACGACGGTGTCGTAGCCCTCGGGCAGCTCCATGATCCGGTCGTGGATGGCGGCCAGCCGGCCCGCCGCGTGCAGCTCCTCGTCCGTGGCGGTCGGTCGGGCGTACAGCAGGTTGACGCGCACGGTGCTGTGGAACAGGTACGTCTCCTGCGTCACCACCCCGATGACGTCGCCGAGGCTGGCCTGGGTCACGGACCGGACGTCGATGCCGTCGATCTCCACGGCGCCTTCGTCCACGTCGTAGAGCCGGGGCACGAGATAGGTCGTGGTCGTCTTGCCCGAGCCGGAATGACCCACGAGTGCCACCAGCTGGCCCGGCTCGACGCTGAAGTCGACATCATCGAGGGCGAACGGGACGCGTGGCGGGGCGGGGCCCTCTGCGGCCACGTCCGCTTCCTCGAAGGTGACCACCCGGGGCGCTGCGTCGCCGCCGCCCGCGACCGGGGCGGACTCGCCGGCTGCCCGCACCGGAGCGTCCGGGTAGCGGAAGCTGACATGCCGGAAGCGGATGCTGCCCCGGACCGACGCCGGGTCCAGTACCACTGCGTCGGGCGCGTCCTCGATGCCCGGCTTGAGGTCCAGGTATTCGAAGATGCGGTCGAACAACGCCAGTGCGCCGTACACCTCCACCTGGACGCTGAGCAGCTGGCCGAGGGGCATGAACAGGCGTGACTGGAGCGTGGTGAAGGCCACGATATCGCCGACCGTCGGCGGGTTGGGGCTGCCGGTGACGGCGAGGTAGCCGGCCAGCCAGTACACGAAGGCGGGCATGATGCTGAAGATGGTGCCCACGATCATGAAGAACCAGCGGCCGACCATGCTCTGGCGGATGGACAGCTTTGCCAGCTTGGCGTTGGCGACGCGGTAGCGGCCGATGGACGCGTCCTGCTGGCCGAACGTCTTGGACAGCAGGATGCCGCTGACGCTGAGCGTCTCCTCCGTGATGGCGGTCACGTCCGCCAGGCTCTTCTGGGTCTCGGTACTGATACCCCGCCGGATCTTGCCCACGCGGTGGGTCAGGACCAGGAAGAAGGGCAGGATGGCGAGCGAGATGAGGGTCAGCTGCCAGCTCAGCCAGGCCATCGCGAACAGGGTCACGGCGGCCGTGATGAGATTGCTGAACACGGAGCTCGCGGTGTCCGTGACGACGCTCTGGACACCCCCGACGTCGTTGGCCAGTCGGCTCTGGATCTCGCCCGTGCGGGTCTCCGTGAAGAACCGCAGGGGCATCTTCTGGAGGTGCGCGTACAGCGCGTTGCGGAGGTCCTGCATCACGTGCTGGCCGACCACGTTGTTGAGGTACGTCTGGCCGACACCGATGAGGCCGCTCACGATGGGCAGCACGATCATCAGCCCGACGTACAGGTTGAGCTGAGCGAAGTCCTTGTTGGGGATCGCGTCGTCGATGAGCAGCTTGAGCAGGTAGGGGTTGATGACCCCGATGAGCGCAGTGAGCACGATGGAGCTCATCACGACCACGACCGCCGCGCGGTAGGGTCGGAAGAAGCCCGCTATGCGCCGGAGCGTGCGGGAGCGCTGCTCCGGTGAGAGCTTCTGGTCCGCGGGATCGAGCGTCTTGCCGAGCTGACGGGACCCACGCATCCCGCCGCCGCCCCTCACGGGTGCACCGGCGCCATCAGCCCGCCGGGGCTGGTGTCGCCTCCCACGGTTCGCCCGGCTCCACGTCCGTGCCCAGGTCCCGGTCCGCCATCCGCCGGAAGTGGGTCGCGAACAGCCACGCGAGGCCGTACAGGCCGGCCACGACCAGCAGCAGTGCCTGGTACCCGGTGATGAGTGCCAGGTACTCCAGGGCGCCGCCGACCATGGCACCCAGCAGGTTGCTGGCGAATGCCATGTCCGCCGTTCGGGTATCTCGGAACGAGTGGCTGAACACGAGGTTGGCGAAGAAGACGGGCGCGAACGCGAGCACCGCTGCCAGCAGGTAGCGCAACTCCGGCGGGTCGACGAGCAGGCTCTCGGGCGGCACCAGGAACGCCACCGCGACCGCGATGAACAGCATCGCGTACAGCAGATTGGGCCGGCGTATCGGGAACTTCCAGTTGATGAAGATAGCCAGGAGCACGCTCGCGAGCACGCCGAAGAAGGCCAGTGCATTCACCAGCCAGGTAGTGCCGAAGAGGAGGCTAAAGCTCACCAGGCTGCGAGTCGACAACAACAGGAAGGCGATGCCAAGGACGAAGAAGTGCGGGCTGAAGCGTCGGAAGCTGGTACCGGTCACCCGCGCGGCAGCGCCAACCGCCAGGAACGCGCCAACCAGCACGATCGCCAGGGCCAGGATGTAGTAATCGGCGACGAAACCGGTCCGGAGGTACAGGAACGGCCAGTCATCGGTCGCTTCCCGGGGCGTCGGCAGGCCGACGTCGGGGATGACATCGACCCTGTCCCCTGGCGGTGTCGCGCCGTTCAGCCCGGCGACCAGCGGACCGTTCGCGATGGCCGCCATCACGTTGCTGTAGGTCCGTACCAGGGGCGGCGTGCCGCCGAAGGCATCCTGGACCATGGTCGCGATCTTGTTCACCAGCCACGGCTCGCGGTAGTAGTTGTAGAGCACGAAGATGCCGTCGTCGGTGAGGTGGTCGGCGACCGATTCGAAGGCTTCCTTGGTGAACAGGAAGGACTCCAGGCGCACGTTCGCCGCCTGGCTGACCAGGGTCAGCGAGTCCGGCAGCGCGAACACGATGAGGTCGTATTGCTCATCGGTGGACCGCAGGAACGCGCGGCCGTCGTTGATGTGGCGCTCGACGCGCGGATCCTGGTACGGCTGGTCGGGGTGGTCGTCGATGCCGATCTGCTGGATCCTGGGGTCGATCTCCACGGCATCGATGTGCTGGATGACACCATCGTTGCGGGCGAGCGCGAGCGCCACGTCGGAGCCGCTGCCGGCGCCCACGATGAGCACGTTCTCGTACTTCTGGTCCGGGAACCACTGGTAGATCTGCTCGTAGAACGGCTCCTTGGGGCATTCCACGCAGTGGAGTCCCTGGTGGGGGATGCCGTTGACGTTGATCCGCTGGAGCCCGTCCTGGCCCGTGAAGGTGCTGATGCGGTAGTAGGGCGACCAGATGTCGGTCGGGTTGGAGCCGGCGACCAGCAGCATCGAGCCGACGAGGCAGCCGATGGTCACGATGCTGCCCAGCGAGACCTTGGTGCCAAGCACCAGCAGCACCATCAGGATGGTGACGACCCCGAACCAGATGACGGGGCTCGTACCCAGCGCCGACATCAGCCCGAAGAGTGCGATGCCGGACATCGAGCCGACGATGTCGACGGCGTACGCCTTCAGCGGGGGCATGGACCGCAGCAGCGGACCGAGCGGCATCGCGAGCGCGGCCATGACGGCCGTGACCAGCGCGACCGCGAGCACCAGGATCGTGGGGTTGGTATCCGCGGTGTGCTCGGCCAGCCCGAAGAACAGCTCGTCCTGGGACCGGATGTCCACGTTCAGCTGGTTCTGGGTGACCAGGCCGACGACCACGACGAGCAGCAGCGGGAAGGCGACGAGCGAATACCTGGCGCCCCGGCGACCCAGCAGGATGCCGAGACCGATGCCCAGGAAGCTGGCCATCAGCAGGAAGTTGCTGAAGAAGCCGATGTAGCGGATCTCGGCGGGCACCCACCGGATCAGCATCAGCTCCACGAACAAGAGCACCGTGCTGGTCAGCCACAGTCGGAGCGCGTTGCCCGACAGCGCCGGCAGGTACCCGGCGATGCGGCCCGTGCGGACGAATGGGCCGGAGCTGGACGGCTGGGGCGTAGTGGTGGCGGTCGTCACCGTGTCAGCGGGAGGAGGCTGGGTCGGAGAGACCCGGGCGGCGTGCCTGGGCCACGATCGTCGAGCGACGGGCGGGCATCGAATGAGCGGCCACGTCCCCGATGAGGCCCAGTGCCCAGGTTGGCAGCGTTCGGCCCCAGGCGCGGGCCAGATGGTCGGTGGTCACGATCCGTATGTCCTCATATCCGGCCGCGACCAATCCATCCCGGATGAGCCGCGGGGTATTGCATGCGCCCACCACGGGATGCGCGTCGGCCGCGCTCGCCTTGACGACTGGCTGGAGCCGACCGCGCATCTCGGCGGGGATCGAACAATACGCGTCGACGAATGGATGCGCACGGTTCACGGTGGTGATGATCAGGGTGCCACCCGGTCGCAGCCAGCCCCGGATCATCCGGAATGCGGCGACCGGATCGGCGAAGTGCTCCACGGTGAAGTTGGACAACGCCACGTCGAAGGTGTCGGCCTCGAACGCGTCCGCGTCGACACACAGGTCGGCCACCCGGAACTCGTCCAGCCAGCCCAGTGGCGCGGCCGGCTCGTGGATGTCCACGCCCGAGAACCGGTCCAGCCGCGACCGGAACTGCTTGAGATGTGACAGGCGGCCGCAGCCGGCGTCCAGGGCACTTCCGGACGACGCGGGGAGTGCCCTGTCGAGCCACGCGGTGACCACGTCCGCGGTCGTTGGCTCCAGGCCCAGCTCACGCCCGATACGTGCCCGCAGGCCGGTATCGCGGTGACTCGGCGGTCGGACCCCGTTGGAGTCGGTCGTCACGAGTCGGTCGTCACGAGGCGGTCGTCACGAGGCGGCGACCGTGGCGGCGACCGTGGCGGCACGGGTGGCGCTGGTCGCCTCGAGCCAGCGTTCCGCGTCCATGGCGGCCTTGCAGCCGTCGGCGGCGGCGGTGATCGCCTGGCGGTAGTGGTGGTCATGCACGTCGCCGGCGATGAACACCCCGTCACGCGCCGAACCTGCCTCACCCACGACTTCCAGGTAGCCCGCCTCGTCAACGGCCAGCCACTCGCGGAAGACCTCCGTGTTGGGTCGGTAGCCGATGGCGATGAACAGGCCGCCGATGGGCTCCTCCCACTCGCGTCCCGTGGCGGTGTCACGCAGTCGCAGGCCGGTCACGACCTGGTCACCCAGGACTTCGGCCACCTCGGTGTTGAAGCGCACGTCGATACCCGGGTGGTCGATCGCCCGCTGCTGCATGATGCGCGAGCCCCGGAACTGGTCGCGTCGGTGGAGCAGCAGCACGTCCGGTGAGAAGCGCGTCAGGAACGTGGCTTCCTCCAGCGCGGTGTCGCCACCGCCCACCACCGCGATGCGCTTGCCCTTGAAGAAGAAGCCGTCACACGTGGCACACGCCGAGACGCCCCGGCCCCGCAGGCGGGTCTCGCTCTCGAGGCCCAGCCAGAGAGCGATGGCGCCGGTCGCCACGACCACGGAATCGGCGGTATAGGACGCGCCACCGGCCCACAGCCGGAAGGGCGGCCCGCTGAGGTCCACGCGGTCCACGTCCACATCCACGAGGCGCGCGCCGAAGCGTTCCGCCTGGTCGCGCATGCGGGCCATCAGCTCCGGACCCTGGATACCCTCCGGAAAGCCCGGGAAGTTCTCCACGTCACTGGTGAGCATCAGCTGGCCACCCGGCGCGCTGCCACCGATGACGATGGGCTCCAGGTTGGCGCGTGCCGCATAGATCGCAGCTGTGAGGCCCGCAGGCCCGCTGCCGATGATGATCATCTGGCTGTGACCGCCGTGGGCCGGGGGGTCTGCCGCGCCACCGCCGATGGCCATCGAATCGGCGCCCTCAGCGCTACCGCTGTCGATGATGGAGATGGCCGGGAAGGCCAGTTTCAGGTCACTCATCAGGGGCATCGTAACGAAGTTGGAGCGGGACCGGTGTCGGGCCGCACCTGACCGGGTGGCGGGACCGCGCAGGTTCACGTGTGGCGTGCACCCGCGACCCGCCGACACGCCCAGGCGCCACAGGTTCACGCGTGGCGTGCACCCGCGACGCGCCTAGCCTGTTCACCGGCGTACCCGGCCCACTCACCGGCGTCCCCGGCCCGCAGTTGGTCAGGGTGCACGCACCATGTGGAGGACGGGGTGTACACGGTGGTTCATCGCCGCATGTGTGGTCACGGGTGCACATCCCCTGTGCGAAGGGACCCATCGCCGCATGTGTGGTCACGGGTGCACATCCGCTGTGCGAAGGGACCTGAAAGCCCGACCGCGTCGGCGGGCCGATGTCGGGCACTCAGCCGAGCGGGCTAGGCGAGCCAAGGTCGCGCACCTGGGGCAGCACATCCCGTCCGATGAGTTCCAGCTTGGCCAAGTCCCAGACGTTCCGGACGCTGAAGATCGTGTGCTGCGAGCCGGCGTCCGCCCAGGCACCCAACCGGTCCACCAGGCGCGCGGGGGTGAGTGATCCCTGGGCACCATCGGGGGTGATGGCGATCCAGGTCAGGTTGGTCTTCTCGATGGCGTCGTAGTCGCGACCCTCCGCCTCGCAATGGCCCCGCAGGACGTCGTACTTGTGAGCCACCTGCTCCGGGCTGCCGAACACGTTGCAGGCATCCGCGTAGCGCGCCACGAGGCGCAGCGTCTTGAGCTCGCCGCCACCGCCGACCAGGATCGGCGGGTGTGGCCGACTGAGCGCCTGGGGGCTGTTGAGCAGCCGATCGGCCTGCACCGTGCGACCCTCGAATGCGGCTTGCGTGCCGTGCTCGCCGGTCCAGCCCTCACGCACGAAGCGAAGTGTGTCCTCCAGTTGCGCGAACCGGTCCGTGAGTGGCGGCATGGGGAAGCCCAGGCCGTGGGACTCCTCCTCGTTCCAGGCGGCGCCGATACCGAACCAGGCACGACCGCCGCTGAGCACGTCGAGGGTGGTCGCCGCCTTGAGCCACAGGCCGGCCTGGCGATAATGGATGCCGCCGACCATGAGGCCCAGGCGTGCGGACCGGGTGAGGGCCGCGAGGTAGCCGAGCGTCGTCCAGCCCTCCAGCATCGGCTCTTCCGGCGCACCCACGCTGCGGATCTGGAACAAGTGGTCCATGACCCAGATAGAGTCGAAGCCGACCTCGTCCGCAAGCTGGGCCACTCGGGCTAGGGTGAGCCCGATGGCGGCGTCACCGCCGGGCCACGTGAACGAGCTGATCTGGAGTCCGACCTTCATGCGCGGAGTCTATCGGCGTGTCATGGCCGCAGCGAGCCACTCTCCCGCAGCGAGTGACACTACGGGAACAGGTCGTCACTGAGCGACATCACCACGTCCTGGACTACGGAGCCGTCGCCGGACGGCAATGTCGCGCCCCGGACCAGGACCAGCGGCCGACCGCTCGTCTTGCCCGACGCCAGCTCGGCGACCGAGGCGATCTCATCGGCCACGGCGACCACCGTGGCGCGCATCGTGCGTCCGACGGCATCCGGCCGACCGCGCTGGTCGTCGAGTGGCGAGAACCCGGCCACGCCCAGCGCGATATCCACGATGCCCCAGCGCCACGGTCGCCCGAAGGAGTCGCTCACGATGATGGCCACCTCGACGCCCAGGTCCGTGATGATCCGCTCGCGGATCGCGCGCGCCGAGGCGTCCGAGTCGAGCGGCAGCAGGGTGACCTCGTCCAGGACGCCCACGTTGGAGGCATCCACGCCGGCATTGGCACATACGTAGCCGTGCGCGGTGCGCGAGATGATGACGCCCTTCTCCATGCGCACCACGGCGACCGATTCGCGCAGCACGACCTCCACCTGCCGCGGATCGCGGTGCCAGCGCTCGCCAAAGGCCACCGCCTCCGGGCGCGGCACGATGGTGGCC
>JBBQNA010000064.1:0-14836 GCA_038329515.1 Candidatus Limnocylindrales bacterium | reverse complement strand
GGCGCGATGGGCTCCGGGTTGACACCCCCGAACCAGGGGTTGCGCTCGGAGTGGATCTCGTGGACCTGGATCGTGCCACCCGCCAGCAGCCGCGGGATCCAGCCAGCGCCGGAGCCCCACATGGGGTCGACCAGCACCCGCATGTCGGCGGCCTTGATGCGCTCGATGTCCAGTGACCGCTTGAGGTACTCGACGTAGCCGTCGTATGGGTCGAACCGGCGCACCAGACCGGCGGCCTCTGCGTCCGCGACCGGTCGGGTCGGCGGCGTCGCACCCGCGTTCTCGCGGATGACCCGCTCCACGACCGACAGGATATCGGCGCCGGCGGCAGCGCCAGACGGTGACTTGATCTTGAAACCGTTGTCCGTCCACGGGTTATGGGAGGCGGTGATCATCACGCCGCACGCGAAGCCCTGCTCGACCACCTCGTACGAGGTCATCTGGGTGGGGATGGCGACGGACGCGATGGCGACCGGGATGTCGTACGCGAGCAGCACCTCGGCCGCCGCAGCAGCAAAGAACTCGCTCGAGAAGCGGCGGTCGTAGCCCAGGACGACGCCCTTGGACACGGCA
The DNA here is from genome assembly GCA_038329515.1 of Candidatus Limnocylindrales bacterium. Classification (GTDB taxonomy): domain Bacteria; phylum Chloroflexota; class Limnocylindria; order Limnocylindrales; family CSP1-4; genus JAFMJV01. Next base: position 14,263 of record JBBQNA010000064.1, on the reverse strand, counting down.
CCCTGGTCGTGGACCCACTGCGCCACGCCCTGGGCGCACCGCCGGACGTTCTCGTAGGTGTAGTCCTCCCCGATCCGGGCACGCCAGCCATCGGTACCGAAGACGATGGGCGGCAGGGGCGTCGAAGGCTCACTCACGTGCCGGATGGTACCGGACCGGTGCCACCGATGGAACGCCACACGGATGGAACGCCGCGATGCCGGGACTGGGGCACCAACGGCCCTCCGCCCGCCACCGGTATCCTGCGTCCGATGACCGACGCCGCCGAAACAGCCGCCGCCCTGCCCACCGGACCGATCTTCGTCATCGGGTCGGCTCGGTCGGGCACCACGATGCTGCGCCTGATGCTCGACTCCCACGCCCGGATCTCGAGTGGCGAGGAGACCCACTTCCTGCAGCAGATGGAGCCGGTCGTGGGCAAGCAGTGGCGGCTCCTGGAGCGCTACGGCTTCCCTCGGGAATACTGGCTGGACCGCCTTCGCCACCTGTACGGCGACTTCCAGGCGGAGTACGCAGCACGGCGGGGGAAGGTCCGCTGGGCGGACAAGGATCCCGCCAACACGCTCATCCTGCCCTTCGTGGACGAGCTGTACCCCGACGCGCAGTACATCCACCTGCTGCGTGACGGCCACGACGTCGTCGCCTCGCATCGGGACCGCTGGGGATACCGGTCCGGGGCACGGGCTGCGCGTGGTGCGTGGCGCAAGTACGTGGAGGCGGCCCGCTCGTTCGGGGCGACCGTGGGGCCGAGCCGGTTCATCGAGGTGCGCTACGAGGCCCTCGTCGCCGACCCGGAGACCGAGCTGCGGCGTCTGTTCGACTTCCTGGGCGAGGCCTGGGACCCGGCGGTCCTGGCGTTCGATCGCGCCGAGCACGATGGCACCGAGCGCTACACGCAGTTCACCGCCGAGCGGCGCCAGCAGGGCGGGGACGGCAACGCCGTCTACCAGTCACGCGTCGGCGCGGGACGGTCGAGCCTGGACCCGGTCCTCCGGACGATGCTCCGGCGAAGCTCGGGCGCGCTCCTGGAAGAGCTCGGTTACACCAAGTAGAGGCCGTGGCGACCTAGAGGAGCTCGCGTCGATCCTCGGCCTGGAGGCGCTCCACGACCTGCTTCACGTCCTGTGCGGCGTCGCCAGCACACACGAGCAGCGCATCGGGCGTGTCCACCACGATGACGTCGCGAAGCCCGACGACCGCCACGAGGCGCCCACCGGCGGCATGGATGAGCACCCGGTCGGAGCCCACCGCGACCACCTTCGAGTCTGCTTCGAGCCGGATCGCGACCGGTCCGCTCGCGACCGCGTCCCCAGCGCCCGAAGCCTGGAGCAGCGCGTCCCAGCTGCCGAGGTCGCTCCAGCCGACGTCCGCGGGCACCACCGCGACCTGGCCCATCACGGACGCGGGCTCCAGCAGGGCATAGTCGATGGACGTGGATCGCACGCCCGGGTACGCGGCCTCGATGGCGGCCGGACCCGCGGTCACGGCATCCCGGACCGCACGCTCGATATCGGCCGCGAACCGGCGCAGCCCGGCGATGAGCGCATCACGCCGCCAGACGAAGATGCCCGCGTTCCAGGATGCTCGACCCGAGGCCAGCAGCTCCTGGGCGCGCTCCAGGTTGGGCTTCTCCACGAACCGCTCCACGCGCTGCCCCGGCGGTCCGCCCGACGCCTGCTCATCGAGGGTGGCGAGCACGTAGCCGTAGCCCGTCTCGGGGCCCGTGGGCGCGATGCCGAGCGTGACCAGCTCGCCGGTCGCGGCACGCTCTGCGGCCGAGGCAAGCGCCAGCCGGAAACCCGCCTCGTCCTGGATGCGCTGGTCGGCGGGCAGGACGATCATGATCTCGTCACCCGGGCGATCGATGGCGGCCGCGGCAAACGCCACGGCTGCCGCGGTGTTGCGGCCGACCGGTTCGCACAACAGGTTGGCGACCGGCAACTCCGGCAGCTGCGCTCGTACCAGCTCCGCGTAGCGGCCGTCTGTCACCACATGGATGTCGGCGATGTCCACGAGCGGTGACAATCGGCTGGCCGTGGCCTGGAGCAGTGTGGTGTCACCCAGCAGCTGCAGGAACGGCTTGGGTCGGGCGGATCGACTGAGCGGCCACAACCGCGTACCACCACCGCCGGCCATGATCACTGCGTACATCCGTCTATCCTAGGGGCTGCCCATCGCGACGCCACACATGGCGCGCAAGTCACCCTGCCGCCGTGAGACCCGCGTGAAGACTGGAACACTGGCCGCTGCCGAGCAGGCCGACGAGCCGCCCGGTGTCGCCTCGCGCCGTTCATCGCTGGCATGGATGGCGGCCGCCACGGCCGCAGGCCTCGATCCGCGACCGACGCCGGTCGACGCACGCGGCATGTTCGACCTGTATCGACGGACGCTGAGGACCGAGCGGATCAACCGCCGGAAACTTGGCAGGGCCCGGTCATGGAGCCTGGGCACAGTCGGCGCATCCATCAAACCCGCACTCCGGGACCCCATCTTCCTGTTCGGGGCTGCCCGCTCCGGCACCACCTTCCTGGGCGAGTGCGTCGGGCGACTACCGGAGGTGAGTTATCACCACGAACCGGTTGCCACCAAGGCTGCTGGTCGCAACGTCTACGAGGGAACCTGGGGCGAGCGCCGCTCGCGGCTGTTCTACCGGACCGTCTATTCCTGGCTGCTGCGCTACCAGCTGGAAGGCAGCCTCCGCTTCTGCGAGAAGACGCCCACCAATGCGTTCCTGCTGCCGTTCCTGGCCGAGGCGTTCCCGGGCGCCCGCTTCGTGCACATCATCCGTGATGGCCGGGACGTTGCCGCGAGCCACATCAAGGAGCCCTGGCTGCGCGCCGACTCGGCGCTGGTCGGTCGCCGCGAACCTGGCGGGTACCTGTACGGGCCGTGGGCGCCGTGGTGGGTCTCACCGGACGACCGGACGACATTCGAGGCCGGCTCCGACGAGCTGCGCATGAGCCTGGCCTGGCGGCGCTACACGGAAGCCGCCCTTGCGGACGGGCCAGCGCTGGGTCCGGAGCGTTACCGCGAAGTGCGCTACGAAGCCCTCGTGACCGACCCGGCGGCCGAGGGTGCCGGGCTGCTCGACTTCCTGCACGTCGAGGACAGCGGTTCGCGACAGTCATTCCTGGCCGCGCTCGGTCGTGCCGATCCAGCGTCCGTGGGCAACTGGCGCACCGCGTTCACGCCCCAGCAGCTGGCCGTCATCGAGGCGGACTCCGGTCCGCTGCTGCGTCGCCTGGGCTACACCGTCGACGACTGAGGTCCAGCAGCTGCGGGCGCCGTGCTGCGGTAGCGCTCGGCCAGCGCATCCGCGGTCACCTGGCGGGCCAGCACACGCAGTACCCGCGCGAAGAGACGCTCCTGGGCGCGTGCGACGTCCCGAGGATGCTCTGTCCGCTGCGTGACCCACCACACGGGCCGCCGACGGAGCCGTCGAAGGGCGAGCACGGACGTCAGGCGGGCGACGCCTGGCCAGCCGAGCGGCGTGCCCGCGTGCAGCGGCAACAGCTGCCCTGGCCGACCCCAGATGACCACGGCGTCCGCCCTGCGGATCACCGATGACGTGTTCGCATCCGCGTGGCCGATGACCCCATCGTGCAGAGCGAGGGCCAGTGGCAGCGGCTCATGGGCCGCGATGACATCCCGGCCGATGGGCAGCACGACCATGGTCTGGCGCGCCATCCGTGCGCCCGGGTAGCCGTATCGACGGAGCTGGTCGGCGCAGGTGAGCGCCGCGAAACGCTGGACGGCCGGCTCCATGGCCTCCTGCCACCGGTTCGACCCGTCAGCCGAGATCGGGCCCTGGGCGCCGGACTTCCACCACTCCTGGTCACCCACCGCCGCCGACCCCGATGGCGCCAGCATCACCGGATCGAATGACACACAGATGAAGGTACATATCCGCCGCAGCTCACCTTCCGGATCCGCGACCAGGTCCTCCAAGCGGACCTGGAGCAGGCGCGGGTCGGAATCCAGGGCCGTCCGGGCGCTGCCGTCACGGCGAACATCCTCCACCAGGTTGATCACCTGGGTGTCCGGCCCGAAGGGCATGCGCGCCATGGACACTGCCCGCGCCCGTGGGTCGCGGACCATGTGGATGATCGCCGCGTCGGGCCACTCGGCCCGGATGAGCGCCAGGGAGTCCTGGTGCCGGGGTGTCTTCTCGACCCATCGGGACTTGCCGGCGGCCTCCGCCTGGGGCACCACGAGTGCCTCCAGCAACGCCGCAACGGATGGCGTCCGGGCCGCGAGCTGGGCACGGATGACGTCCCGGCCAACACCCACCGTCTTGTGGATGGGCACGCCGCGCGTCGCGAGCGAGCACACGAAGGTCGTGGCTACGTCAGGCCACGTGCTGGCGTCGAGCAGCGCCCGGTCGGGAAGTGCTTCGAGTCTCGGGAACAGGTGGGTCTCGGGACCACAGTCGAGGTCCGGATGCCGATCGAGGCACACCGCCATGAGCGTGGTGCCCGACCGCGGCAAGCCGACCACGAACACGGGTGATGACCCCGTTCCCGCGGCGGTCACCCGCGACGTGTCCTGGTCACGTCAGGTCAGGCGGGCACGGCCTCGGGCGCCCGGATGCCGGCCGCGTCGGCCAGCAATGCTGCCTTGTCCGTGCGCTCCCAGGGCAGGTCGATGTCCGTCCGGCCGAAGTGTCCGTATGCCGCTGTCTGGCGATAGATGGGCCGTCGCAGGTCCAGCGCGGCGATGATGGCCGCGGGACGCAGGTCGAAGTGCTCTTCGATGAGCTGCTGGATATCCGCATCCGGGATGCGACCCGTGCCGAATGACTCCACCGAGAAGCTGATGGGCCGCGCGATGCCGATGCCGTAGGCGACCTCGACCTCGAAGCGGTCGGCGAGACCGGCCGCGACGACGTTCTTGGCCACCCACCGGGCAGCGTATGCCGCCGACCGGTCGACCTTCGTCGGATCCTTGCCCGAGAAGGCACCACCGCCATGACGGGCCATGCCGCCATAGGTGTCCACGATGATCTTGCGGCCAGTCAGGCCCGCGTCCCCCATGGGACCGCCGGTCACGAACCGGCCCGTGGGGTTGACGTGCATGATCGGATCCTCGACCCGCAGCGCCGGATCGATGGAGGGCATGATCACCCGCTCGATGATGCCCGCGCGGAGCTCCTCCGCTGCGACGTCCGGATCGTGCTGCGAGGAGACCACTACGGTGCGTACGCGCTTGGGCACGCCCCGCTCGTACTCCACGGTGACCTGGGTCTTGCCATCTGGTCGCAGGTACGGCAACTCCCTGCTCTTGCGCACATCCGCCAGGCGGCGCGCCATCCGGTGGGCCAGCGCGATGGGCAGCGGCATCAGCTCGGGGGTCTCGCGCGACGCGAACCCGAACATCATGCCCTGGTCACCGGCACCCAGCTCGTACTGGGGCTGCGCGGACGAGCGGACCTCCAGCGCGGAGTCGACGCCCTGGGCGATGTCCGCGGACTGCTCCTTGACCGAGACCAGCACACCCGCGGTCTGGTAGTCGAAGCCGTAGTCGGCACTGGTGTAGCCGATGTCCTGGACGGTGTCCCGGACTACCTGTTGGAAGTCGACGTAGATGGAGGTGCTGATCTCGCCCATGACCACCACGAGACCCGTCGTGGTGGCAGTCTCACAGGCGACGCGCGCGTTCGGGTCGTCCTTGATGATGGCGTCCAGGATGGCGTCCGAGATCTGGTCGCACATCTTGTCCGGGTGGCCTTCGGTCACCGATTCGGACGTGAAGAGGTACTGCTCGGCGTCGATGATGCTGGTCATGCGGCTCCTTGTCGATGGGTCGCCCAGAGCGTAGCACGGGGTCGCCCCCCGGCCCGAACGACACCCCGGCTCGGCCGCCGAAGCCGGTGCCCATACCCGTCATCGAGCCAGGCTATCGAGGCATGTCGGTCACGTACCGGACGGTGCTTTCGATGGCTTCGCGGAAGACGACTGGGTCGACACGGAAGTCCCACGTGCTGCGCGCCACGGGCCCCGCGACCGGGATGCCCTCCCCCATCAGGTAGCCGTAGCGCAACCGCGCCGCGAGCGACAGCGTTGCGTAGAAGGGCATCGCGTGGCTATCCGGCAGCAGCTCCAGGACCGCCGCGCCGGGACGACAGAACGCGACGCTCGAGAGGCCCGCACCGTGGCCGCCAACCACGATACTCGCCTCCGCGAATGCATGGCGGGCGTCCTCCGCGCCCGTCGGCTCGAACACCTCGAAGCCGTGCTCGACCAGGATGGGCATCAGCTCGTCGATGTTGAGGATGCGCCGCCGTTGCGCACGCGGGATGTACAGCCGACGGGTAGCCGGTCCCGCCTCCACGCCCAACCGCTCGCGCAGGAAGTCGGGCACCCAGGGTGGGTAGTTGCGGCGGCCACCCGGATAGCTGGTCACGACCACATGGTCAGCCCGGATCGCCTCCCCGCGCCGGGCGTAGATGCGTCGCTCGCGGGGCACCCCCAGTTCATCCAGCAAGTGGGCGACCCGTGGGTGCGGCACGCCGCAGTAGATGTGGTCGGCGTCAGCGAGAGACACGCCTGCGCCCTCCAGCAGGGACAGCCGCGGCAGTGAATCCATCAGGAAGTGGCCGAAGTTGGCGGTCGCGAAATCGGACATGCAGGACACGAGGGTGCCCCGCACTCGACGCACGGGGGTGGCCGGGATCCGCGGCAGTCCTTTCGGATACCCGTGCCAGAACGAGGTGTCCGCGAGTAGTTCGCCGGCGGGCGTCAGGACCAGCCCGTGTGGCCCGACGAGGGTGAGGCCAGGTGCAGACAGGACGCCCAGGTCCGGGATCGGCTCCGCGCGCGAGGCGAAGTCGGCAGCCCGAGGACCGAACTGGATGGGTGCGGCGGTGTCCGGGACCTGTGCGGGACGTACCACCTGCCAGTGGTAGCCCGGTCGCGCCGCCGCGACCGACATCTCGACGGTCCGGGTGGGCCGGACATGGGCGATGGCCGGACGCAACCCAGCACGAACCAGCCCACGGTCACGTAGGGTCCGGATCGTCCTGGGCAGTCGAAGGGAGGAGATGTCGCTCGGGTGTGGGCAGACAGGGTCTGACGGAGCCCGCTCGGGGCCGCTTCAAGCCGAGATCAGGTACCTTCTTGCCAGGAGCTGACGTACCGCTTCTGCTCGGGGGTCATGTCGTCGATGTGGATGCCGAGCGCCAGCAGCTTCAGCCGCGCGACCTCCCGGTCGAGCTGCTCCGGCACCACATAGACACCCGGCTTCATGGACGCGTGCTCCTTGGCGACGTGCTCGGCCGCGAGGGCCTGAGCCGCGAAGCTCATGTCCATGACCGCCGCCGGATGTCCTTCGGCAGCGCCCAGGTTGACCAACCGGCCCTCGGCGATGACGAACAGCCGCTTGCCACCCAGGTCGTACTCCTGGACGTTCTCGCGAACCTCCCGGATATGCCCCTCGGCCAGCTCGGCGAGTGCCTTGAGCTCCAGCTCGGCGTCGAAGTGGCCACTGTTGGCCATGATGGCGCCGTCCTGCATCTCCACGAAGTGCTCGCGCCGGAAGACGTTGAGGTTGCCGGTCGCGGTGATGAACAGCTGGCCCCATCGGGCCGCCTCCGCCGCGGGCATGACATCGAAGCCATCCATGAGCGCCTCGATGGCGGGCACCGGATCGACTTCCACGATGGTCACCCGGGCACCCATGCCGGCGAGTCGCATCGCGATACCGCGACCGACCCAGCCATAGCCCGCCACGACCGCGCGGCGGCCGGCGAGCAGGATGTTGGTGGCCCGCAGGATGCCGTCCACGGTCGACTGGCCGGTGCCGTACCGGTTATCGAACAGGTGCTTGGTCATGGCTTCGTTGACGGCCACCACCGGGAAGGTCAGAGCGCCGTCCGCGGCCATCGCCCGCAGCCGGATGACGCCCGTCGTGGTCTCTTCCGTGCCGCCCCAGATGTCCGGCAGCTGGTGGCGTCGTTCCTTGTGGAACAGCGACACCAGGTCGCAGCCGTCATCCATGGTCATGTTGGGACTGATATCCGAGACCGCGTTGAGGTGCGCGTAGTACGTGTCACGATCCTCGCCCCGACGGGCGAACGTGCTGATGCCATAGCGGGCGACCAGCGCTGCTGCGACGTCGTCCTTGGTCGACAGCGGGTTGGACGCCGACAGGGCGACCGTGGCGCCGCCCGCCTTGAGCGTGCGCACCAGGTTGGCCGTCTCGGTGGTGACGTGCAGCGCAGCGGCGATGCGCACGCCAGCGAGCGGCTGCTCGCGCGTAAATCGCTCGCGGATGAGGCGCAGGACGGGCATCTCCCGCTCCGCCCACTCGATGCGGCGGACGCCTTCGTCCGCGAGTCCGAGGTCCGTGACGTCGTGTGCCGGGAGAGCAGCGGTCTGGCCGTTGGCGGCGTCACCGGAGTCGGGTGGCATCTGGGTGGGTTCGAGAACGGTCGAGTCCGTCACTCACTCCTCCTGGGTGGTCGGATCCTTCCGTGAGTCGGGGATCCAGCGTTTGATGGGCGCCACGATGCTATCCCAGAAGCTGCCCCGACGATGGACGAGCCGCTCCTCGAAGCGGGTGTGCTCGGTGTAGCCGACCGCCTGATATGCACGCAACGCGGGCGGGTTGTCGGCGCGCACATTGAGCACGACCTGGTCACAGAAGCGGAGCAGCTCCTGGGTCACGGCGCCCGTCACCGTCTTGGCGAAGCCGCGGCCGCGATAGTCGCGGTGCGTCAGGACATTGCCGACGGCCGCCAGGCCCATCTCCCGGCTGACCACATGGGTGCCCGCCGCGGCGACCAGGTGGCCGTTGATGCGGATCCCGAAGTAGACGCCGTTGGCGACCGACTCCGACGGCAACCAGGATGTCAGGCCGAAGTCGTACAGCTTGTTCAGGTCACCGATGTCCGCAGGCACCAGGCGCACTGCCGCCGAGGGTGCCGGACGGAACGTGGTCCGGTCGATCCACATCCGGACCATGGGCGGACCATCGCTGACCCGATAGACCGAAGCGGCGGCGGTCAGCAGTTCCGGTCGCGCCGCCAGGTATGCGGTGCGCGGGCGGATGACGTCGCGCAGCGCGCCCGTCACACCCGCCGGGTCGCCCATCACGAACAGCGGCTGGGGCGACAGGCCGGCGTACTCCAGGACGACCGCCACGGGCCGGCCACGATCGAGTGCCACGCCCCAGCGGGTGCGCCCGAACTCCCGGTCGTCCAGGTCACACAGCGCATACGCCGCGAACAACCGGTCAGCATCCAGGAACTCCCGCAGTAGCTCCCGGTCCCGGGTCTGACGGACCTCCAGACTGGAGCCGAGGATCGAACCAGCGCGCGCGATCGAGGCCATCAGTCGACCACCGTGAGCACCGGCTCGGGCGCTGTCCGGATGACCCGCCGGGCTGCACGTTCGCGGGCGGCAGCGTGGAGCGCGTCACGGTCCGTCGGGGACAGGACACCCATCTCGGTCACGAAGGCCGTGATACGTCGTGCCGGCACGACGTCCGCGCCCGGGTTGTAGCCGCGTTGTCGGTCCATACGCACACCGGTGAGGTACGTGCCCAACTCGCGCGCCGGACGCACATCGTGCGGGATCGCAGCGCCGTCCGCGGTGTCCGCGTCGAACGTGGTCATGGGCGTGCACACGTAGACCGGCACGGGGCCGTGCAGGGCACCGGCTGCCAGCTCAGCGACGGCACGGCTGCCGATGACATTGGCGGTATCGCCATTCGCGGCGATCCACTCGGCACCCAGGAGCACGGCATCGATGGACTCAGCATCCAGGAGCGATGCCACGGCGCTGTCCGGCAGCAACGTGTGCTCGATGCCGGCGTTGGTCAGCTCCCAGGTCGCGAGGCGGGCACCCTCGAGGTAGGGCCGGGTCTCGGTCACCCACACCTGCACCCCGGCACCCTCCGCCTCCGCGGCCCGGAGCGCGAGGCCGTTCAGGGCCGTGCCGAGCATGCCCGATGTGCATGCGCCGGGATCCCCGTGGACCAGCACGTGCAGTGGTCGACCCTCCGGCCTGGGCAACAGGCCTGCCACCTCATGGGCGATGCGCGCGTGGTCCGCCTGGGCCTCCAGGGCGAGCGTGTCGGCCGCCTCACGCAGGGCTGTCGCGACCGCATCCCCGGGAGCGTCGCTGCCGAGGGCATCCGCGACCTGGTTGAGGTGACCGAGCGCCCACTCCAGCATCCGGGCTCCCCCCCGGGACACGGCGATGGCCCGCGTGACGCGACGCAGCTCTGCCGCACGTTGGGGCGCCGACCGCTCCGCGCTCTCGCGGGCGGTCATGGCCAGGCCATAGGCGGCGAGCTGGGCCAGGAGCGGCCCGCCCCGGGCGGCTGCAGCGCGGATATAGAACGCCACGTCCGATCCGCGTCGGCAGGTCTGCTCCTCGAGCGTGTCCGGCAGCCGGCGCTGGTCGACGAGGTACAACACCTGGCCGTCGAACCGATACGGGCTGCGATACGCGGCGGCGGTCGTGACCACTGCGGCCGGTCGTGTGGCCGCTGCCCCAGCACTCATGGCCGCAGCATTCTGGCGAGGGTCGCCGAGGCCCAGACCCATGAGACCCGCCGCGGCGTTCGTGGGCATCTGGGACACGGCACTCGCCACACCCGCGACCTGGGTCACGGTCTGGATGGCCTGCTTGCCGAACAGCCGGAAGAATTGCCGCCGGCCGGCATCGTGATCGGACGGGACGGGCGCGACCGTGCCCACTGCAACGTCCTGGTCGGGCTCCGGAACGGCGTCGTCGGGCACGCTTGGGCTCACGGCAACCCCGCGCTCGGGCTCCGGCCCTCAGTACTGGATGATGCTGTGGATGTCGTGACCAACGAGTCGTGCCCGGCCCTTCAGGAACTGCAGCTCGACGAGGAAGCTGAGGCCGACGATGTCCGCCTTCAACTGCTTGACCAGGTCGATGGTGCCCAGGACGGTGCCGCCGGTCGCGAGGAGGTCATCCACGATGAGTACCTTTTGACCGGGCTGGATGGCGTCCTTGTGGACCTCCAGGGTGTTGGTGCCGTATTCCAGCGCGTACTCCACGCTGATGGTCTCGGCCGGCAGCTTGCCCAGCTTCCGGACCGGCACGAAGCCGGCCCCGAGGCGGATGGCCATGGGTGCGCTGAAGATGAATCCGCGCGATTCCATACCCACCACGACGTCCACCTTGGTATCGGCGAACGGCTCCACCATCAGGTCGATCGCTTCTGCGAACGGCTTGGGCTGCTTGATGAGCGTGGTGATGTCGTAGAACAGGATCCCGGGCTTGGGGAAGTCAGGGACCTCGCGGATCTGCGCGCGAAGGGAGTCGACAGACACAGGGCCCCCAGGGTGCGTGATGCGGGTCGTTCGGTTGGCTGGCGCAGTCTACCGCAGCACGCACCACGCACGGGCTCTCCGGCATGTGCTCGCCCGCGGCCCCGGTCGGCAGCGACCGGGTCGGCTACCCTGCCCTCCCTCGGGCAGCGTGCTCGAAGTCTCACGAGGACCCCTCACCGTGTCAGGACGCGACGCTGCCGGAGGTCGAAGAGCACCTGGCGGCTGGCGCGCGGGTGCCGCGGCGCTGGTGGTCATGCTGGTCGTTGGCGTCCTCTATGGCCTGTTGCACTCGCCCCTCCGACCCACGGTCGATACCTGGCTGGGCACCGATAGCGAATGCATCTCGCTCTGCGGACCTGGCCTGGGACAGGTGGCGGCGCAACTGACCATGGCCTGGTACTTCGGCTGGGCCGCTCTCGCCGCCACCGTGCTGGTGCCCTTGCTCGGCCTGCGTGCGTGGGAGCGACCCGTTGCCTGGGGCGTGCTGGCGTTCGCACTCGTGAGCGTGCCCGCCGCGCTCGTGGGTGGCACGGGTGACCTGGTGGGCCGCAACCTGCTGCGCCTGCCCTATGGCCCGCTGCTTGGCTCGGGCACCGCCGTCGCGATCGTGGCCTGGGCCGCCTGGCGCGGCTGGCGACCCAGGGCGCCGCGGCTGGATCTTGCCGGCGTCGCACCGGTGGCGTGGTGGCTGACGCTGATGGTGGCAGTGGGACTCATCGCGTCGGTCGGCGCCGCCATCGCACGGCCACTGACCGGCTTCGATGAACTGAACTATCACGCGCCCCTTGCCGTGGACCTGTGGCAGCTCGGCTCCCTCAGCTCCTTCCTGTCGGAGTCACCCGCGGGCTACTGGCTGAGCCACCCTGGTTCTGCGGAGCTGTGGCTCGGCGGCCTCAAGGTCATCGGTGGCGAGCCGCTGATGACGGTCGGCCAGCTGCCGTTCGCGCTGCTGGCAGCCCTCGGCGCCATCGCCCTTGGCCGGCGTGCCGGGCTGTCCGGCCGGGCAGCCACGATCGGTGGCCTGACGCTGCTGCTGGTGCCCATGGTGCTCATCCAGTCCGGGCGGGCCTCCAACGACATCGCGGGGGCGGCCCTCGCTATCGCTGCGGCGGCGTTCATCGCTGTGCCCACCGCCGAGTGGTCCGCGCGGCGTGTCGTGCTGGTGGCGCTCACCCTGGCACTCCTGGTGGCCACCAAGCTGGCGCTGCTGCCCACGGTCGCAGTGCTGGGTGTCGCCGCCATCGCATGGTCGAGGCGGGCCTACCGCGACGGTGGCTTGACGTGCGGCAGCCTCCTTCGAGGCTGGGCAGGCGGCCTGCTGTTGGGGCTCGCGGTGGTCGCTCCTTGGTGGATCCGCAACATCGTGCTGTTCGGGAACCCGCTGTATCCCGCCGATGTGCCGTTCCTGGCCGGGATCTCGCAGCTGTCCCGAAGCCTCAAGGACACGCAGTTCCTGCCATCCGCCGAGTGGTGGCCGTTGTACCCGATGCTGGAGGAACACTCGAACGCCAGTGGCGTTGGCGCGGTGTGGGCCGTGACCATCATCCCGGCGCTCGTCATCGCGGTCCGTGTCGCGCGTGGCAGGCGCCCGCTGCAGCTCATCGCGGCCGTCGCGCTGTGCACGCTACCCGCCTGGTGGTTGCTGACGCGCCACGAGCCTCGTTTCCTCCTGGGCCTCCTGGGCATGACCTGCGCACTTGTGCCATTCGCGCTGGCGGGCGTGACGCGTCGGTGGCGCACGGCCGTGGCCGTGGCCATCGGTGCCGCGGCGACCATGTCGGTGGCCGTGACCGTCACGGCGCCGGTGGCGGACCTGCTGGCGCAGCCCGTTGAGCGGGTCGCCTTCTACGAGGACACGTGGGCGACCGACCCGGTCATCCAGGTCCTGCCGGAGCGACAGGGCCTGCTCATCGATGACCGTTGTGCGACCCGGGCGATCGCGCTGCTCTACCCGTTGCTGGGACCGGGTCAGCGGCGTCACACGGCGTACCTCGCCTGCGGCGCGTCTCCGCAGGACGTGGTCACACGGCTCGAGGCGCTGGGCATGCACAGGGTGTACGCGGCGGCCCAGGTGGCGGACGTGGCCGCCTTCGAAACGCGCTACCCGGTGAGCCTGTTCGAGCTCATCCACAGCTCGACGGTGGGCACCGGCGCCAGCGCCGTGGAGCGGCGCCTGTACCAGCTCCGGCCAGGGAGCTGACACACCTCCCGGGGCTCGCCCGGGACCCCGCTGCCAGCGGGGTATCCTGTCGCGGATGACAGTCGCGACGCTCGGTGGCAGCCGGGGACCCAGCCACCCGCGCGACCATCGACCATGGCGTAGCCGTCGACGCCCGCTCGGCGCGCTGGGGGCCCTGCTGGTGATCGGGCTGGCACTGGTGCCAGGAGCCGTGTCGGCATCGCCGCTGCCGGGCGACGATCCGTGCGCCGCTGGCCCCCGGCCCGTGACCATGATCCCGGAGCTGACCTCCATCATGGTCGGCACACAGGCCGGCGATCTCGTGTCACAGGCGCCCGTGTTGCTGGCTGACGACCGGGGCTACTTCACGGACGCTGGGTTCACGACCCCCGTGGGCGTGATGGTGGTCCAGGAGTCGCTGCCCGGCCTGCTCAACGGACAGCTCGCCCTCGCCATCCTGGACACACGCACGGTCGCCGATGCCACTGCGGCCGGCGTCGGCCTGCGCATCGTCGCGGGCTACCAGGACCCGAGCCTGGCCGTCGTCGAGATCCCGCGCCTCCTCGTGGCCAGCGCGGACACCGTCGCCCGATACCCGGGCACGGTCGCCGCAGCGACGGCAGCCTACGTCCGGGCGCTGGGGGACCTCGGTGACCCTGCGACCGCGGCCGCATTCCTGGATGGCGTCATCACATCCGGCTTCGTGGTGTCCGACGCCGAACGCGCGGCATGGCCCGCGGACGCGGCCGCTTTCCACCCCTTCGATGGGGCATTCGGTG